>NZ_VIWV01000001.1:7113105-7456211 GCF_007829875.1 Streptomyces capillispiralis | reverse complement strand
CGTTCCCGTGTGCCGCCCCGGGAGGCAGAGTCGTGCGTGGCGTTCCCCCAGCCGTGTTTCCGCGGCGCCTCCTCGCGCTCTGCGGGGTCCTCCTGCTGATCGTCTCCTGCCGCTGGGGCGGCTCGGACGACGCGGGCGGTGAGCGGCCGCCCGGAGTGCCGACCGGTGTCACGGCCGAGGCCGGCAGTGCCACCAGCGTGCATGTCATGTGGAACGCGGTCACCGCCGCCGACACGCGGGTGAGCCACTACGAGGTGTACCGGGGCAGCACAAAGGTCAAGGAGGTCCCCGGCTCCGAGCACATGGTGGATGTCACCAGGCTCCGGCCCTCGACCGCCTACGTCTTCACCGTGCGGGCCCGGGACACGGACGGGCGGCTGGGGCCGCCCAGCCGGGAGGTCCGGGCCACGACACCCGGGGCGGCCGCGGCCGACGCCACCGCTCCCACCCGTCCGGCGGAACTGCGCGGGCGGGCCGCGGGGAGCAGGGCGGCCCAGTTGTCGTGGTCCGCCTCGACGGACGACCGGGGCGTGGTGTCGTACGACGTGTACCAGGGTGGCAGGAAGATCCACAGTGTCGGCGGCAGCGGGCGGGCCGCCGTGGTCACGGGGCTGCGGCCGGGCACCCGTTACGCCTTCACCGTCCGGGCCCGCGACGCGGCCGACAACCTCTCCCCGCCCGCCGCCACCGTCCGTCTCACCACGGCGGGCGGCGCGGACGGCCGGGCCACCGCCCCCACCGGTTTCCGCGCCACGAGCCAGTGGTCCGACGGCGCCCATCACATCGCCCTCAGCTGGGTGCCGCCGCGCGTGGACGGGGTGATCACCGAGTACGAGGTGCGCCTGGACGGCCGTGTCGCCACGTCACTCGTCTACGGCGGTGACGCACCGCGCGACCGGGCCGCGTACCGCTTCTACGTGGGCCGGGAGGACGGGGTCACCCACCGGGTGCGGATCCGGGCGATGCTGCCGGACGGGACCTGGGGCGGCTTCTCCGCGGAGCGCACGGTGACGACGGGCACCCGGCGCTGACCGGATCCCGGGTACCGGGTACCGGCGGAAGGGGGACGGCGTCACCTGCCCGGCGGCGGCCGGAGTGCGCCACCGGCCGGCTGCCCTTTGGCTGGCCTCGTGGCAGCACGGGCGTTCCCCGACTCGGCGGCGCAAGGGATGTACCGCCGGCCGTGCCGCCGAAAGGCAGCCGACATGCGCAACTCCAAGTCCCTGATCCGCTCCGGTCCGGCCGTGGCGGCCGCCGCCACGCTGGCGCTCGCCCTGGCCGGTCCGGCCGCGGCGGCTCCCGGGATCTCCGTCAACACCACCGGGTCGACGGTCTCGGTCGCCACCAGCGCGTGCACCCAGGTCAACGGCCACTGGGGCACCGCCTCGCTGCTCAACAGCAGCCAGACGAGCTTCTCCCAGGGCCGTCAGGTGGCGCTGTCGGGGACGAGCGCCGGTCAGTCCGCCGCCTGGTCGAACGTCGGCGCGGGCACGTACACGGTGATCGTGGTGTGCTCGAACGGCAGCACGGCGGGCCGGCAGTCCGTCGTCGTCACCCCGGCGCCCAGCCCCTCGGTGTCCCCGACTGCCTCGCCGTCCCGCGGGGTGATGGGCGGCATCGGCGGCGGCGCGCGGGACTACGGCACGGTGACGCTGGTGGCGGGCGGCGCGCTGGTCGGCACCGGCCTCGTGGCCACGGCCTGGTACCTGCGCCGGCGCGGCGCTCCGCGTCACCTGTAGAGCCGGCGCCGGCCGCCTTCACGTCCGACGCGCTCCGGTCGGGCGGCCGGCGTCGTCCCGTCCCGCCGGGTGTCAGGTCTCCCGGGCGCCCGGCCGTCCGGGGCCGTCCGGCTCCGGCAGGCGGGCGAACTCCGACAGCGCGTGGTCGAGCCACTGGGTCCAGAAGGTCTCCAGGTCGATGCCGGCCCGCAGCACCAGATGCCGCAGCCGGTCCTCCGGCCCGTCCTTGCCGGGCGGGAAGTCGCGCTGCTCGATCTCCAGGTACGTCGCCAGCTGCCGTTCGTGCAGCTCGCGGTGGCGCCGCAGATCGGCTTCCAGGCCCGTCGTGCCGACGACCGCCGCCGCCCTCAGCCGCAGCAGCGTCACATCCCTGAGCGGCTTGGGGTCCTGGGAGGCGGCGGTCCAGCGGGCCAGTTCGTCCCGCCCCGCGGGCAGCACCTCGTACTCCCGCTTCTGCCCCCGGGCCGGCTGGTCGGAGGGCAGGGCCCGGATCAGGCCCTCGGCCTCCAGTTTTCCCAGCTCGCGGTAGATCTGCTGGTGCGTCGCGGACCAGAAGTAGGCGATCGACTTGTCGAACCGGCGGGTCAGCTCCAGCCCCGACGACGGCTTCTCGAGCAGGGCGGTGAGGATCGCGTGCGGGAGTGACATGGCCTCATCCTAGGGACGGCCCGCGGCCTGCCTACAGCGCCGCCGCCAGCTCCGTGCCCTGCTTGATGGCGCGCTTGGCGTCCAGTTCGGCGGCCACGTCGGCTCCGCCGATCAGGTGCACGGGCGCCCCGGCGGCGAGGAGTTCCTCGTAGAGGTCGCGGCGCGGCTCCTGGCCGGTGCACAGCACGATGGTGTCGACCTCCAGGACGGTGCTCTCGCCGTCGACCGTGACGTGCAGTCCGGCGTCGTCGATCCGGTCGTAGCGCACTCCCGGGACCATGGTGACGCCGCGGTGCCGGAGTTCGGTGCGGTGGATCCAGCCGGTGGTCTTGCCCAGTCCGGCGCCGACCTTGGTCGTCTTGCGCTGGAGCAGGTGGACGGTGCGCGGCGGGGCCGGGCGCTCGGGCGCGGCGAGGCCGCCGGCGGCGCGGTAGTCGAGGTCGACGCCCCACTGGCGGAAGTACGTCTCGGGGTCCTCGTGCGCCTTGTCGCCGCCGTCGGTGAGGAACTCGGCGACGTCGAAGCCGATGCCGCCCGCCCCGAGGACCGCCACGCGGTCGCCGACGGGGGCGCCGTCGCGGAGCACGTCGAGGTAGCCGAGCACGCTGGGGTGGTCGATGCCGGGGATGTCGGGGACGCGCGGGGTGACGCCGGTGGCGACGACGACCTCGTCGTGGCCGGTGACGTCGGCGGCGGTGACGCGGGTGTCGAGGCGGACGTCCACGGCCAGTTCGGCGAGGCGGGTGCGGAAGTAGCGCAGGGTCTCGTCGAACTCCTGCTTGCCGGGGACCTTGCGGGCCACGTTGAGCTGCCCGCCGATCTCGCTCGCGGCGTCGAACAGGGTCACGTCGTGGCCGCGCTCGGCGGCGCTCACCGCGCAGGCGAGGCCGGCCGGTCCCGCGCCGACGACCGCGATCCGCTTGCGGCGGCGGGTGGGGGCCAGCACCAGTTCGGTCTCGTGGCAGGCGCGCGGGTTGACCAGGCAGGAGGTGATCTGCCCGCTGAAGGTGTGGTCGAGGCAGGCCTGGTTGCAGCCGATGCAGGTGTTGATGGCCTCCGGGCGGCCGTCGGCGGCCTTGGCGACGAAATCGGGGTCGGCGAGCATTGGGCGGGCCATCGACACCATGTCCGCGCGGCCCTCGGCGAGCAGCTGCTCGGCGAGTTCGGGGGTGTTGATGCGGTTGGTCGTGACCAGCGGGACCGACACCTCGCCCATGAGCCGCTGCGTCACCCAGGTGTACGCACCGCGCGGCACGGAGGTGGCGATGGTGGGGATGCGGGCCTCGTGCCAGCCGATGCCGGTGTTGATGATGGTGGCGCCGGCCGCCTCGACGGCCCTGGCCAGCGTGATCACCTCGTCCAGGGTGGAGCCGCCGGGCACCAGGTCCAGCATGGAGAGCCGGTAGATGACGATGAAGTCCTCGCCGACGGCCTCACGGACCCTGCGGACGATCTCGACGGGGAAGCGCATGCGGTTCTCGTAGGAGCCGCCCCAGCGGTCGGTGCGGTGGTTGGTCCCGGCGGCGATGAACTCGTTGATCAGGTAGCCCTCGGAGCCCATGATCTCCACGCCGTCGTAGCCGGCCTGCCGGGCGAGGCGGGCGGCGCGGGCGTAGTCGTCGACGGTGCGCTCGACCTCGGCGTCGGTGAGCTCACGCGGCGGGAAGGGGCTGATGGGCGCCTGGATCGGGCTGGGGGCGACCAGGTCGCGGTGGTAGGCGTACCGGCCGAAGTGGAGGATCTGCATCGCGATGCGTCCGCCCTCGCGGTGCACGGCCTCGGTGACGGTCCGGTGCTGCTCGGCCTCGGCGCCGGTGGTGAGCCGGGCACCGCCCTCGTAGGGCCGTCCCTCGTCGTTGGGGGCGATGCCGCCGGTGACGATGAGGCCCACGCCGCCGCGGGCGCGGGCGGCGTAGAACTCGGCCATGCGGGAGAAGCCGCCCTCGGCCTCCTCCAGGCCGACGTGCATGGAGCCCATGAGGACCCGGTTGGGCAGGGTGGTGAAGCCCAGGTCGAGCGGGGTCAGCAGATGGGGGTAACGGCTCATCGGGCCCTCCGTGCACGCGGTGTCGTGCCTGTAGTTGTAAGGCACGCCCACCGCTTTATGCAACTAGTTGCATAAGCGTGACGGAGGGCACAGGGACACGGGGACGGAAGGCGTCGCGGTCACCGGCTTTCGAGACGGACGTGCAGCTCCTCCTCCTGGTCCCCCGGCACCGTGCTCAGGTCGTGCACCGTGAACAGGGAGTGCAGGGTGGTGCGGAACCGGTCGATCGCCCAGTAGCCGCCGTGCACGTCGGCGTCGACCGACGCGGACAGCCGGGCGGCCGGGCGCGCGCCCTCGTGCGTGTCGGAGACGTCGAAGGTGCCCAGCCAGACCGTCGGGCGGGTGTCGGAGAACTCCTCCGGCACGTCGTCGGAGCACCGGTCCGACGCGAAGCAGGCGCACAGCGTGTCGAAGACGATGCGGGCGTCGTCCTTGCTGCAGCCGCTGATCTCGACCGAGACGGATTCCGGGTGCGGTCGCTCACTGCCCATCGTGATCGCTCCTCTCGTATCCACGCCGCCTACCCCCATCCCCCGTACCCCACTCAGCAAATCACCGGCCGCCGGTGAGCACTACCCGCACGCCCCTGCCGCGGTGACGCCTTCGCGGGCGCCCGCCACGATGGTGGGAGAAGCTGGAAACAGGACGGCGGGAGCGGCGGAAAACAGCCCCCGCGCGCGGTACAACAAGGGGTGTCGGCACCGTGACGGCGTGCCGTGAGGATCGGCGAAGGCGGGGCGTGGGATGAGTGCAGCGGGGTCACCCCCGGCCGACGGCGACGGACCGGTGCGCGGGCCGGTGCGTCCCAGCGGCCTGCTCGACGTGCTGCGCGTGGCCTCGGTGGTCCTGGACACCGAGGGGCGGATCGTCCTGTGGAGCCCCCAGGCGGAGGAGCTGTTCGGCTACAGCGCGCGGGAGGCGCTGGGCCAGTACGCCGCCCGGATCATGGTGCATGAGCAGCACCTGGACCTCGTGGTGAAACTGTTCGCCGACGTCATGCGCACCGGCCGCAGCTGGGCCGGGGCCTTCCCCATCCGGCGCAAGGACGGCGGCACCCGGCTGGTGGAGTTCCGCAACATGCGGCTGCTGGACGACCGCGGGGAGGTGTACGCCCTCGGCCTCGCGGTGGACCAGGCGACCGTGCGCCGTCTGGAGCAGGACGTCGCCCTGTCCACCCGGATCGTCGCCCAGTCCCCCATCGGGCTGGCCGTGCTGAGCGCCGACCTGCGGTACGTCTCGGTCAATCCGGCGCTGGAGCAGATCAACGGCCTTACCGCCGCGGACCATCTGGGCCGCACGATCCGCGAGGTGCTGCCCCTGGTGGACGCCGACGCGATCGAGGACATCGCGCGCCAGGTGCTGGACACCGGACGCCCCGTCGTCGACCAATCCATGACCGGCCGCACCCCGGCCGATCCGGAGGAGGACCGCGCCTGGTCGGTCTCCCTGTACCGGCTGGAGAACGCGCTCGGCTCGGTGCTGGGGGTCGCCGTGTCGGTGGTGGACATCACCGAGCAGTACCGGGCGAGTCTGGAGGCCGAGACCGCCCGGCGCCGGCTGGCCGTGATCGCCGACGCCTCCGCCCGGATCGGCACCGCCCTGGACCTGGACCGCACGGCGGGCGAGCTCGCCGACGTGGCCGTCCCCGAGCTGGCCGACGCGGCGGCGGTGGATCTGCTGGACGCGGTGGTGCAGGGCCGCCGCAGCACCCTCGGCCCCGCCGAGCCGGCGGTGATCCGGGCGCTCGCGGTCCGCTGGGTGGACTCCCCCGATGTGCCGGAGGCGGCCGATCCGCCGGGCCGGGTGACCCGGTACGCACCGGACCGGCTGATCACCCAGTGCGTCCGCACCGGGCTGCCCGTGATGGTGCCGCAGGTGAAGGACGAGGACCTGGCGCGGATCGCCCGTTCGCCCGAGGCGGCCGAGCTGCTGGCCCGGGCGGGCGTCCACTCGTACCTGGCGGTGCCGCTGATCGCCCGCGGGGAGGTACTGGGCGCGCTCGACCTCATCCGCACCCGCAACCCCCGTCCGTTCGACGAGGACGACCTGCTGCTCGCGCGGGAGCTGGCGTCCCGCGCGGCCGTCCACATCGACAACGCCCGCTGGTACCAGAACGCCCGCGACACCGCCCTCACCCTGCAGCGCAGTCTGCTGCCGAGCCATCCGCCCGTCACGGGCGGGCTCGAGGTCGCCTCCCGCTACCAGCCTGCGGGCGCCACCAGCGAGGTGGGCGGCGACTGGTTCGACGTGATCCCGCTGGAGGGCGGCAGGACCGCCCTGGTCGTGGGCGACGTGATGGGCAGCGGCATCCCCGCGGCGGCCACCATGGGCCGACTGCGCACGGCGACCCACACCCTGGCCTCCCTCAACCTCGATCCGGCCGTGCTCCTGGAGCACCTGGACCGGATCACCAGCGGCCTGGACCAGGCCATCGCCACGTGCGTGTACGTCGTCCACGACCCCCGTGAGCGCCAGTGCCTCATCGCCAACGCCGGGCATCTGCCGCCGGCCCGGGTCCGTGCCGGACACGCCCCCGAACTGCTCGATCTGCCCACCGGGGTGCCGCTGGGCGTGGGCGGTGTCGCGTTCTCCACGACCGCCGTCGAGCTGGAGCCGGGCGACCGGCTGGTCCTCTACACCGACGGTCTCGTCGAGACGCGCCGGCACACACTGGACGAGCGCCTGGACCGGCTGCTCACCCTGCTGGACCACCCCGGCGAGTCTCTGGAGGAGGTCTGCGACCTCCTCCTGCGCACCCTGCACGAACCCGACAACGCGGACGACGTGGCCCTGCTCATCGCCCGGGCGACAGCACCGGACGCCTGACAGCTGGCGGCTGACAGCTGACAGCTGACAGCTGACAGCTGACAGCTGACGGCTGGCGCCCGGGGGCCGGGGGCCGGAGAGGGGTTCGTCCGGCTCCCGTTTCCGGCTTCCGGCTGCTGGCCCCCGGCTCCCGGCTTCCCGCCTTCTACGGCTGGACGCCGACCACGACATGGGCGTACCGCTCCTCGCAGACCGCCAGGCGGGTCCGCAGTCCGGCGGTGGTGAAGGCGTCGACGGCGGCGGGCGCCTGGCCGCGGCCGGTCTCCACCAGGAGGCAGCCGCCGGGCGCGAGCCATCCGGGCGCCCCGGCGGCGACCCTGCGGAGCACGTCGAGGCCGTCCGCGCCGCCGTCGAGCGCGACCCGCGGTTCGTGGTCGCGGGCCTCCGGGGGCAGCAGTCCGATCTCGTCGCTGGGCACGTACGGCACGTTGGCCGCGAGGATGTCGACACGGCCCCGCAGCTCTTCGGGGAGCGCCTCGAACAGGTCGCCCCGGTGGACCTGTCCCCCCAGTGGGGCGACGTTGCGGCGGGCGCAGCGCACCGCGGCCGGATCGATGTCGGCGGCGTGCAGGGCGACGTCGCCGAGTCCGGCCGCCAGGGCCGCGCCGACGGCGCCCGAGCCGCAGCACAGGTCCACGACGACGGCCGCCGCGGGGGACTGCGCCAGCGCCTGTTCGACGAGGAACTCGGTGCGGCGGCGGGGGACGAAGACACCCGGTTCCACGGTGATGCGCCGGCCGTGGAACTTGGCCCAGCCGACGACGAGTTCGAGGGGCAGTCCGGCCGCCCGGCGCCGGACCATCGCGGCGACGTCGCGCGGGGTGCGGGCGGCGTCGAGGATCAGCTCGGCCTCGTCCTCGGCGAAGACGCAGCCGGCGGCGCGCAGCGCGGCCACGACGGCGTCCGGGGACGAAGCGGGCGGAGGGGATGAGGGAGACGGAGACGGCGTGTGCGGCAAGAGCCCTGAGCCTTTCGGAAGCCGAAGGGCGCTCTCGCGGTCACCTGTTGCCGGTGGTCCGCGTCACTTCGAGGGAGAGCACCCGACCTGACACAGCGGTAATGGGTCTCACCTCCCTCGGCGTCCCGGCCGGGTCGATCCGCGGCCGGACGGACACACTACCCGACGATCTCCGCGGTTGTACGGTGCATGCGGGGCCGGGAACCGCGCAGGGAGGTGTACGGATGGACGCAGCCGAGGCCGTGGAGGCCATCCAGCGCGAGATGACGGTCTTCGCGCGCCGGGCCCGCGCGTCCGCCGGGCGCATGCACCCGGAGCTGTCGCTGGTGTCGTACACGCTGCTCGGGCACCTGGAGACGAGCGGCGGCCGCCGGGCCACCGACCTGGCCGCCCACTACGCGCTGGACAAGTCGACGGTGAGCCGCCAGGTGACCGCCCTGGAGCGGGCCGGGCTCGTCGAGCGGCGCCCGGATCCGGAGGACCACCGGGTGCAGGTGGTGCGGCTGACGCCGGCCGGCCGGAGCGTCCTGGACCGGGTGACCGAGAGCCGCCGGGCCGCCTTCGGGGAGCGGCTCACGGACTGGCCGGAGGCGGACCTGTGCCGGTTCGCCGGGTATCTGGAGCGCTACAACGCGTGGCCCGGCTCCGGGGCGGAGCCCGGCTCCGGGGCGGAGCCCGGCTCCGGGGCGGAGCGGCCCGCGCGGCCGTGAACGGCCTGGCGGCACTCCGGTGGCGGGCACCGCGTACCGTTGAGCACGGAAACACTTGAGCACCACTCGCAACGGAATCGCCGATCACGTGAACATCACCCGAGGCTTCACCGGCCGCCCCCGCGTGGACCATCCCGGTCTGCCGCCCGGTCAGTACGACGCGGGCGACGAATGGCCCGTCCTGTCCGCCGAGGTCACCCCCGACCTCGCGCCCGCCGACTGGACGTTCCGGATCGACGGGATGGTGGCCGAGCCCCGCACCTGGGACTGGGAGCAGGCACACGCGCTGCCGGCCTCGGCGTACGAGGGCGCCATCCACTGTGTGACGAGCTGGTCGAAGTTCGGGGTGCGGTTCGGCGGTGTCTCGCTCGACGCCTTCCTGGATGTGGTCCGACCTCATGGGTCGGCGACACATGTGGTCGCGTACGCGCACACCGGGTACACCACCAGCCTGCCGCTCGCCGATGTGACCGGCGGCCGGGCCTGGATCGCCTGGGAGTACGACGGCCGGCCGCTGCCCGCCGAGCACGGCGGCCCGGCGCGGCTGCTGGTGCCGCACCTGTACTTCTGGAAGAGCGCCAAGTGGATCGCGGGGCTCCGGCTCCTCGACCACGACGAGCCGGGCTTCTGGGAGGGCAACGGCTACCACGCGCGCGGCAACCCCTGGGAGGAGCAGCGGTACTCCGGTGACTGAGCAGATGACGCGGACGACGCGGACGACGCGGACGACGCCGTCGACACCGCCCGCACCGGAGCGCTTCACCCCGCCGACGCGGTTCGCCGTGCCCGGACGCGTCGGTGTGAGCGAGCAGGCCGCCTCCGTGTGGCGGACGGCCACACTGACCGGGATCCGCCGGGAGACCCCGCGCGCGGCGACGTTCCGGTTCGCGGTGCCCGGCTGGCCGGGCCACGTGCCCGGCCAGCACCTGATGCTGCGGCTGACCGCCGAGGACGGTTACACGGCCCAGCGCCACTACTCGATCGCGTCCGCTCCCGACGACTCGGGGCACGTCGAGCTGACCCTGGACCATGTCGAGGGCGGCGAGGTGTCGGGCTGGTTCCACACGGTGGCCCGGCCCGGTGACCGGGTCGAGGTGCGCGGCCCGCTCAGCGGTTTCTTCGCCTGGCCCGGCGACCGGCCCGCGCTGCTGGTGGGCGCGGGCTCCGGTGTGGTCCCGCTGATGTCGATGGTGCGGCACCACCGGGCCCGGGGCCTGGCCCTGCCGCTGCGGCTGCTGGTGTCGGCGCGAAGTCCCGAGGAGCTGATCTACGCGCGGGAGCTGGGCGCGGAGACCACGACGGTGTTCACACGGAGCGCGCCGGAGGGTGTGGCCGTCGGACGTATGGCGGCCGCACATGTGGCGCCGCTGATGGCCGAACCGCCTCCCGGTGGGTGGGAGGCCTATGTGTGTGGCTCCAATTCCTTCGCCGAACATGCCTCAAGACTGCTGGTGGCGGCCGGGCAGCCGGTGGACCGGATCCGCATCGAGCGCTTCGGCTGACCGGCGCACGGTCCGCGGGAGGCGGGGAGTGCTGCTAAGGGGCGCCCCGGCGGCGGTGGGGCATCCCGGCGGTGGGGCACCCAGTAGCGGGGCGTCCGTTTCGCGCCGGCCCCGCCCGGGCACCCGGCCGGGGCCGTTCCGCGTGCGGTGCGCGCCGCGGAGGAAGTCGCCGGCGCCGCCCCTCCGGCCGTCCAACACACCCTCGGCCGCGGTGGCGGCGAGGAGGTCGGGATGCGAACGCGAGTTGGGAACCGGCGCCGCGGGAGGCGCCGCGGCCGTGGTGCTGCTCGCCCACCGCGCGGTGCGCGGCGCGGCCATGCGGCGCCGCCTGGCGGAGTGGGAGCGGGCCTGGGCGCGCACGGAACCGCGGTGGACCCGCCGAGGGGTCTGAGAACGCCGACCGCACCCCCTACCGAACCCCGCGAACGCCACCACCCGGGACAACCGCTTTCTACACACTTCACCTGCGGATATCCGGAGAACCTCTGGCCAGCGCCCCGGTGATCCACGTACCGTGTCCTCGCTCCGCACGGTCCCTTCACGAAGGCGGTCTTCGATGGCCCTGTTCGACCTCCCGCTCGACGAACTCCGCGAGTACCGCAGCACGTCCCCGGCGCCCGAGGACTTCGACGCGTTCTGGTCCAAGACGCTCCAGGAGGCACGCGAGCACGACCTGGACGCCCGTTTCGAGCCGGTCGACACCGGGCTGTCCACGGTGCGGGTCTTCGACGTGACGTTCGCCGGGTTCGGCGGCCACCCGGTCAAGGGCTGGCTGACGCTGCCCGCCGGCGCCGAAGCCGACGCCCCGCTGCCGCTGGTGGTGGAGTTCATCGGTTACGGCGGTGGCCGCGGGCTGCCCCACGAGCACCTGCTGTGGGCGTCCACGGGCCGCGCCCACTTCGTGATGGACACCCGGGGCCAGGGCAGCGCCTGGGGTGCCGGCGGCGGCACCGAGGACCCGGTGGGCGGCGGGCCGGCGTACCCCGGGTTCATGACGCGCGGGATCGACGCGCCCGAGAACTACTACTACCGCCGGGTGTTCACGGATGCCGTGCGCGCGGTGGAGGCGGCGCGGTCGCACCCGCTGACCGACGCGAGCCGCACGGTGGCCGTCGGCGCCAGTCAGGGCGGCGGCATCACCCTCGCCGTGGGCGGACTGGTCCCGGACCTGGCGGGCGTCGCGCCCGACGTGCCCTTCCTGTGCGACTTCCCGCGCGCGGCGACGCTCACGGACCGGCACCCGTACCGGGAGATCGGCCTCTACCTCAAGACGCACCGCGGCCGCACCGGGGAGGCGCTGCGCACCCTGTCCTACTTCGACGGCGTGCACTTCGCCGCCCGCGGCAGTGCGCCCGCCCTGTTCTCGGCGGCCCTGGAGGACCAGACCTGCCCGCCGTCGACGGTCTTCGGGGCGTTCAACGCCTGGGCCCACGAGGACAAGGCGATCGAGGTGTACGACTTCAACGACCACGAGGGCGGCGGCCCCTTCCAGGAGGCGGCCAAGCTGCGCTGGATGCGGTCGTACATCTGAGGCGTCCGGGGCGGGCGACGGGTGGCCGGGGCGGCCACCCGTAGGCTTTCGGTCAGGACCGCGGCGACGGCCCGTACGGCGTTGCGGGGCCGCGAGCGCCACGTGACGGGCGCGGGAGGGGGTGGCGCCCGGTGCCGTTCCGGCCGAACTGCCGGCCCCCTCTTCCCTCGTGGTTTAGACCAATGCTAGATCTGGTGGCGCAATGAGCCCGCACGGCTACGGACCGTCACCAACAGGAGGCGCGGCATGGCCCGCACCACCCCGCACGACCACCCGCTCGCCGAAGGGGAGCCCCTCTACCGGCGGATCGCGACGGAACTGCTCGGCGAGCTGCGCGACGGGACGATACCGCCCGGCGAACGCCTCCCCGGCGAGCGGCACCTGGCCGAGCACTTCGGTGTCAGCCGGGAGACCATACGGCAGGCGCTGCAGGCCCTGCGCCGGGACGGACTGGTCGCCACCGACCGGCGGGGCAGCCATGCGACGCTGCCCGGCCTGCCGGTGGAGACCCCCGCGTCCTCCGGCTTCCCGGTCGGCGCCCGGTGGGCCGCCCGGTCCGCGGTCACCCGGGCCACCGTCACCTGGGAGGCTCCGCCGCCCGGGCACGCCGAGGCGCTGCTGGTGGCCCCCGCCCGGCCGACGCTGGTCCACCGCTACTGGGCCGTGTCGGCCGACGGCCGGGAACTGCGGACGGCCGTGACATCGTTTTCCGCCGTGGCCCTCGCGGAGGTCGAGGAGCTGGGCCGCTACCGCGACCGCGCCGACGGCACGGGCGCCGCCGAGCTGCGGCGGGCCTACGACTGGATGCGCCGGGCGGGGCTGACCCTGCACCACCGCGACACGATCACCCGGATCGCGGGGACACCGTCGGTCCGGGTCACCCGGCGGGTGCACGACCAGCACGCCCGCCCGCTGGAGATCACCGAGCTGGTCATGGACGCCCAACAGGACGCCCTGGTCTACGAGTTCACGGTGCCGGCCGCGCTCTGAGCGGGCGCTCCGGGGTTCCGCCGGGCCCGGACCACCCGGGCCCGGCGGCCCGTCGCCGGCAGCCGCAGCCCCGACGACCACACCGCGCTGTCGTCGACCGCCCAGCCGCCGCCCGCGTGCTCGGTGCGGATGCGGACGAGGGCCCAGCCCCGCGGCGCCCCGTCGTCCAGGGCGTCGGTGAAGTGCGTCGACGGTTCGGCGGTGGGCACCGGGCGCGGGATGCGCCGACGGGCGTACAGCGCGGGCGGCAGGGCGTCGGCGAGGGTGGTGACCGCGAAGTGGGTGGTGAGCGCGCGCACCGGCTGCGCGCCGCCGGCGCGTCCCCGCCGTACGGCGTCCAGTGCCGCGCCGGCGGTCCAGCCGCCGTGAAAGGGGCGGCGAACCCGTTACGCCTCGGGCCGCCGCGCCACGACCAGCCGGACCCTGGGACTGCCGTCCCGTCGCCACCCGAACTCGGGCAGCGCCCAGTACTCCACCAGGAAGCCGGACCGGGTCAGCGCGCGCTCCCAGTCGCCGAAGCGGACGGCGCGGTAGTACATGACGAACGGCGGACGCCGGACGGCGTTGCGCACCCGCATCGCGGCGTCGAATCCCAGCAGCATCCCGTGGGTGAGCGAGCCGGGCCGGGGCGGGGCCACCACGGGGAAGACGAAGCGCCCGCCCGGTCGCAGCACCGAGTGGACCTGCGCGAACAGGCCCGGAAGCTCCCGCGGCAGGAAGTGTCCGAACGCCCCGAAACTCACCACCAGGTCGAAGACCGGCCCGAACGGCAGCGCCCGGGCGTCCGCCCGCACCCAGGTGACCGGTGGCCCCGCCGGCCGGGTGCGCGCCCGCGCGACGTCCAGCATGCCGGCGCTGAAGTCCACCGCGGTGACGGTCTCCTCGCAGACCTGCCTCAGCACGTCGACGCCCGCCCCCGTGCCGCAGCACAGATCGAGCCCGGAGCCGAAGGGGCCCGCCCGCCACAACGCCGAGGCGGTGGCGTCGAGCACCGAGTCGGGCGTACGGAAGGGGGTGTGGTCGAACTTCGGCGCGAGGAGGTCGTAGCCGCGTTCCACGGACGACAGCGCTTGGACGGCCAGTTCACGCAGGCGGGGGCCTTCGGGGCTGAACATCGGTTCAGCCTAGGCGAGCGGAGGGCCGGACGCCCGCCGTCCGCTCCCGGACCGCGCCACCGCACCACCGCGCGGGGCGCCCGTCCCCCTTCTCCCGGCAGCCCTTACCGCGAAGTCCTTCTGGTCGGGCGCGGGCACCGCCAGCCCTGCGCAGTGCGGGCCTTCCCGTGGTCACAGCGGTCCGGGGCATGTGCTGCGGGTGCGCCGCGAAGTCGGGCCTGTCGGTGATCAGCGGGCATGGGGATGTCGACCCAGGCTGCGTGGGTTTCGCGACAGAGTCTGGACCAGGTGTCTTGTCATCGCTTGTCGGTGCGCGCTGCGCGGTTGGCCCAGGGGTGGTCCCTGGAGACTCCGGCCGCTCGCTCCGGGGTCAGTAAGGGCATGCTCGTGCACATCGAGCAGGGACGTACGAACCCGTGTATCGGCACGATGTGCAGGCTGACGGATGCCCTGGGAACGGCCCTGTCCCGGCTGGTCGAGACCTCGGAGCTGCCGTTGGCCCGTGTGGTCCGGGCCGGGGAGGGGGCGTGTCCGTGGCGTAGTGAGCACAGTCCCGGGCGGGCTGGCTGTGACCCGCCGGAGCGCCGGAGCCCCCGAATCGCCCGGGAACGCCGGAACGCCGTCGGCCACCGTCGATCACGGTGGCCGGCGGCGTTCCGAAGGCCTGGGGTCAGGCCTGGTCGGTGAGCGTGGCGTTCACCAGCGGACCGATGACCGCGAGGGCTTCGGGCGTCATCAGGTGCAGGTGCTCGAAGTCGACCACCTGGTAGCGGGGTTGCCGGGCGAGGTACGGCGCCCAGTCCTCCGCGCCGACCGTGCCGGCCGTGCCGGCCGTGCCGGCCGCCAGCGTGAGGCTGGACGCGACCAGGGTGGTGCGGCCGTGGAAGACGCCGACGCTGTGCCGGTCGGCCAGTGCCAGGTGGCCCGCCATGATCTCGGCGAGGTTGCCCACCTGCTCACGGGTCAGTTCGGCCAGCGGCGCGGCGTGGGAGCGCAGGGCGGCGATGAAGCCCTCGAACTCCAGCATCGAGTCGTCGATCTCGTCTCGGTCGAGGCCGAGCATGCCGAGGATGTCGAGGTACACGCTCTCCTCCCGGTGCCCGGCCGGGTTCGGGCTCGCGTCGATGATGGTCAGCGACGACACCTCCACGCCGAGCGACTCCAGCCGAACGGCCGTGGCGTGGGCCAGTTTTCCGCCGAAGGACCAGCCGAGAAGGTGGACCGGGCCGCCGTGGGCGCGGACGATCCGCTCCGCGTAGACCTCGGACATGTGCTCCAGGGTGATGTACCTGGCCGGGGTGGTGGCGACCCCCTCCGCCTGGAGCGCGAACACCGGAGCCGCCCGGTCGAGGTGCGGCAGCAGACCGGCGTACGGCCAGCCGAGGCCGCCCAGCGGGTGGACGCAGAACAGCGGGGCGGCATCTCCCTCCGCGCGCAGGGACAGCACCGGGGCGTAGGCGTCATGGCCGGTGGCGCCGTCGAGGTGGGCGGTGATGCCCGCCACGGTGGGCGTCTCGAACAGCATCCGCACCGGCACGTCGATGCCGAGCGCCGACCGGATCCGGCCGGTCAGACGGGTCGCCAGCAGCGAGTGGCCGCCGAGTTCGAAGAAGCTGTCGTCGACAGTCACCTCCTCGATCCCCAACACCTCGGCGAACACCGCGCACAGTGCCCGCTCGCGCTCGTCGCGGAGCGCGCGGCCGCCGCGACCGGCCGGGCGGCCCGGGGCAGGCAGCGCGCGCCGGTCGAGCTTCCCGTTCCGGGTGACGGGGATCGCCGGGATCTCCACCAGCGCCGACGGCACCAGGTGCGCCGGCAGCCGCCGCTCCAGCGACCGCCGCAGCGTGACCGTGTCGATCGCCCCGCCCGGCGGCGGGACGACGTAGCCGACCAGCCGGCGGTTGCCCGGCTCGTCCTCGCGGACGGTCACCGCGGCCGCGGCCACCCCCGGCTCCTCGCGCAGCGCCACCTCGACCTCGCCAGGCTCGATCCGGAACCCGCGGATCTTCACCTGGTCGTCCACCCGGCCCAGGAACTCCAGCTCGGCGGCGGCGTTCCAGCGCACCAGGTCGCCGGTGCGGTACATCCGCGACCCGGGCGGCCCGTACGGATCGGCGACGAACCGGGACGCGCTCAGCCCGCGCTGCCCCAGGTAGCCGTTGGCCACCGTGTCGCCCGCCACGTACAGCTCGCCGATCACGCCGTCGACCACCGGGCCCAGCCACTGGTCCAGCACGTACACGCGCACGTTCGCCATCGGCCGGCCGATCGGTACCTCGGGGGACGACGACGGCAGCTCCCGCCCGCGCCACGCGATGACGACGATGCCGGTCTCGGTCGGCCCGTACTCGTTGTGCACGGTCAGGGCACGGTTGCGGGCCAGCGCGCGGCGCAGCGACGCGGAGTGCGCCATCGCCTCGCCGGCCTGGACGATGTGCGTCAGCGGGGCCAGGTCGTCCTCGGTCCCGGGCAGCGCGTCGACCAGCGCCTGCAGCGCGATGTTCGGCAGGTGCGCCTCGGTGACGGATCGACGGCCGATCCAGGCGACCAGCGCCTGCGGGTCGCGCCGCACTTCGTCGGGGCAGAGCACCAGGGTCGCGCCGGACGCCAGCGCCGTGCACATCTCCTGGAGGGAGACGTCGAAACCGGCGGCGGCGAACTGGGCGACCCGCCGCTCGCGCGGCATCAGGGCGCGGTACTCCTGCGCGAGCTTGTGCAGGGCACGGTGCGGCACCAGGACGCCCTTGGGGCGGCCGGTGGAGCCCGAGGTGTAGATGATGTACGCGCTCTGCTCGGGGTGGGACGGTGCCGCGTCCAGGTCCTGGTCCGACTGTGCGGCCAGCGCCGCCGCCGTCCCGTCGTCGTTCAGCGCGATGCTCCGCACGCCGTTGAGCACCTGCGCGGGCCGCCCGGCGGTCAGGCAGAGCCGGGGCCGGGCGTCGTCGAGCAGGTACGCCAGCCGGTCGTCCGGGTACGCCGGGTCGAGCGGCAGGTAGGTGGCGCCGAGCTTCAGCAGGGCCGTCAGCGCCACGACCAGGTCCGGCGTGCGGGCCAGGTGGACGCCGACCCGGTCCTCCGGCCGGATCCCGCGCTCGGCGAGGTGGCGCGCCAACCGGTTGGCCCGGGCGTTGAGTTGACGGTACGTCAGGACGGTGGACTCGTCCTCCACCGCCGGCGTGTCGGGCGTCGTCCGGGCGCACTCCTCGATCATCGAGGCGACGGTCTGCTCCGGGTACACCGCCTCCGTGGCGTTGCGCTTGCCGAGCAGTTCGGCACGCTCGTCCGGCGAGACGATGTCGATCTTCGACAGTGCGGCCTCGGGGTGCGCCAGGACGAAGTCGAGCACGGCCATCCAGCGGGAGGTGATCCGCTCCACGGTCGCCGCGTCGAACAGCTCGGTGCGGTACTGGACCATCACGTCCAGGCCGCCCCGGTCCGACCGCTCGGAGACGCTGAAGAACAGGTCGAACACCGAGTTCCCGGTGGGCGCCTCCTGCACCTCCAGCTCCATCCCGGGCAGCGTGAACCGCTCCACCGGGCTGTTCTGCAGGAAGAACGCCACCTGGAACAGCGGGTGCCCCGACGCCGAGCGCTCCGGGTTCAGGCGCTCCACCACCTGGTGGAACGGCAGGTCCTGGTGCTCGTACGCGGCGATGCCGGTCTCCCGTGCCTGCGCGACCAGGTCGACGAACCGCGGGTCGCCCGAAGTGTCGGTCCGCATCACCAGGGTGTTGACGAAGAACCCGACCAGCTCCTCCAGTGCCTCGTCCGTGCGGCCCGCGATGCCGGTGCCGATCGCGATGTCGGTGCCCGCGCCGTACCGGGTGAGCAGCGCCGCCATGGCCGCCTGCAGCACCATGAATGTCGTCGCGCCCTGACTGCGGGCCAGCTCCGCCAGCCCCCGGTGCATCCAGGCGGGTACCTCCAGCCACGTGGTCGCGCCCAGCTGCGAGGTCGCCGCGTGCCGCGGCCGGTCGGTGGGGAAGCCCACCCCGTCCGGGAGCTCCGCGAGCTGCTCCGCCCAGTACTCCAGCTGCCGGGTGTACTCGCTGTGCGGGTCGGAAGGATCGCCCAGCAACTGCCGCTGCCACAGCGCGTAGTCGGCGTACTCGACCGGCAGCGCGTCCCAGGCCGGCGCGCCGCCGGAGCGCCGGGCCGTGTACGCCGTCACCAGGTCGCGGGCCAGCGGGCCCATCGACCAGCCGTCGGCGGCGATGTGGTGGATCAGGATAAGCAGCACGTGCTCGTCCGGACCGGTCCGGAAAAGCCACGTCCGGATCGGGATCTCGGCCGCCAGGTGGAAGGCGTGCCGGGCCGCCGCGGCGAGCCGGGCCGCGGACTGCGCGGCCGGCACCGTCTCCTCGATGAAAGACGCCTTTGCCTCGGCGGCCGGCAGCACATGCTGCTCGGGAACGCCGTCCAGCACCGGGAAGACCGTGCGCAGCGGCTCGTGCCGGGCCACCAGGTCGTCCACCGCCGCGCGCAGCGCCGCCGTGTCCAGGTCGCCGGCCAGCCGGAACGCGAACGGCATGTTGTATGTCGGCGACGGGCCTTCCAGGCTGTGCTCGAACCAGATCCGCTGCTGCGCGTGCGACAGCGGCAGCGCCGCCGGCCGCACCGCCCGCTCCAGCACCGGCCTGGCCCGCGTCCCGCCGGTCAGGCGCTGGGCCAGCTCGGCGACGGTCGGTGCCTCGAACAGCGCCCGGACGGGGAGCTCCACGTCCAGCGCGGTGCGGACGCGGCTGACCAGCCGGGTGGCGAGCAGCGAGTGGCCGCCCAGGTCGAAGAAGCTGTCGTCGATGGTGACCCGGTCGACGCCCAGCACCTCCGTGAACAGGTCGCACAGTAGCGCCTCGCGGTCGTCGCGCGGGCTGCGCCCGGAGCCGTCGCCGGTGTACGTGGGCGCCGGCAGCGCCTGGCGGTCGACCTTGCCGTTGGTGGTCATCGGGATGGTGTCGATCAGCATGAGCACCGAGGGCACCATGTACTCCGGCAGCCGCTCGGCGAGCCCGGCGCGCAGCACCTTGATCAGCCGGCCCGCCGCCATCGTCCGGGTCGGCGTGTTGACCAGTGCGCCCGGGCGGGACTCGGCATGCCACAGCCCGTCGAGCGGGGCGGTGGCCAGTTCGGCCGGCAGCACCACCGCGTCGAACAGGTCGGCGCGATCCCCGCAGTAGGTGGTGACCACCGCCCGGCCGTTGGCGTCGCCCCAGGCGTGCAGAGACTCGGGGTCGAGCGCGTGCCCGGTGTCGGCCGCCGGGAGGTCCGCGAGCCGGGCCCCGGGCGCGGCGTCCTCCAGCGCCCGTAGGGCGTGCCACTCCGCCGCGGTCCGCTCGTTGAGCAGGCCGCGGATCCGGACGCCGCCGGCGTGCGCCGCGACGATCTCCTCGACGGCCGCCAGGCCGCCACCCGGCCACGCCACCTCGGGCAGCCGTGCCACTGGGTGCGAGGGCACGGGCGCCTTGTGCAGCGTCACGTCGTAGCGGTGCAGGGACATCTCGTTGCGGCCCAGGCCCCGCTTCAGCCGGACGTCGACCGCGCCGACGTCCGCGCGCCCGGTCAGCGCCGTGAAGAACCCGGGATCGACGACGAGTTCCCGCTCCAGCCGCAACGCCGCGTCGGCCGCCTCCAGAACCCGCGCCGCCGCGGCGTCCGCGCCGAAGCGTCCGGCCTGGAGCGCGACGTGGAAGGCGCGCAGCGACATCCGGTTGCGCACGTCGCCGACGAAGATCCGCCCGCCGGGACGCAGCAGCGTCAGCGCGCCCTCCAGCACCCGCGCCAGGTAGTCGCCGGACGGGAAGTACTGGATCACGGAGTTGATCACGACGGTGTCGAAGTGCCCGGCGGGCAGGCCCTCGAAGTCGTCCGCGCCGCGGGTGGAGAGGTGGGTGCGCCCGGCCCACTCGGTGTCGCGCAGCTGACGGGTCAGTCGGTCGATCACCGAGGCGGAGAAGTCGGTGGCCCAGTAGGACTCCACGTGCGGCAGCAGCTCGCTGAGCAGCAGGCCGGTGCCGACGCCGATCTCCAGCACGTTGCCCGGCTCCAGCGCGAGGATCCGGCCGACCGTGGCGGCCTGCCATTCGCGCATTTCGTCGAGCGGGATCGGTCCGCCGGTGTAGGAGCTGTTCCAGCCGGAGAAGTCCGCGCCGGCCCCGACGGCGTTCTCCTCCCCGTACAGGGTCTCGTACGTCGCCTCCCAGTCGGCCACGAAGTCGCCCGGGTCGGTGTCCGCGTCCGGCATCGGCACCACGTAGCCGACCAGGCGGCGGTCGCCGGGGACGTCCTCGCGCACCACCACGGTGGCGGCCAGCACCGCCGGGTCCTCCCGCAGCACCGCCTCGACCTCGCCGGGCTCGATCCGGTGGCCGCGCAGCTTCACCTGGTTGTCGGCGCGGCCGATGAACTCCAGCTGCCCCCGCGCGGACCAGCGGACCACGTCCCCGGTCCGGTACATCCGCGACCCGGGCGGCCCGAACGGGTCCGCGACGAAGCGCTCGGCGGTCAGCGCGGCCCGCCCCAGGTAGCCGCGGGCCTGGCCCGCGCCCGCGACGTACAGCTCGCCCGCGACGCCGTCGGCCACCGGCTCCAGCGCCCCGTCCAGGACGTAGGCCCGGGTGTTGGCCAGCGGCCGGCCGACCGGGACGCCGGCGCCGAGGTCGGCGTCCGCGTCGATCGGGAAGTGCAGGACGAATGTGGTGGTCTCGGTCGGCCCGTAGCCGTCGACGATCCGGACCTCCGGCGCCGCCTCCCGGACCAGGTCCACCGCCGAGGCAGGCACCACATCGCCGCCCGACCAGATCTCGGTCAGGGTGCGCAGCCGCTGCGGGTACTCTGCGGCGATCACCGTGAACAGCGCCGCCGTCATCCACGCCGCCGTCACGCCGTACTCCTCGATGCACCCCGTCAGCACGGCCGGGTCGGCCGCGCCGGGCGGGGCGAGCACCACCGTGCCGCCCGAGCACAGCGGCACCCACAGCTCGTACGTGGAGGCGTCGAACACGTGCGGGGAGTGCGCCAGCACTCGGCTGTGCCCGCTGCCCCACGCCGGGTCCTGCACCAGCTCGGCGACGTTGCGGTGGGTCGTCGCGATGCCCTTGGGACGGCCGGTGGAACCTGAGGTGTACATCAGGTAGGCCAGCTGGTCCGGCCGCACGACGGGCAGCGCGGCGCCGTCGGCGGGGCCGTCCAGCACCGAGCCCAGGTCGGCGACCCGCGCGCCGGGCGCCAGCGCGGCGAGCCGCTTGACCGCGTCGGCGCTGGTGACGACGCACACCGGGTGCGCGTCGGCCATCACGTAGTCGATGCGGGCGTCCGGATAGCCGAGGTCGACCGGGAGGTACGCGGCCCCCGCCTTGAGGATGCCGAGCAGGACGGCGAGCAGCTCCGGCGAGCGGGGCAGGGCGACGGCGACCGGGTCCTCCGCCCGGATGCCCCGGGCGAGCAGCCAGTTCGCCACCCGGTTGGCCCGCTCGTCCAGCTGCCGGTACGTCCACTCCCCGTCCTGGGAGACCAGCGCGACCGCGTCCGGGGCCCTGCGGACCTGCGCGGCGAACAGCTCGGTCAGCGGGGCGTCGAGCACCGGGTGGGCGGTGTCGTTGCGCCCGACCAGCAGCTCGGCGCGCTCGGCGGCGGTGAGGAGCGGCAGGCGGCTGAGCCGGGTCTCCGGCGCGGCCGCCGCCCCGGCCAGCATCCGCTGCCAGCGCTCGAACAGCCGGACCACGCTTGCCGCGTCGTACAGGTCGGTCGCGTAGTCGATGTGGCAGGTCACACCGGCCGGCCGGCCGTCCTCGTCGAACTGCTCGAACAGGTCGACGTGCAGGTCGAATTGGGTGCGGCCGGTCGGCGGCGCGTCGTAGGCGACGTCCAGATCCGCCAGGGCGAAGTCGGGGGCCTTGTTGTTCTGCACCGCCAGGATGATCTGGAACAGTGGGTGGTGGGCGGCCGAGCGGCGCGGGTTGACCCGCTCCACCAGGTGGTCGAAGGGCACGTCCTGGTGCTCGTACGCCACCAGGCAGGTCTCCCGGACCCGCCGCAGCAGCTCCGCGAAGGTCGGGTCGCCGCTGGTGTCGGTCCTGATCACCAGTGTGTTGACGAAGAACCCGACCAGGTCGTCCAGGCCGTTGTCGAGCCGGCCCGCGATCGGCGCGCCGACCGCGGTGTCCGTGCCCGCGCCCATCCTGGTCAGCAGCGCCGCCATCGCGGCCTGCACCACCATGAACAGCGTCGCGCCCGAGCCCTGCGCCAGCGCCACCAGCTCCCTGTGCAGCTCGGCGGACAGCTCGAAGGTCTCCATCGAGCCCCGGTACGAGGCCACCGCGGGCCGCGGCCGGTCGGTCGGGTACGACACCACTTCCGGTAGCCCCGCGAGGTGCTCCGTCCAGTAGTTGACTTGCCGGGACATCACACTCGCCGGGTCGTCGCCGGCCCCCAGCGTCTCCAACTGCCACAGCGTGTAGTCCGCGTACTGCACGGGCAGCGGGGCCCAGCCCGGCTCACCGCCCGAGCGCCGCGCTGCGTACGCCGCCATCAGGTCCTTGGCCAGCGGCACCAGCGACCAGCCGTCGCCGGCGATGTGGTGGACGATCACCAGCAGCACGTGCCGCTCCGGCGCCACCTCGAACAGCCAGGCGTGCAACGGGAGATCGCGCGCCAGGTCGAAGGTGTGGGTGGAGGAGACCGCCGGCAGCTCGCCCTCCAGGTCCGCGGCGTCCAGCCGGCGGCGGTCGAGCTCGACGAACGCCTCCGCGGCCGGGACGACGCGCTGCTCCGGAGTGCCCTCGACGTCCGGGTAGACGGTCCGCAGCGACTCGTGGCGGCGCACCAGGTCGCCGAGCGCGCCCTCCAGCGCGGCGCTGTCGACCCGCCCGTCCAGACGCAGCGCGAGCGGCATGTTGTACGTCGACGACGGGCCCTGCAGGCGGTCCTGGAACCACAGGCGGCGCTGCGCGTACGACAGCGGGATGCGCTCCGGGCGGACCTGCGGGGTCAGCGGCTCGCGCGGCGGGGCGCTGTCGCGCAGCCGCTGGGCGAGCTCGGCGACGGTCGGCGCCTCGAACAGTTGGCGCAGCCGCAGCCCGGCACCGGTGGCGGCGCGGATCCGGCCCAGCAGCCGGGTGGCGAGCAGCGAATGGCCGCCCAGCGCGAAGAAGTTGTCATCGATCGACACCCGGTCGACACCCAAAATCTCGCCGAACAGTCGGCACAGCAGCGCCTCCTGGCCGTCGCGCGGGGCCCGGCCGTCGGCCCCGAGGGCGTCCTGCGGCTCCGGCACGAGAGCGCCGGCACCCGCGCCGGTGCGCGCCGGCAGTGCCGCCGGCTTCCGCCCGCCGGGGGCGGGGAACTCGCCGACCCGGGTCGCCGGGTCGTCGGCGGCCTGCGTCAGGACCGCGACCCAGCCCTCCATCAGGGAGCGGACGGACTCCGCCTCGAACAGGTCCAGGGCGTAATGCGCCACCAGGTGGATCCCGCCCGGCCGGCCGTCGTCGGTCCACGACTCGGTGACGTCGAAGTGCACGTCGGTCAGCAGCTTCCCGGTGGACAGGATCTCCGCGGAGACCTCCGCGCCCGCCACCTCGATCCGCGCATCCGGCGTGTTCTGGAGCGTCAGACTGACCTGGTACAGGGGGTGGTGCGCGGTCGAGCGCACCGGGTTGAGCGCTTCCACCAGCCGGTCGAACGGCAGGTCCTGGTGCTCGTCGGCGCCGATACAGGTCTCCCGCACCCGGGCCAGCAGGTCGGCGAAGCGCGGGTTGTCCGCAGTGCTGGTGCGGACGATCAGGGTGTTGACGAAGAAGCCGACCAAGTCGTCGAGTTCGTCCTCGGTGCGGCCGGCCGCCATCGTGCCCACCGCCAGGTCGGCGCCCGCGCCGGCGCGGGTGAGCAGCGCCGCCAGGCTCGCGTGCAGCACCATGAACAAGGTGGTGCCGGTGCGGCGGCCCAGCTCCGTCAGCCGCTCGTGCAGTTCGGCGGGGACGCTCAGCGGCAGCGTCGCGCTGTTCTGCGAGGCGACGGCCGGACGCGGACGGTCGGCGGGGAAGCCGACCCGCTCCGGCAGGCCGGCCAACTGCTTCTGCCAGTACCGTACTTGGCGGTACAGCGGGCTATCCGGCGCGTCGACCGCGCCGAGCCGGCCGCGCTGCCACAGCGTGTAGTCGGCGTACTGGACCGGCAGCGGCGCCCACCCGGGCGCCCGGCCCGCGCACCTGGCGGCGTAGGCGGCCGTCAGGTCGTCGGCGAGCGGCCGCATCGACCAGCCGTCGCCCGCGATGTGGTGGACCACGATCAGCAGCTGGCGCAGCTCCGGCCCGGCCTCGAACAGCCAGGCCCGGAACGGGATCTGGGTGGCCAGGTCGAACTCCTGCCGGGCCGCGTAGCGGACGGCCGCGTCCAACTCGGCGGCCGGCAGGCGCATCTGCCGGACCAGGTCCTCGGCGGCCGGAGTGGCCACGATCCGCTGCTCCGGCACCCCGCTGTCGGCCACGAACACGGTGCGCAGGGCCTCGTGCCGGTCCACCACGTCGCGCAGTGCCTCGATCAGCGCCACGGTGTCGACCGGGCCGGTGATCCGGAAGCTGAACGGGATGTTGTACAGCGCCGACGGCCCGTTGAGCTGCTCGACGAACCACAGCCGCTGCTGCGCCAGGGACAGCGGCAGCGGGTCGGGGCGCTCCAGCGGTGTCAGCGGCGCGCGCCGCCGGCCGGCCTGCCCGCCGACCCGGGCGGCCAGCTCCGCGACGGTGGGCGCGTCGAACACGGTCCTGATCGACAGGTCCGCGTCGTACCGGGCCCGCAGCCGCCGCACCAGCCGGATGCCGTGCAGCGAGTTGCCGCCGAGGTCGAAGAAGCTGTCGTCGATGCTCACTCGCTCCACGCCGAGCAGCTCGGCGAAGAGCGCGCACAGCTCCCGCTCGGCGGCGTCCCTCGGCTCCCGGCCGCCCGCGGCCGTGTACGTGGGTGCCGGCAGCGCCTTGCGGTCGACCTTCCCGTTCGGGCTGATCGGCAGCTCGTCCAGGACCACGATCGCGGACGGCACCATCTGCTCGGGCAGCCAGGTGCGGATCCGGCGCCGCAGCGCCGCCGGATCGATCTCGGCGCCGGACCGCGCGACCACGTAGCCCACCAGCCGCTGGTCGCCGGCGGCGTCCTTGCGGGCGAGGGCCACCGCTCGGGCCACCGACGGGTCCTCGCGCAACACGGACTCGATCTCGCCGAGCTCGACCCGCACGCCGCGGATCTTGACCTGGTGGTCGATCCGTCCGACCAGTTCCACCAGCCCGTCGGGGTGGAACCTGGCCAGGTCGCCGGTGGCGTACAGGCGCTCCGAGCGCACCGGGCCGTGCGACCACTCGAAGAACTTCGTCGCCGTCAGTTCCGGGTTGCCGTAGTACCCCTCGGCGACGCCGAGGCCCGCCATGTGGATCTCGCCCACCACGCCGACCGGGACCGGCTGCTTCGCCGCGTCCAGTACGTACAGCCGCTGTCCGGCCATCGGCCGTCCGAACGGGATGCTCGACCAGCCCGGCAGCGGCTTGCCCGCCAGGAACCAGGTGGAGGAGATGGACACCTCGGCGAACCCGCCGAAGACGTGCACCCGGATGCCGGGGGAGAGGGCCTCCAGGCGCTCGGGGAGGTCCGGCAGGCTCCAGTCGCCGCCCAGGATCACGGTGCGGATGCCGGTCCGGTCGTCGAGCGCGCGCACGTGCTCGACGTAGAGCTCCAGCAGCGCGGGCGCGGAGTTCCACACCGTGACGCCGTGCTCCCGCACCAGGTCGTGCCAGTGCGCCGGGTCCTTGCTGCGGCCCGGGTCGGGGAAGACCACCGAGCCGCCGGCCACGGCGAGGCCCAGCAGCTCGTAGACCGACATGTCGAAGCTCGGCGAGGACAGCGCGATCGCCCGGTCCGCAGGGCCGACCCCGGCGGTGGCGCTGATGTCGGGCAGGTTGTTGACGACGCCCCGGTGCCGGATGGCGATGCCCTTGGGCCGGCCGGTGGAGCCGGAGGTGAAGATGATGTAGCAGAGGTCGTCCGGGCCGGCGACGTCCTCGGGGGCGTGGTCCGGCAGCTGCTCCAGCTCCGCGGCGTCCCGGTCCATCAGCACCACCGGGACGTCGGTGCGCGGCAGCCGCGGCACCAGCGGCGCCTCGGTGACCAGGGCGTGGCAGTCGGCGGCGCCCATCATGTACGCCAGGCGTTCGACGGGGTAGTCGGCGTCCATCGGGACGTACGCGGCGCCCGCCTTGAGGATGCCCAGGATCGCCACCATCAGGTCCGGTCCCCGGTCCAGGCACAGCGCGACCCGGCCGCCCCGGCCGACGCCGAGCGCCCGCAGCCGGTGGGCGAGCCGGTTGGCGGCCCTGTCGACCCGGCCGGCGCTCCAGACCGTGCCGCGGTGGATCAGCAGCGCCCCGTCGGGGTCGGCCGCGACCCGTTCGGCGACGCACGCGTGCAGGGTGCGGTCGTGGTCGAACCTGGTCGGGGTGTCGTTCCAGTCGACCAGCATCCGCTGCTGCTCCGCGGCCGTGAGCAGCGGGGCCTCGGTGCGCGGGCGCAGGCCCGGGTCGGCGACGCAGGCGGCCAGCAGGGTCGTCAGGTGTCCGAGCAGCCGCTCGACGGTTGCGTGGTCGAACGCGTCGGCGTCGAAGGCCACGTCCAGGTGGACCTGTTCGGCGGACTCCCGCACCTCGACCACCAGTTGGTGCTTCGACGGCTCGTCGGCCGTTGGCCGGAACACCGCGTCGGCGGCCAGGTAGCGCTCCTCGTCGACCTGCCGGCGTCCGGTCAGGCGGACGGTGCGGAGGAGGTCGGCGAAGGTGTCCTCGCGCCCGGGCGTGATCGCCAGCAGCTCGCCGGGCGCGCCGCCGAGCTCGATCGGCTCGGGGCCGTCGTACCGGGCCAGCACCGCCGCGAAGGCGGCCGTCAGCACGGAGAACAGGTCGGTGTCGTTGTCGGCCGCCAACGAGCGGGCGGCGACGAGCAGTTCGGGGTCGAGTGCGCGGGTGGTGCTTGCCTCTTCGGAGGGCGAATTCGATCCGTCGGCCCCCCTGGTGTCCTGCGGTGCGTGCGGAAGCCTCGGCAACCTGGGCATACGCCTCTTTCCGTCCTTCCCCCGAAATAGCGGCACAGGGCACGGTGCGCCGACTCCGGGCACGCGCGACCGGTGTCACCGGGGCGTGGGGTCGGCGGCTGTCATCCGTCAGAAGTAAGTGGTCCGGCCCCGGGCGCCAATGGGCACGCCACAGGCAGGTTTCAGCGGCCATGACCATTTCAACGTAGGTGCTGGGTCCAAGATAATCAACACCCCATTTAGCGCCCGACCGAAAGGATCCGGCCGATTCCGGCGCGGAGCCGCCGCCGCCCCCGAAGAGCGGTTGTCAGGCGCTCGAAGCTGCGGTTAGGGTGATGATCGAAAAGCAATATGCCGCTACGGGGATGGTTAATTTGACGAATCCTTTCGATAATACAGAAGGGCAATACCTCGTGCTGACCAATGCCGAGGGGCAGCATTCACTATGGCCTGCATTCGCCGACGTTCCCGCTGGCTGGAGCCCGGTTCACGGACCGAAAGCGCGGGAGGAGTGCCTCGAATATATCGAGCAGAACTGGACCGACCTGCGTCCGAAATCGCTGATCGAAGCACTGCGCGGCGACGGCCGGTAATGCGCGGCCATGTAGATCGATGATCCCCGCGCACAACGCGTCCGCCGACGATTTCACGCTCTCGTCATGCGACTTTCACAATTCCGGAAGAGGTTCGGCGTCAGATGGCGAATGCCACCGATCAAGGAGTCGCGAGCCAGTTCGACAGTAGGCTCGACATCCAGCTCGAAGCCGGGGCCCCGCCGCTGGTGGTCACCCCTGAGCTGCCCTCACTCGCCGACGCGCTGGACTGGCTGCGCTCGGTCGACGACGACCTCCGCGCCGCCACCCGCACCCACGGGTCGCTGTACCTGCGCGGCCTGCCGGTGCGCGACGTGCAGGACTTCAGTGCCGTCCGCGACCTCCTCGTCCCGCAGCGCACCCCGTACCGGGAGAAGGCCACACCGCGGCACAGCTACGGCGACGACGTGTTCTCCTCCACCGACCTGCCGCCGGCCCAGCCCATCCGCATGCACAACGAGAACAGCTACACCCTGGACTTCCCGGGGACACTGGTCTTCTGCTGCCTCACCGCCCCGGCGGAGGGCGGCGCCACTCCGGTCGCCGACTGCCGGACGGTCCTGCGCGAGCTGCCCGACCACCTGGTGCGCCGGATGCGTGCCACCGGCTGGGCGCTGCGGCGCAACTACTCCGACCTGGTCTCGCTGGACTGGCGCACCGCCTTCGCCGCCGACCGCGCCGAACAGGTGGAGGCCTACTGCGCCGAGAACTTGATCGCCGAACGCTGGAGCGGCGACGACCTGAGCACCAGTCAGATCCGGGCCGGCATCATCACGCACCCGCACACCGGTGACGAAGTCTGGTTCAACCACTTGGCGTTCTGGAACTCGTGGTCCCTGGACGAGGAGATCCGCGAATCCCTGGTCGACGAGTTCGGCCCCGACGGCCTCCCCTTCGAGACGTCCTTCGGCGACGGCGAACCGCTCACCAGGGACGACCTCGCCACCCTCAACGCCGCTTACGCCGCCGCCACCGTCCGGCGCTCCTGGCGGCCCGGCGACGTGATGGTGGTCGACAACATCCTCACCGCCCACGGCCGGGAGCCGTTCCGGGGCGAGCGCCGCATCGTCGTCGCCATGGGCGACCCGGTCTCCGTCCGGGACTGCCTGCCCACCGTCGACGCCGAGGCGAGGTTCGTCTGAGATGACCGACCGTCACGTCACCGGCCCCGACCCGCTGACCCGGTTCCTGCGGGCCGCCGCCGCCACGCCGGACCGCCTCGCCGTCCGCTCCCGCGGCGCCGGCCTCACCTTCGCCCAGCTCGCCGACCGCGTCACCGCCCTGGCCGGCGCCCTGCGCGAGCGCGGCGTACGCCGTGGCGACCACGTCGGCGTCTGCCTGGAGCGCGGCGTCGACCTCGTCACCGCACTGCTCGCCGCCTGGAGCACGGGCGCAGCCTACGTGCCGCTCGACCCGCGCCATCCCGACGAGCGGATCGCCTTCATGATCCGCGACTGCGGCCCGCGGCTGGTCGTCACGGCCGACGACCGCCCGACCCGGCTCACCGGCGTCGAGGTGATCGTCCCCGCCGCCGTCGGCCCCGCCACCGCGCCGGTGCCTGTGACCCCCGCCGACGCCGCCTACGTCATCTACACCTCCGGCTCCACCGGCGTACCCAAGGGCGTCGTCGCGACCCGGGGCGGCGTGGCCTCCCTGCTGCACCGGCTCGAAGCCGTCGGCGCCTACCCCGACGAGCACCGCGTGGTCGGCTGGAACGCCAGCGCGTCCTTCGACGCCTCCGTCCAGCAGTGGGCACGGATCTGCCGCGGCGACACCGTCGTCGTCCTCGACGAGGAGGAGCGGCGCGACCCCGCCCGCTTCGGCGCCGCACTGGCCGAGTACGGGATCACCGACGTCGACGCCACCCCGTCCCATTGGGAGGCCGTGGAGCCCGGGAACACCAGCCTGCCGCTGCGCCTGTTCCTCGGCGGCGAGCCGGTCTCCCCCGCGCTGTGGCGGCGACTGGCCGAGGCCGGGCGGCAGGGCCGCGTCGAGGCGTACAACCTGTACGGGCCGACCGAGTGCACCGTCGACTCCACCACCGCCCCGATCGAGGGCGACGAGCCGCACATAGGCCCGCCGCTGCCCGACGTCGAGGCCCACGTGCTGGACGACCGCCTGGCGAAGGTCCCGGTGGGCGTCACCGGCGAGCTCTACCTCGCCGGCCCCGCCGTCGCCCGCGGCTACGTCAACCGCCCTGGCCTGACCGCCGAACGCTTCGTCGCCGACCCGTTCGCCGGCGGCGGAGGCCGGATGTACCGCACCGGCGACGAAGTCCGGTGGCGGGCCGACGGCGCACTGGAGTTCGTCGGCCGGGCCGACCGCCAGGTCAAGGTGCGCGGCTTCCGGATCGAACCCGGCGAGATCGAGGCCGCCGTCGCCGCCTACCGCGAAGGCTGCGCCGCCGTCGTGGTGGCCCGCGCCGACGACCTGGTCGCGTACTGCGTCGGCGACGTCGACCTCGACGCGCTGCGCGCGCACCTGGCCGCACAGCTGCCGGCCCACCTGGTCCCCGCACGCCTCGTCCCGATCGCTGCGTTCCCGCTGACCGTCAACGGCAAGATCGACCTCGCCGGGCTCCCCGACCCCGACGCCGACCGGATCGACGGGCGGCAGCCGGAAGGCAAGTACGAGGAGCTGGTCGCCGACGTGTGGGCGGATGTCCTCGGCCGGGACCGGGTCTTCGCCGACGACGACTTCTTCGCCCTCGGCGCCCACTCGCTGATGGCGATCCGCGTCGTGGCCCGGGTCAAGAAGGAGCTCGGCACGGCCCTGTCCATCCGCGACGTCTACCGGCGGCCGCTGCTGCGGGACTTCGCGGAGTTCGTCCGGGCCACCCACGTCGGCGCGGCCGCGACGGCCGAGCGCTAGAGGAGAACACATGACCAACCGCCTGGGGGCGGCCCGGCAGAACACCGCCGTGATCCGCCCGAAACAGCTCGACGACGCCGCCACCACCCTGGTCTGCCTGGGCTTCTGCGGCGGCGGCACCGGGGCCTACCACCCGTGGGCCGAGGTCGTCGCACCGGACGTGGACCTCGCGCTGGTCTGCTACCCCGGCCGGGACGGCCGCTTCATGGAGGACTTCGCCACTACCTGGGACGAGCTCGCCGAGGACGCCACCCGCGCCGTCGTCTCCGCCGTCGGCGACCGCCCCTACGTCCTGTTCGGCCACAGCATGGGCGGTTGGATGGCCTTCGACGTCGCCACCCGGCTGGAGGCCCGGGGCAGCTCCGTCCCCGACGCCCTGGCGGTGTCCTCGTGCAACGCCCCGGCCCGCGGCCTCACCCCGCGCGACATGTTCCCGGCCCGCCAGGACACCGACGAGGACCTGATGACCTGGATGCGCACCCACGGGCTGGTCGCCGAACACGTGCTCGACGACCCGGACCTGCTGGAGATGGCTGTGGAGATCATGCGCGCCGACATCGCCGTGCGTGACACCTTCCACCACAACGGCGCCCTGGGCGTCACCATGCCGGTGCAGTTCCTCGCCGGCGCCGAGGACGTGGTGATCGAGGCCGACGCGCCCGCCCGGTGGAAGGAGCTGGCCCTCGGCTCCTACCGGCACGACCAGCTGCCCGGCGGGCACTTCTACACCCCCGAGGTATGGCGGACCCTGCCCACCCGGATCAGCGCGATCAACCCGTAGAAACGATCCAGGAAGGCTCCGGGAGTACCCAGCCCATGACCGATCAGTTCACCGTGAAGGCCACCTACGGCCAGGTCTTCGCGGTCGCCCAGTTCCGTGCCGTCTTCGCCGGCCGGCTGCTCGGCGTCATGTCCGACACCCTGCGGGCCGTGGCACTCGCGGTGCTGGTGTACGACCGGACCGGCTCACCGCTGCTCACCGCGGTGACGATGACCATCAACTTCCTGCCGCAGGCCGCCGGCGGCCTGTTCCTCGCCGCGATGGCGGACCGGTTCACCCCGCGCACCCTCATCAGCACCGGCTACGCCCTCCAGTGCGCGGTCGGGCTGCTGCTCGCGATGGGGCACCTCCCGGTCGCCGCCAGCCTGGTCCTGGTCGCCGGCGTGGCCTGCCTGACCCCGGTCACCACCGGGGCCACGGCCAGGGTCCTCGCGGAAGCCCTCACCGGCGACACCTACGTCCTCGGGCGCTCGCTGTCCTACATCGTCGCCGTCTCCGCGCAGATGGTGGGCATGGCCGCCGGCGGGACGCTGGTGGTCTGGCTGGGCGTGGAGCGCACGATGCTGGTCACCGCCGGGGCGCACCTGGTCGCCGCGGCGATCAGCCGGCTGTTCCTGTCGCCCGCCCGGGCGCCCCGCGCGAGCGCGCCGGCGACGGGCGGCGGGTCGATCATGCGCCGGACCCTGCGGGGCAACGCGGCGCTGGTCGCCAGCCCCGGCGTGCTCAAGCTGATCATGGTGCAGTGCCTGCCCGCCGCCTACCTGGCCGCGGCGGGCAGTCTGCTCATCCCGTACAGCGCGCACCGCGGGTTCAGCCCCCAGCAGACCGGCGTCCTGCTGGCCGCCACCTCGGTCGGCATGCTGATCGGCGACGTCGTCATCGGCCGGGCGTTCGCGCCCGCCACCCGGGAACGGCTGGTCCTGCCGCTGCTGTTGGTGATGGGCACCCCCTCGCTCACGCTCGCCCTGGACCTGCCCTATCCGTCGGTCGCCGCCGCCTACGTCGTCACCGGCACCGGCTCCGCCTACCTGCTCGGCCTGCAGCGGCGCTTCCTGGAAGCCGTTCCCGCTGGACTCCAGGGTCAGGGCTTCGCGTTGCTGAATACCGTCACCATGAGCATCCAGGGCGTCGGCCCCCTGGTGTTCGGAGTGGTCGCCGAGTTCGTGCCGGTCGGCATCGCGATCGCGCTGACCGGAGTGGGCAGCGTGGCCACCACCCTGCTGCTGCGCGAAGCGGCCCGACCGAGGGTGAGTTCGGCCGAGGCCGCCTGAGCACCCGCGACGCGGCGAAGGGAGAACAGCAGTCCGCCGACCCCTACGAATGGATTCATCTATGGAGGCTCGGTCGATTGTTCCACGTCGCTACCTCAACGTGCTGGTGGACCTGTCGGCCGTCGCGCACAACACGCGCGTCGTCCGACAGGCCGTCAGCCGGCCCGCCACCGCAGTGATGGCCGTCGTCAAGGCCGATGCCTACGGGCACGGCGCGATCGACGTCGCCCGCGCGGCGCTCGACGCCGGGGCGACCTGGCTCGGCGTGTACACCACGGCCGAAGCACTCGAACTGCGCCGGGCCGGCCTCGACGCCCCGATCCTCGCCTGGCTGCACAACTCGGTGGAGAGCATGTGCCTGGCCACGGCGGCCGGCGTGGACGTCTCGGTGCAGTCCGCCCGCACCCTGGCCTTCGCGGTCGACGCCGGACGAAGCGCCGGACGCCCGGCCAGGGTCCACCTGGAGGTCGACACCGGGCTCGCGCGCGGCGGGGCGGCGCTCCAGCACTCGGCGGCCCTGCTGGACGCCGCCAAGGCCGCCCAGAGCCAAGGCCTGATCGAGGTGGTCTCGGTGTGGTCGCACCTCTCCCACGGCGAAGTCCCGGGCCACCACACGCTGGATGAACAGGCGAAGCTACTCGACGACGCGTGGCGGCGGGCCGTCGACACCGGCCTCGACGTCCGACGCCACCTCGCCGGATCCCTGTCGGCGCTCACCAGGCCCGACCTCCACCTCGACATGATCCGAACCGGCTCGGCCCTCTACGGCCTGCTGCCGTACACGGAGCGCCACAGTTTCGACCTCCGGCCCGCCATGCGAGTCACCAGCCACGTCGCGTTGACCAAGTGGGTCGAAGCCGGTCAAGGCGTCTCCTACGAACACGACTGGGTCGCGCCGAGCGCGCTCAACCTGGCCCTGATCCCGGTCGGCTACGCCGACGGAATCCCGCGCTCCCTCAGCGGACGCCTCTCGGTCTCCATCCGCGGCCGGCGCTACCCCGTCGTCGGACGCATCTGCATGGACCAGATGATCGTCAACTGCGGTGACGAGAAAGTGGAGGAGGGGGAGGAGGTGGTCCTCATCGGCAGCGAGTCGGACGGCGAGCCCACCATCCACGAATGGGCGCTCGCCATGAACACCACCCCGTGCGAGGTCACCACCTACTTCGATCGCCCGCACGTCAACCGGCAGACCGTGCCGGCGGTCGGCACCCGTCCCTGGACGGGCTGAACCCGTCTACGAGGTGCCACGGCCGTAATCCCCCCAGACGCCCCTCCATCGACCTCGCGCAGGACGCTACAAGTGAGCAGCAGGTGGCGAATGTCGGTGCCGCTGAGCGCATGGACGCAGACCAGCACCATCACGAGGCGTTGGAAGTCGTTCTGCGCATGGCTGAGGACGCCGGCCAGCCGGTCCGGGGGCTCTTGCCGAAGGGCCCGGAAGACGAGCGCCCGCGCCTTTCCCCGACCCGCCCACCGCATCGGGTGGTACAGTACGAGGAGCACGCGTAGCACGCCTCTTTTCCGGCGTCGGTGCCTTTTCCTCTCAGATCCTTTTCCGGAGTCGCTCCGGTTCGCCGATCCGCCCGTCGTCTCCGACGGCGCACCGGCTTCCCCGCACCACCTCGTCGGCAGGGTCTCTCCCGCCGTGACCGGGGTGCTGTTCCCGCCGCCCGGAGGCGCGCGTCCGCCCTCCCCGCACGGTCTGTCTCCTCCCCCTGCTCGCATGTCCCCGCCCGTCGTCCACGAAAGGACCGGCCCGCATGACCACCACCACGCTCGATCACGCTCCCGTACAGCAGCAGCCCCGGCTCGTCACCGGTGTCCTCGACATCGACTCCGCCGGGAAGGGGCATCTGCGCGCAGAGAACTGCATGCCCTCCCCCGACGACCCGCCCGTCTCCCCCGCGCTGCTGCGCCGCCACGGCCTGCGCAAGGGTGACGACGTGGAGGGCGTCCTCAACGAGAGGGGCGGTCTGACCGACATCACCCGGGTCGGCGGCCGTACGCCCGGCGCACTGCGCGGCCGACGCGACTTCCACGACCTGACGCCCCTTCACCCGCGGCAGCGGCTGCGCCTGGAACACCCGGGTTCCGCCCTGGCCGGACGGGTCGCCGACCTGCTCACTCCGGTCGGCAAGGGGCAGCGCGGACTGCTCGTGGCCCCGCCCAAGACCGGCAAGACGGTCCTCATCCAGCAGCTCGCGGCGGCCGTCGCCGGCAACCACCCGGAATGCCGGCTGATGGTGGTGCTCCTCGACGAACGGCCCGAGGAGGTCACCGACATGCGCCGCTCGGTGCGCGGCGAGGTGTACGCCTCGACCTTCGACCGGCCGGCCCGGCAGCACATCGCGCTCGCCGAACTGGTCATCGAGCGGGCCAAGCGGCGGGTCGAGGCCGGCGAGGACGTCGTCGTACTGCTCGACTCGCTGACCCGGCTGTGCCGTGCCTACAACAACGCGGCCGCGTCCGGTGGCCGCACCCTCAGCGGCGGCGTCGACGCCTCCGCGCTGCTCGGCCCCAAGCGGTTCTTCGGCGCCGCCCGCCAGGCCGAGGAGGGCGGCTCGCTGACGATCCTCGCCTCCGCCCTGGTGGAGACCGGCTCCCGCGCCGACGAGTTCTACTTCGAGGAGCTGAAGAGCACCGGCAACATGGAGCTGCGGCTCAGCCGCGAGGCGGCCGCCCGCCGGCTCTTCCCCGCCGTCGACATCACCGGCTCGGGCACCCGGCGTGAGGAACTGCTGCTCACTCCCGCCGAGTTGAGCGCCGCCCAGGGGCTGCGCCGGGTGCTGGGGTCCGGGGACGGGCCGTCCGGCCTGGAGACGCTGCTGGGGCGGATGCGGGAGACCCCCGACAACGCGACGTTCCTGCGGCGCGTCCGGCCGACCCTGCCCGGCGACTGACACCGCGTCGGCGTGTGGCATCCGGGTGCTCGCGGACGGCGCCCGGCCGGGGCAGCGCGGTGTTCCGGGGGTCCATTCCTACGTTTGCGGTATGACTGTCGGATTTGCTTCGCGGGCGGCTGTGTCCAGCGGTGCGCTGTGCACGGCCGGGCTGCTGGCACTCGCTCCCGCCGCGGCGACCACCGGTACCGGCATCGACCCCGGCCCACCGGCCACGGCGGCGCCCGCGTCGCTGCTGTACCGGCACGGCACGCACGTCCGCCCGCGCCCGGGGGCGCCCGAGGTCCCGGAGCTGTCCGCGCGCTCCTGGCTGGTCGCCGACGCCGACACCGGCGCCGTACTGGCGGCGCACGACGCGCACCGCAGACTGCCGCCCGCCAGCACCCTGAAGACGCTGTTCGCCCTCACCGTGCTGCCCGTCCTGCCCGCCGGCATCCGGCACCGCGTCAGCGAGGAGGAACTGGCGGGCATCGGCCCCGGCAGCAGCCTCGTCGGGGTCGCGGAGAACCGCACGTACCGGGTCTCGGACCTGTGGAACGGGGTGTTCCTCAACTCCGGCAACGACGCCGTGCGGGTGCTGGCCGCGCTCAGCGGCGGCTGGCGGGCCACGGCACGGCGCATGGAGGAACAGGCCCGCGCCCTGGGCGCCCGGGACACCCGGGTGAAGTCACCGGACGGCTACGACGCGCCCGGCCAGGTGTCCTCGGCGTACGACCTGGCGGTGTTCGGCCGGGCCGGTCTGCGCCGTCCGGACTTCGCGCGGTACTGCGCCCGGGCCGCGGCCCGGTTCCCGGACCGCGACGGCGGCTCCTACGGCATCGTGAACACCAACCGGCTACTCACCGGCGCGGACGGCGTCGATCCCTACCGGGGCCTGGTCGGCGTCAAGAACGGCTACACCAGCCACGCCGGACACACCCTGGTCGCGGCCGCGCGCCGGGGCGGGCGCACCCTCGTGGCGACGGTCATGAACCCCCGTTCCGGCGGCGGCCTCGCGGTGTACGAGGAGGCGCGGGCGCTGCTGGACTGGGGGTTCGGGGCGGCCGGGCGGGTGGATCCGGTGGGCTCGCTGGACGCGCTGCGCCCCCGGCCGCCGGGCGGACCGGAGGCAGAGCCCGCGGCCGCCGGCGCGGGACGGCTCGGCGACCGGCCGGGACGGACGGCGACCTGGACGATCGCCGGTGCCGCGCTGCTGGGCGGCGCGGGCGTGGCCGTGTTCCTGCGCCTCAGATGGGGTCCGGTACCGAAAGGCTGAGCGGGACGGTCAGCCCTCGCCCGTGCCCGCGAGGACCTCCGGGCGCAGCAGACCGGCCAGGGTGTCGGCAGGCAACAGGCCCTTCTCCAGGACGAGTTCGGCGACCCCGCGGCCGGTGGCGAGGGCCTCCTTGGCTATTCCCGTGGCGGCCGTGTAGCCGATGTGCGGGTTGAGGGCGGTGACCAGGCCGATGGAGTTCTCGACGGTGGCACGCAGCGCCTCGGTGTTGGCGGTGATGCCCACGACGCACCGCTCGGCGAGGGTGAGGCAGGCGGCCCGCAGATGGGTGAGGGACTTGGCCAGGGAGTGCAGGATGACCGGCTCGAAGGCGTTGAGCTGAAGCTGCCCGGCCTCGGCGGCCATGGTGATGGTGACGTCGTTGCCGATCACCTCGAAGGCGACCTGGTTGACGACCTCGGGGATCACCGGGTTGACCTTGCCGGGCATGATGGACGAACCGGCCTGCACCGGCGGGAGGTTGATCTCGCCGAGGCCGGCGCGCGGCCCGGAGGACAGCAGCCGCAGGTCGTTGCAGCTCTTGGAGAGCTTGACGGCGACACGCTTGAGCACACCGGACATCTGGACGAACGCGCCGCAGTCCTGGGTCGCTTCGACCAGGTTGGCGGCCGTCACCAGCGGCAGCCCGGTGATCGCGGCGAGGTGGCGGCGGGCCGACTCGGCGTATCCGGCGGGGGCGTTGAGGCCGGTGCCGATGGCGGTCGCGCCCAGGTTGATCTCGTGGATCAGCTCGACGGCCTCGGCGAGCCGGCTGCGGTCCTCGTCCAGCATGACGGCGTACGAGGAGAACTCCTGCCCGAGCGTCATCGGGACGGCGTCCTGGAGCTGGGTGCGGCCCATCTTCAGCACGTCGCGGAACTCGACGGCCTTGGTGGCGAAGGCGTCCTGCAGCACCGCCATGGCGTCCAGCAGGCCGTGCACCGCGAACACCGTCGCGATCTTCACGGCGGTCGGGTAGACGTCGTTGGTGGACTGGCCGAGGTTGACGTCCTCGTTGGGGTGCAGGTGGGTGTACTCGCCCTTGGCGTGGCCCAGCAGTTCCAGCGCCCGGTTGGCGATCACCTCGTTGGCGTTCATGTTGGTGGAGGTGCCGGCGCCGCCCTGGACGACGTCCACCACGAACTGCTCGTGCAGCCGGCCCGCGCGGATCTCCCGGCAGGCCTGCGCGATCGCCGCCGCCTTGCGCGGCTCCAGCAGCCCCAGCTCCTCGTTGGCGAGGGCGGCGGCCTCCTTGACGGCGGCCAGGGCGTCGACGAGGTGCGGGTGGGCGGAGATGGGGGTGCCGGTGATGGGGAAGTTCTCGGTGGCGCGCAGGGTGTGCACGCCCCAGTACGCCTCGGCGGGGACGTCACGGTCGCCGAGCAGATCGTGCTCGCGGCGGGTGGCTGCGGTCATGGGGGTGCGGGTGCTCCTTCTGAGGATGAGGGTGGGCGCCGCCCCACGACGCGGGAGGCCCACCGTGGGGCGACCCATGGCGGGGCGACCCATGGCGGGGCGACCCATGGTGGGGCGGCCCATGGTGGGGCGGCCCATGGTGGGGCGGCCCATGGTGTCCGCCCCGTGGCGGACGGCCCGCGCGGGGCCGTCCGGGCGACGGTGGCGGCCCCGCGCGGGGCGGTCAGGCGCAGGCCGAAACGGTCACCGGGTCCAGCGCGCGCACCGGGCGCACCGCGCCCACCGGCCTCCCGCCACCGAGCAGCGGCTCTCCCGCGAACCGGGTGAGCAGGGCCGGGTCCACGCCCGCGCGGGCGAGCGCCGCCGCGGCGACCGGGACGCGCGCCCGGTCGGCCCCGTCGGCGATCTTCACGGCGACGGCGGTGCCGTCGGGCAGGGCGGCGACCTGCACGCCCTCGAAGCCGTCCTTGGCGAGCAGTCCGGGGACCGCCCGCATCAGCGCGGCGACGTCCCGGCGGGTTCCGGAGGCGGTCTCCGGGTGCGCGCGCATCGCGTCGGCCACCCGGGCCTCGGGGGTGCCGGGCGCGGCGGTGGTGATCCTCGCCGCGGCGCGGGCCAGGCCGTGCAGGGAGACGGAGAACAGCGGCGCGCCGCAGCCGTCGACGGTCACCGTCGCGACGCGCTGCCCGGTGAGGTCCTCGACGATCTCGGCGATCGCCTGCTGGAGGGGGTGCGCGGGGTCGAGGTAGTCGTCCAGGGACCAGCCGTTGAGCCCGGTGGTGTACAGCATGGCGGCGTGCTTGCCGGAGCAGTTCTGGGCGAGCCGGGAGGGCGGGCGGTTCTCGCGCACCCAGATGTCCCGCACGGCCGGGTCGAAGGGCAGGTCGGGGACGTTGCGGAGGTGGTCCTCGGTCAGTCCGGCGAGGTCGAGGATGCGGCGGGCACCGGCGAGGTGGTGTTCCTCGCCGGAGTGGCTGGCGGCGGCGAGCGACAGCAGCGCGCCGTCGAGCGGGAGCCCCGCGCGGAGCATCGCGACCGCCTGGACGGGCTTGAGGGCGGAGCGCGGGTAGCAGGCGGCCTCGATGTCGCCGAGCTGGAACCGGACCTCGCCGTCGGGGCCGAGGACGACGACGGAGCCGTAGTGGATGCCTTCCACGACACCGCCGCGTATCAGGTGGGCGACGGGGGCGTGGAGGGGCTCGCGGATCAGGGGTGCGTCCGCGGGGAGACTGGTGTTCATCACTGCCTGGGGTGGTCGTGGGACGGCGCGTGGGGTCGTGCGCCGGCCGGGGTGGTGGAAGGGCTCACGTCGGTGCGCCGGACCGTCCGGGGCCCGCGGTGGCGGGCGTCCCCGTGCGGGCGGGGCGCAGGATGTCCGTGAGGGTCTTCTCGACGCGGTCGAGATGGTGGGTCATGGCCTCGACGGCGTCGTGCTCGGAACCGTCGGTCAGTGCCTCGACGATGGCGCGGTGCTCGCGGTTGGACTGCTCGCGGCGGTCGCCGAGTTCGTTGAGGAAGGCGGACTGGCGGGCCAGCGCGTCCCGGATCTCCTCGATGACCCGGCGGAACACCGGATTCTGGGCGGCCTCGGCGACGGCGAGGTGGAAGAGGGTGTCCATCGCCACCCACGCGGTGGTGTCGGTCTCCCGCTCCATACGGTCCAGGAGATGGGCCAGGTGGTCCAGGTTCTCCGGGGTGCGGCGCCGGGCGGCGTACCCGGCGACCGGGATCTCGATGTGGCGGCGCACTTCGAGGAGGTCGCTGGCCGCGTAGTCGCCGAAGGTGGGGTCCTCCACGGCGTTGGCGACGACGAAGGTGCCCTTGCCGGTGCGGGACACGGTCAGGCCCATGGTCTGCAGGGCGCGCAGCGCTTCGCGCAGCACGGGCCGGGAGACCTCCAGGGTGCGGCACAGCTCCGCCTCGGAGGGGAGCTTGTCGCCGATCGCGTACGCGCCGCGCTCGATGGCGGAGCGGAGGTGGGAGAGCACCGCTTCCATGGCGCTGACGCGCCGCGGCCCCGACCCACCTGTCTGGCTGTCTGACAGGTTCACGGGACCGATCCTGCGGTCCGAGCCCGCGCCCTGTCAAGGCGGGGTGGTGCCAGCCACACCCCGCTTCCGGGTGCCAACATCATTCTGCGGCGCCGGCGGCTTTCCCATACTGACGCCATGGCCCATTCCACAGTGCTCACGGACACCCCCGCCCCACACGAAGGCGGAGAGGGAAGCGGAAGGCAGAACGAAGAGCGGAACGAAAAGGGGCGCGCAGAGGGGCGCGAAAAGGGAAGTGATTTCTCCGAACTGTCACGGCGCATAGCCGAAGCGGGACTGCTCAGGCGCCGCCCGCTCTACTACACGGTGCGTTTCGGAGCCGTCGCGCTGGCCCTCGCGGGAGGTGTCACCGCCTTCTGTGTCCTGGGGGACAGCTGGAGCCAGCTCTTCGTCGCCGCCGCCCTCGCCGTGGTGTTCGGGCAGCTCGGACTGGCCGCGCACGACCTGGCCCACCGCCAGGTGTTCTCCCGGCGGCGGCCCAGCGAGATCGGCGGTCTGCTGGTGGCCGACGTGCTGCTGGGCATGAGCTATGGCTGGTGGATGAACAAGCACACGCGCCACCACGCGAACCCCAATCACGAGACGAAGGACCCGGACGTCGCCCCGGACCTCCTGGTGTGGTCACGGCGTCAGGCGCAACGGGCCAAGGGCCCGGCGCGGTTCATCGGGAAACACCAGGCGGCCCTTTTCTTCCCGTTGCTGACCCTGGAGGGCCTCAATCTGAGTCTCAGCAGTTTCAGGGCTCTGCGCCGTCCGTCGATGAAGCGTCCGGTGCTGGAGGGAACCCTGCTCGTCGCCCACTTCGCCGTGTATTTCGGCGGGCTTTTCCTGGTCCTCTCCCCCGGCAAGGCGCTCGCGTTCATCGCCGTCCACCAGGGTCTGTTCGGGATCTACCTCGGCTCCGTCTTCGCCCCCAACCACAAGGGCATGCCGATGATCGAGGAGGGCACCGAGCTGGACTTCCTGCGCCGGCAGGTCCTCACCTCGCGCAACGTGGACGGCGGGGTGCTGATCGACGCGTTCATGGGCGGGCTGAACTACCAGATCGAGCACCACCTGTTCCCCAGCATGCCGACGCCGGCCCTCGGCCGGGCCCAGGTCATCACCGAGCGGTACTGCGCGGAGCTGGGCATCCCCTACCACCGGACGGGGCTGCTCGCCTCGCACCGTGCTGCCCTGCGCCACCTCAGGCAGGTCGGGGAGCCGCTGCGCGCCGCCGGCTGAGGGCCCACGGAAGAAGGAGGGCCGCCGGCAGCGGGCGCCGGCGCCATGGGGCACCGCTACCACCCCTTCTCGAACATCTCCGCGACCTCGGCGATCCGTGCCTCGTCGCACCGGTAGACGACGGGATCCGCGCAGCAGTCGGTACGCAGCATGCCCAGGGCCGTCAGCAGCCGGAGGTGGGCGAGGACTACCGGACGGGACACGCCCAGGCCCGCGGCGACGTCGTCCGCGGTGAAGCCGCTCCGGTCGCCGCCCGCTTCCCTCAGCCACGCCAGGATCCGCAGCCGCGTCACGTTGACGGGGGTCCTCAGCATCTCGCACACCTCCGCGCCGGGCCTCCTCGCGCCGGTGCTGTTCCACTGTCCCGCCGGCGGGCCGCCCGTGTCCCGCGGTCACGGCAGCTTGTCCGGGACCCGCCGTCCCCGGTCCGCCGGTCACCGCGTCCGGGGTGCAGCCGGGTCGCACCGGACCGCGGGCACCCTGGGCACACCCGGCAGTGTTGCAGAGCAACGCTGCGGCAACGGGCCGGCCGCCAAGCCCGTGACCGGCCGGAAAAGGTCCGGGAACGGCGACGGTGCCCGCGCAACGGGCCGTCCGCGCGACGCACTTCGGAGCGCTGGCCGCGCAACACCTCCGGCTTCCTCCATATTGGTCTCTCCGTCCGCGACCAGCCGGACGGAGGACAACTCCCGTCGCACGGCGACGGATTGGACGAATGGAGAGCGCGGTGCACCGTCCTCTGCTGTCATTGAGGTCAGCACTGATATTCCTGCTCGCCCTGCTCACCGGCGGGGCGGCGAGCGGGCTGACGGCCGTCGCCGGGGAAGGCGCCGCGCGCAGCCTGCTCGCGGGCCTCGCCGCCGCAGGACTGGCCGTGCCCTTCTTCAACCACCTCATCGCCGCCGAGGACGGCGCCGGCCCGGTCGAGGAGAACAGCAATGGGTGAACTGCGGCCTCTGGGAGACGACCTCAACGACGCCTCCCGCGCGTTGGCGGAGGCGCTGCGCGAGCTCTTCGAGAGCCTGCACCTGTCCGTCCGCCGGTACGCGGCACGGCGCCGGCTCGATCCGGGCACGGTCTCGCGCTACCTGAACGGCACCCGGTTACCCCCGTGGCAGGTGATCAGCGACCTCTTCACCGATGTCGCCGAGCATCGCGGGACCGCCGTCACCACCGAGGCCATCGAGCTGGTCCGGAGCCTGTACGGATCGGCCGTGGACGCCGCCTCCTCCCCCAAGCACGCGCTGGAGATCCTGGAGCAGCAGCTGGCCGACGCCGACCACGTCTCCCGGCGGTCCAGTGTCCGCGGCGACGTCCTGGGTGACGCGCTGCTGGACCGGACCCAGCGCATCGCCGATCTGGAGACGCGGCTCAACCAGCTGGAGGCCGACCGCATCGCGGAGCGCAAGCGGGCGGACGAGCTCACGCGGGCGCACCCGGACGTCTCGGGTCTCATCCAGGAACGCAACGCGCTCCGGATGGAGGTCGAGCGCCTGGGAGCGGCCCTCCGGGAGGCGCAGGCCCAGCGTGCCGCGGCGGAGGGCCGCTGCGATCTGCTGGAGCGTCAGCTCGACGCCGTCGAGCAGGCCACGGCGGCCGTGCTGCCGGCGGGGCCCCAGGACATGCCCAAGATCCTCGTCGTGGACGATCAGCCGGACAACCTGCTGGCGATGACGGCGGTCCTGGCGACGCTGGAGCAGGAGCTCGTCACGGTCTCCTCCGGCCGGGAGGCCCTGAAGGCCCTGCTCGACCACGACGACTTCGCGGTCATCATCATGGACGTGCAGATGCCGGAGATGGACGGCTACGAGACCTGCGCGCACATCAAACGCCGCCCGAGGACCCGGGACGTCCCCATCATCTTCCTGACCGCGATGGGCACGGGATCGGAACACTCCGCCCGCGGGTACGCGGCCGGTGCCGTCGACTACATCAGCAAGCCCTTCGACCCGTGGGCCCTGCGGGCCAAAGTCGCCGTGTTCACCTCCATCTACCTCGAGCGGCACAGCCAGTAGAGCCCCGGCGGGCGCGGCGTCGCCCGGTCCCGTACACGGAAGGGGGACGGGACCGGGCTCGCCCGCCGAACGGCACCGGCCCCTGGCCGGCCAGGGCCTGTCGTGTGGATCAGGCCGGCGGCGCGGGGCGCGGCACGGTCGCGATCTGGATCAGGTTGCCGCAAGTGTCGTCGAAGACGGCGGTGGTGACGGGGCCCATGTCCAGGGGTTCCTGGGTGAAGCGGACACCGAGGCCGCTCAGCCGCTCGTGCTCCGCCCGGACGTCGTCGACGGCGAACTGGGCGAGCGGGATGCCGTCCTGGACGAGGGCGTCGCGGTAGGTCTTGGCGGCCGGGTGTCCGGTGGGTTCCAGGAGGAGTTCGGTGCCGTCGGGGTCCTCGGGCGAGACGACGGTCAGCCACCGGTCCCGCTCGCCCACCGGCACGTCGTGCTTCTTCACGAAGCCGAGGATCTCGGTGTAGAACCGCTCGGCCTTGGTCTGGTCGTCGACGAAGACGCTGGTCAGATGGATCTTCATGGGGTGTTCTCCTCCGGTCCCCGGGCGTCCGTCACGAGCCATCGCTCGGTGATCTGCCGCAGCGGGGCCCTGTTCAGGTCGTGGAACTTGTAGCGGCCCTCCCGCCTGGTCTCGACGAGCCCGGCGGCCTCCAGCACGGCGAGGTGCTGGGAGACCGCCTGGCGCGAGATGCCGAACCCGTGCTTCATGCTCAGGCGCGAGCAGATCTCGAAGAGCGTCTGCCCGGATCGCTCCGCCAGCTCGTCGATGATCGTGCGGCGGGTGGGGTCGGCCAGTGCTTTGAAGAGGTCGTCGGCCACACCCCCAGAATAGGCAAGTCGTCACTTGCCTATCAAGTCGGGGCGCGGCCGGACACCGGGGAGACCGCCCGGCGCCCCGCCGCGCCCCTCCGCCGCTACCGGTGGCGGAACCAGGCCGTCGCCGGGAGCGCGCGGTCGTCGTAGCCGAACAGTGCCTGGTTCTCCCAGCCGTTGCCGGAGGACGGGTCGGCCGGGTCCCAGCCGTTGCCGCCGCGGGCGGTCCAGGTCGCCTCCCAGTAGAAGACGCCGAGGCCGCGGCCGTTCGGGACGGCCTCCACGATGCTCGCCACGTCGTTCATCCAGCGGGTCTGGCCGGTCGTGGTGGCCGGGTAGCCGGGCACCAGTTCGCTGTCGAGGTCGATGATGTTCTCCAGCGCGTCCTCGCTGTCCAGACGGAACGGGTAGGCCGTCTCGGCGATGAAGACGGGCTTGCCGTACCGGGCGGCCGCGTCGTCCAGGGTGGTCTGGACGTCGCGCAGCGTGCCGTGCCAGTAGCCGTAGTACGACAGGCCGATGGCGTCGAACCTCACCCCGTGGGACACCGCGTTGTCGAACCACCAGCGGGTGCCCTCGAGGTCACCGCCCTCGGCGAGGTGCAGCGCCGCGACCGTGGACGGGTCGACCGCCTTGACGGCGTCGTAGCCGGAGTTGAGCAGGCCGGCGAGTTGCGTCCAGTTGTCGGTGGAACCCTCGCTCCACAGCATGCCGCCGTTGATCTCGTTGCCGACCTGGACCATGTCCGCGGTGGTGCCCTGCGCCTTCAGCGCGCTGAGCACGTCGTACGTGTGGTCGTGGACGTCCTTCCTCAGCTGCCCGTAGGAGTGGCCGGCCCAGGCGGCGGGCTTGTTCTGCTTGCCGGGATCGGCCCAGGCGTCCGAGTAGTGGAAGTCGACCAGCAGCTTCATGCCCTGTGCCTTGATCCGCTTCGCCAGGGCGAGGACGTGCGCCTTGTCGTTGTAGCCGTCGGCCGGGTCCACCCACACCTTCACGCGGGCGTAGTTCATGCCGGTGGACCTCAGCAGCGCGACCGCGTCGCCCGTGCCGCCGGAGGCGCTGCGGTAGACCCCGCCCATCGCCTCGCTCTTGGGCAGGGAGGAGATGTCGGCACCCTTGACGGCCAGGCCGGCGGTGCCCGGAGTGAAGGTGATGTCGTCAACATTGATCCAGTTGCCGGCGTTCGCGTCACTGTTGACGCTGACCGTGCACCTGTTGCCGGTCACCTTGACGGGCACGACGATCCGGATCCATCCGGAGTCGGACACCGGGAGGCCGGTGCGCTGCTCGGCGCCCCCGCAGTTCCTCAGCGCGAGGTAGGCCGCCTTCTGGCCGCCGCCGGAGCGGACCCAGGCGGTGAGCCTGTAGTCGCCGTCGGCCAGACCCGACAGGTACTGGTACGTCTCCACCTTGTACGCCGAGGGCGACCAGTGGGACAGGCGGTGGCTGCCGCCGCGGCCGCCGGCCTCCGTGTAGGAGGCGGCCGTGTCGCCGTACTCGGACCAGCCGTTCGGGGTGGCCGCGCCCGAACCGTCGGCCTCGAAACCCCCGTTGGTGAGGGTGCTCGCGGCGGTGGCGTGCTGGGCGGGCAGTGCGGTCAGGGCGAGTCCCGCCACGAGCGGCGGCAGCAGGGCCCGGAGGGTGCGTCTGGGATGGAACATGGGCGTTCGTCGTCCCTTCGACGTGGGGTGGGGAATGCCCCGCGCCCCGGAGGGCGAGGGCGCCCTCCGCCCGCGGGTTCGCGTCCTCACGCGGGCGGAGGGGAGTCACGGCTCAGCCGTCGAGGCGCACGACCCGGACGGCTCCGGCCGGGACCGCGAGGCGGCCCGCGGCCCGTTCACCGGTCAGCAGTTCGGTGCCGGGGGTGTCCAGCGGCACCTTGGCGTCGGTGGCGGTGTGGTTGATCGCGAACAGGAAGGTGCCCGACTCGCCGGTGCGGCGCACCACTTCGACGTCGCGGGGCAGGTCGGTGCGCGGGGCGATGCCCGCGTCCGCGAGGGGCCGGCCGAGCAGGGCGGCCAGGGACTCGGCGCCCGGCCGGGTGGAGACGTACCAGGCGGTGCCCTCGCCGAGGCGGTGCCGGGTGACGGCGGGGCGGCCGGCGGCCGGGCCGTCGGCGTACGTCCACACGGTCTCGGCGCCGCGCGGCACCACGAACTCCGTCCACACGTCGGCGTCGAGTCCGGCGCCGTCGGGGCCGGACAGGCGCACCCGTTCGCCGCGCAGGAGCGGGGAGAACTCCTCGACGGTCAGGCCGAGGGCGTCGCGCAGGGCGCCCGGGTAGGGGCCGGTGTGGACGGCGTCGTGCTCGTCGACGATGCCGGAGAAGTACGACACCACGAGGGTCCCGCCGTTCTCGACGTACTCCGCGAGGTTGCGGCCGGCCGCCTCCGTCATCAGGTACAGGGCCGGTACGACGACAAGGGGATAGCTCGACAAGTCGGCTTCCGGGTGGGCGAAGTCGACGGTCAGGTGGTGGTCGTAGAGCGCCTCGTAGTAGGCGTCGGCGCGTTCGCGGGCGTCGTGGTCCTCGCTGGGGCGCCAGTCGAGGTTCTGCGCCCACCAGGACTGCCAGTCCCACAGCACGGCCACGTCGGCCTCGGTGCGGGTGCCGCGGATCGGGGCCAACGCCTCGACGGCCGCGCCGAGTCCGGTCACCTCGCGCCAGACGCGGGTGTCGGTGCCGCCGTGCGGCAGCATCGCGGAGTGGAACTTCTCGGCGCCCCGCCGGGACTGGCGCCACTGGAAGAACATCGCGCCCTCGGAGCCGCGGGCCACGTGCGCCAGGGAGTTGCGGGCCATCTGGCCGGGGGTCTTGGCCGGGTTGCGGGGCTGCCAGTTGACGCCCGAGGTGGAGTGTTCGAGCAGCAGCCAGGGGGCGCCGCCGGCGACGGAGCGGGTGAGGTCGGCGGCCATCGCCAGGTTGACGTGGGTGCGGCGGCCGTCGGTGATCAGGTAGTGGTCGTTGGTGACGAGGTCGGCCTCGCGGCCCCAGGCCCAGTAGTCGACGGAGTCGCACTGGCTGAGGGCGGTCATGAAGTTGGTGGTGACCGGGACGCCGGGTGAGAGGCGGTGCAGGATGTCCCGTTCGGCCGTGAAGTTCTCGCGCATGGTGGCGTCGGCGAAGCGCCGGTAGTCCAGCGCCTGGGCGGGGTTGCCGACCGTCGCGGCCCGGCGCGGCGGGTTGATCTCCTCCAGGGAGGCGTAGCGCTGGCCCCAGAAGGCGGTACCCCAGGCCTCGTTGACGGCGTCGACGGTGCCGTAGGTCGTCACCAGCCAGCGGCGGAAGTGGGCGGCGCAGGCGTCGCAGTAGCAGGCGGAGACGGGGACGCCGTACTCGTTGTGGACGTGCCACATCGCGAGCGCGGGGTGGTCGCCGTAGCGCTCGGCGAGCCGGGTGGTGATGTTCGCGGCGGCCGCCCGGTAGTCGGCGTTGCTGTGGCAGATGGCGCCGCGCGAGCCGAACTCCAGGCGCACGCCGTCCGCGGTGACCGGGAGCGCGTCGGGGTGGGCGCGGTAGAACCAGGCGGGCGGCACCACGGTGGGCGTGCCGAGGTCGACGCGGACGCCGCCCGCGTGCAGCAGGTCCAGGTTCCGGTCGAGCCAGCCGAAGTCGTACACGCCGGGCGCGGGCTCCAGCAGGGCCCAGGAGAAGATCCCGACGCTCACCATCGTGACGCCGGCCTCCCGCATCAGCCGGACGTCCTCGTCCCAGACGCTTTCCGGCCACTGCTCGGGGTTGTAGTCCCCACCGAAGGCGAGCCCGGTGAGGCCCCTGGGGGTGGTCTCCGGCATGGAATCTCTCCCGATGTACTCGATCATTTGTGAACGTGCACACACCCTGGCGGGGCGGCGAAGCCAACATAACCGCACAGCAACAAGCATTGACAAGTGTCCGGGATGTTTCTCTACTGTGAACGCTCACAGAAGCGGCGCGAGCCGCGCACCGATGGGACAGCCGGTCTTCGCGCCAGGCGGAGGCCCAGGTCAGGGGAGTAATCCATGCCGTACACGAAGCGCCGTCGCCTCGTGAGTTCCGCCGTCGCGGTCACGCTCGGCGCCACCGCACTCGCCGCCTGCGGCTCGGAGTCCGGCGACGACGGCGACACCCGGTCGGGCCCGGTCTCACTGACGTACTGGACCTGGACGCCCGGCATGGACAAGGTCGTGGACTTGTGGAACAAGGGGCCGGGGAAGAAGGAGCGGATCACCGTCACGGTGAAGAAGCAGGCGTCCGGCGACACCCTGGTCACCAAGATCCTCACCGCGCACAAGGCCGGCAAGGCACCCGACCTGGTGCAGGCGGAGTACCAGGCGCTGCCCACCCTGGTCAGCAATGACGCGCTCGCCGACATAGCGGACAGCGTGGGCGACGCCAAGGACAAGTTCGCCGACGGTGTCTGGCAGCAGACCACGCTCGGCACGGACGCCGTGTACGCCGTCCCGCAGGACATCGGGCCGATGATGTTCTACTACCGCGAGGACCTGTTCGAGCAGTACGGCCTGACCGTCCCGTCCACCTGGGACGAGTTCGCCGAGACGGCGCGCAAGCTGAAGAAGGCGGCTCCCGACAAGGACCTGACCACCTTCTCGGCCAACGACTCCGGCCTGTTCGCGGGCCTCGCCCAGCAGGCCGGCGCCCGGTGGTGGACCACCTCCGGCGACCGCTGGAAGGTGCGCATCGACGACGACGCCACCAGGAAGGTCGCCGAGTTCTGGGGCGGCCTGGTGAAGGAGGGCGCCATCGACAACCAGCCGATGTACACCCCGGCCTGGAACAAGGCGCTCAACACCGGCCGGCAGATCGCCTGGGTGAGCGCCGTGTGGGCGCCGGGCACGCTGACCACGGCCGCGCCCGACACCGAGGGCAAGTGGGCGATGGCCCCGCTCCCCCAGTGGGACGACGGCGAGCGCCGCACCGGCAGCTGGGGCGGCTCCTCCACCGCCGTGACCACGGACTCCGGCGACAAGGACGCCGCCGCGAAGTTCGCCGCCTGGCTGAACACCGACGGCGAGGCGCTGAACGCGCTGGCGAAGGAGGGCGGCATCTACCCGGCCTCCACCTCCGCCCAGCTCAGCGGCGCCTTCACCAGCCCGCCGGCGTACTTCCCCAACCAGCCCGACTTCTACCAGAAGGCCGCCGAGATCGCGGAGACCACGGCACCGTCCGCCTGGGGACCGAACGTCAACGTCGCCTACACCACGTTCAAGGACGCCTTCGGCGCCGCCGCGAAGAACCGGTCGGACTTCACCGCCGCCCTGGAGACCATGCAGCGGGACACGGTCGCCGACCTGAAGAAGCAGGGATTCGGGGTCGCCGAGTGAAGTCCCCGGCCCGCAGGGGGCCGTACGGGGTCAGGAGCGCCCCGTACGTCTTCCTGGTCCCCGCGACGGTTCTGTTCCTCCTGTTCTTCACGCTGCCCATCGGGTACGCCGTCTGGCTCAGCCTCCGCAAGGTGCGGGTCTCCGGCCTCGGCCTCGGGTCCGGTGCCCGCGAGGAGGTCTGGGCCGGCCTGGAGAACTACACCGGCGCCCTGTCCGACAGCGAGTTGCTGAACGGCGCGCTGCGCGTGCTCGGCTACGGCTGCGTCGTGGTGCCGGTCATGCTGGGCCTCGCGCTGCTGTTCGCGCTGATGCTCGACTCCGAGAAGGTACGGCTCGCCTCCTTCACCCGGCTCGCGATCTTCCTGCCGTACGCCGTTCCCGGTGTGGTGGCGGCCCTGCTGTGGGGCTTCCTGTACCTGCCGGACGTCAGCCCCTTCTACTTCGTCCTGGACGCACTGGGCCTGCCCCAGCCGGACCTGCTGGACGGCGGCCCGCTGTACCTCGCCCTGTCGAACATCGCGGTGTGGGGCGGCACCGGCTTCAACATGATCGTCATCTACACCGCGCTGCGGGCCGTCCCGGCCGAGGTGTACGAGGCGGCGAAGCTGGACGGCGCCGGCCCGCTGCAGATCGCGCTGCGGATCAAGATCCCGATGGTGGCGCCCTCACTGGTGCTGACCTTCTTCTTCTCGATCATCGCGACCCTCCAGGTGTTCAACGAACCGACCACCCTCAAGCCGCTCACCAACTCCGTGTCCACCACCTGGAGTCCGCTGATGAAGGTGTACCAGGACGCCTTCGGCAAGGGCGACATCCACGCGGCGGCCGCGCAGGCGACCCTCATCGCGCTCGCCACCCTGGTGCTGTCCTTCGGCTTCCTGCGGGCGGCGAACCGACGCAACAGGCAGGAGGCGGCCCGATGAGCTCCGTGGCCCCGCACCAGGCCGAGCCCACGGCCGGCATCGCAACGGGCACCACCCCTGACACCGCCCGACGCGTGGCCGGGCGCCGCCGGACCGCGCTGGTCCCGACGCTGACGCTGCTGCTCGGCGCGCTCTACTGCCTGCTGCCCGTCGCCTGGGTGGTCATCGCGTCCACCAAGTCCGGCTCGGAGCTGTTCTCCACCTTCACGTTCTGGCCGGGCACCGGCTTCGCCGGCAACCTCTCCGACCTGGGCGCCTACCGCGACGGCGTCTACTGGCGGTGGATGGGCAACTCCGCGCTGTACGCCGGGCTGGGCGCGCTGCTGTCGACGTGCGTGTCCGCGGTCAGCGGCTACGCCCTGGCGGTCTACCGCTTCCGGGGCCGCGAGACGCTGTTCAACGTGCTGCTCGCGGGCGTGCTGATGCCGCCGGTGATCCTCGCCGTCCCGCAGTACCTGCTGCTGGCGAAGGCGGACCTCACCGACTCCTACCTGGCGGTGCTGCTGCCGCAGATCCTCTCCCCGTACGGCGTCTACCTCGCGCGGATCTACGCCGCGGCCGCGGTGCCGGCCGACGTGGTGGAGGCCGGGCGGATGGACGGCGCCGGCGAGTGGCGGATCTTCACCCGGGTCGCGCTGCCGATGATGGTGCCGGGACTGGTGACGGTCTTCCTGTTCCAGTTCGTGGCGGTCTGGAACAACTTCCTACTGCCGTACATCATGCTCAGCGACGACGAGAAGTTCCCGATCACCCTCGGTCTGTACACCCTGCTCGAACAGGGCGCCAACACCCCGGCGCTGTACACGCTGGTGGTCACGGGGGCGTTCCTGGCGGTGTTTCCGCTGGTCGCGCTGTTCCTGGTGGTCCAGCGGTTCTGGAGTCTGGATCTGCTCTCCGGGGCCGTAAAGTCATGACCATGAGCAACACGGGGGGCAGGCGCAGGCCGCCGACGATCCACGACGTGGCGCGCGAGGCAGGGGTCTCGCGCGGCACCGTCTCGCGGGTGCTCAACGGCGGCCACTACGTCAGCCCGGCCGCGGCCCAGGCGGTCGAGGCCGCCATCCGCAAGACGGGCTACGTCGTCAACCGGCACGCCCGCTCGCTGATCACCGGCCGTTCGGACTCGGTGGGCTTCCTGCTCACGGAGCCCCAGGAGCGGTTCTTCGAGGACCCCAACTTCAATGTGCTGCTGCGCGGTTGCACCCAGGCGCTGGCCGCGCACGACATCCCGCTGCTGCTGATGCTGGCCGGCACGGACGACGAACGGCGGCGCATCACGCGGTACATCACCGCCGGGCACGTCGACGGGGTGCTGCTGGTCTCCAGCCACTCCGGTGACCCGGTGGCCGAGGAACTGCGGGCGGCGGGTGTGCCGCTGGTCGCGTGCGGCAAGCCCATCGGGCTGGGCTCGAAGGTGAGTTACGTGGCCGCCGACGACCGGGACGGCGCCCGCGACATGGTCCGGCACCTGCTGGCGCTGGGCCGGCGGCGGATCGGCGTGGTGACCGGTCCGCTCGACACCCCGGGCGGTGTGGAACGCCTCGCCGGGTACCGGGAGGTGCTGGCCGAGGCGGGCGTCGAGGCGGACGAGCGGCTCGTCGTCTCCGGCGACTACACCCGGGCCGGCGGTGAGGCGGGCGCGGAGCGGCTGCTGGCGCGGGCACCGGGCATGGACGCCGTGTTCGTCGCCTCGGACCTGATGGCCCAGGGGGTGCTGACGGCACTGCACCGGGCCGGACGCCGGGTCCCGGAGGACATCGCGGTCGGCGGCTTCGACGACTCCCCCGCCGCGGTGGCCGCCAGCCCGGAACTGACCACCATCCGCCAGCCGTGGGACCGCATCAGCAGCGAGATGGTGCGGGTGCTGCTGGCCCAGATCGGCGGCGAGGACCCGGCCGCGGTGATCCTGCCGACGGAGCTGGTGAAGCGGGCCTCCACCTGAGGTCTCCCCCGGTCCATAGGAGCCCGCGTGACCTGCCGGAACGGGCCGTCACGGTGCGTTCATTGAATATCGAACGAGTGTTACCGTTCGAGTATGGCAGCGAAGACGGCCGACGCGCGGCTCGCGGAACAGTGGCGGGACATCCTCGCCGTGCACGCGCGCACCCTGGGCGAGATCGACCGCGCGCTGCACCCGTACGGTCTCGGCGCCTCGGACTTCGAGGTGCTCGACCTACTCGCGACCGCGGCACCGCAGGACGCCGAGCAGTGCCGGGTGCAGAACCTGGTGGGCCGCGTGCACCTCAGCCAGAGCGCGCTGTCCCGTCTCATCGCCCGGCTGGAGAAGGACGGCCTGGTCGAGCGCAGCATGTGCCTGGAGGACCGGCGCGGCGTGTTCGTGTCGCTCACCGGCAGGGGCCGCGAGCTGCACGCCGAGGTGCTGCCGGTGCAGCGCGCCGCCCTGGCCCGCGCCCTGGGCGAGTAGCGGCCGGGCCCGCCGGGGCCTTCCGGATCAGGGGCGGGCCAGCAGGGTGCGCACTCCCTCCGAGCTGAGCGTCAGACGGTGCTCGGAGCTGCCGTCGATGGTGAGGGAGAGGTCGTCGGCCGGCCACTGGGCGGCGAGCGCGCCGAGCGGGACCAGACGGTACCGGGAGACGAAGGGCAGCAGCCCCGCCATCTCCAGTTCGGAGGTGAAGACGGGCACCACCTGGGTGCCGCCCGGCTGCTCCAGCACCGGAAGGGCCACGGCGCCCGGGTCGGCGGCCTCCTCGTCGCCCGCGTCGTCCGGTACCGGTATCAGCACGTCACTGTTGGCGAGGGCGTCCAGCGCCACCGCGTCCTCGGTGTTCTCCGACAGCGCGTCCAGAGCCCGCTGGGCGGGTGTGGGGGCGTTGTTCTCGTGCGCGGGTGTTTCCATGACAGATCCCTGGTAGCGGTGGTCGTACGGCCCACCCGGGACATGATCCGGCCCGGGCACGGTGCTGCACGCGTACCCGATCGCCCGCGGGGCAATCCTGCGGAATTCCGGGTGCTGCGGCACCGCCGGGCACCCCCTCGGGACCCCATGACCCGCATGGCTATCATATGAGCACCCTCTAGCTCGAAAGATGGACCTGTGACTGTCAACGAAGACTCGTTCACGCATTGGAAGCACCGCGAGGAGATCGCGGAGTCGATGATCCCGATCATCGGGAAGCTGCACCGCGAGCGGGACGTCACCGTCCTGCTGCACAGCCGCTCCTTGGTGAACAAGTCGGTGGTCAGCATCCTCAAGACCCACCGCTTCGCCCGGCAGATCGCCGGCGTCGAACTCTCGGTCACCGAGACGCTGCCCTTCCTCCAGGCGCTCACCACGCTCGACCTCGGCCCGTCCCAGATCGACATCGGCCTGCTCGCCGAGGCGTACCGGTCCGACGACCGGGGCCTGTCCGTCGAGGAGTTCACCGCCGAGGCCGTGGCCGGCGCCACCGGCGCCCACAAGATCGACCGCCGTGAGCCGCGCGACGTCGTCCTCTACGGCTTCGGCCGCATCGGCCGGCTCCTGGCCCGGCTGCTGATCGAGAAGTCGGGGTCCGGCAACGGTCTGCGGCTGCGTGCGATCGTGGTCCGCCGGGGCGGGGAGCAGGACATCGTCAAGCGGGCCTCGCTGCTGCGGCGCGACTCCGTGCACGGCCAGTTCCAGGGCACCATCACCGTCGACGAGGCGAACAGCACGATCGTCGCCAACGGCAACACCATCAAGGTGATCTACGCGGGCGACCCGACGGAGATCGACTACACGGCGTACGGCATCAAGAACGCCATCCTCATCGACAACACCGGCAAGTGGCGCGACCGCGAGGGGCTCTCGCTGCATCTGCGGCCCGGCATCGACAAGGTGGTGCTGACCGCGCCCGGCAAGGGCGACGTGCCCAACATCGTGCACGGCGTCAACCACGACACCCTCAAGCCGGACGAGCGGATCCTGTCCTGCGCGTCCTGCACCACCAACGCGATCGTCCCGCCGCTCAAGGCGATGGCGGACGAGTACGGCGTGCTGCGCGGGCACGTGGAGACGGTCCACTCGTTCACCAACGACCAGAACCTGCTGGACAACTACCACAAGTCGGAGCGCCGCGGCCGTTCCGCGCCGCTCAACATGGTGATCACCGAAACGGGTGCCGCCTCGGCCGTCGCCAAGGCGCTGCCCGACCTCGACGCGACCATCACCGGCAGCTCCATCCGCGTCCCCGTGCCGGACGTGTCGATCGCGATCCTCAACCTCCAGCTGGCCCGCGCCACCAACCGCCAGGAGGTCCTCGACCACCTGCGCAAGGTGTCGCTGACCTCGCCGCTGAAGCGTCAGATCGACTTCATCAGCGCCCCCGACGCGGTCTCCAGCGACTTCATCGGCTCGCGCCACGCCTCGATCGTCGACGCCGGAGCGCTGAAGGTCGAGGGCGACAACGCCATCCTCTACCTCTGGTACGACAACGAGTTCGGCTACTCCTGCCAGGTGGTCCGGGTCGTCCAGTACGTCTCCGGGGTGGAGTACCCGACGTACCCGGCCCCGGCGGTCTGACCGGAGCACGCGAGGGCAGCGGGACCGGTGAGGTGGCCGGTCCCGCTGCCGGTGTGCCCGCGCCGCCCCGCGGCAAGGGCCAGATCGGTAACGATCGTCGCGTGCGGGTTGCCGCGGCCCGCGCAGTTCCTAGTCTTCCGGCATGCCCCTCTTCAGCAGTCGCACCAGCAGACGTCCCCGTATCGTGCCGGCCCTCGACGACGCCGAGCTGGCGCGTGTGCTGGGGCGGTTGAGCAAGCGGGGCGGGAGCGCCAGGACCGCGGACGTCACGCTCGTCGCGTCCCTGCTGGAGGAGACCGGGGACGACTGGGACCGGCTCGGTCACCGCGTGTCCGTGCTGGCCGAGGCGACGGCCGAGGCGGAGATCGCGGCGGCGTGGCTGGGCAGGGAACCGCGGAACCCGGACGCCCTGCTGTTCCACGCCTGGGTCGAGCTGGCGCGCGGTCTGCGGGACGGAGTCCTCGAGGACGCCGGGCAGGTGGTCTCCCGCTGCTACCTGGCCGCCGAACTCAGACCCGAGGATCCGCTGCCGTGGGTGGTGCTGCTCGGGGTGGCGCGGATCGAGCGGTACGGGCAGAACGACGTCAACGCCGTCTGGCGGGAGGCCACCGGACGCGACCGCTGGCACCGTGAGGCGTACCTGCAGATGCTCGCGTACCTGTCGCCGGAGGAAGGGGGCTCCAGCGCGGCCGTCCTCGACTTCGTCGACGTGGTGCGCACCCGGATCCCGGCCAACGCGCCGTGCGCCGCCGTCGAGTTGACCGCGGCCGTCCGCCAGTACCAGGGGCTGCTGGCACAGGGCGGCGTGCGGGCCATGACCGCGGGTCAGCTGTGGGAGGGCGGGCAGATAGCGGCGGCGCTGGAGCAGGCCGCCGGGCTGTGGGCGAAGCCGGGCTTCTTCCAGCACGCGGCGGCGCAGGCCGACCTGAACGTGCTGGCGTACGCGCTGTGCGCGGCCGGCCGCGCCGCCGACGCACACCCTGTTTTCCAGGCGCTGGAGGGCATGGCCACACCCTGGCCGTGGAACGTGGACGGGCCCGCGCTCCAGCGGTTCGAGCAGCACCTGGCCAAGGCGGAACGGGGGCGTCAGGGCGGCTTCGGCGGCGCCTGACGCCGGGACCCGCCGTCCCGTCAGACGCGGGCCAGGACCGTGTCGACCGCCTCGCGCAAAGTCGTCACCGGGTCCGTCGAGGGGCCTTCGGAGCGCCAGGCGACGAAGCCGTCGGGGCGGACCAGCACCGCGCCGTCCGGGGTGACCCCGTGCGACCGGGCCCAGTCCGCACCGGCCTCGGGCCTCAGGTCCGCGTCGGGCCCGTCGCCGATCCGGTACGCGTCGAGGGGGACGGCCCTCCGTGCCCCCGCCTCGGCCGCCGCGGCGTGCCAGGCGCCGCCCTCGGAGCTCAGCAGGACCAGCGACCGCTCGTACAGGTCGAGCGTGGAGATCCGGGTGCCGGCGCGGTCCAGCCACAGGTGCGGGGCGCGGCTGCCCGGCTCGCCGTTCAGCGCGACCCCGTCGGGGACGACCGGCGTCGCGGGATCGGCGCCCAGCACCGCGCCGCGCGGGTAGCGGTAGGCGAGCGCGACGTTGAGGATGCCGCCCTTCCTGCCCCCGGGACCGGCGGCCCCGCCCGCGGGCGTGTACCCGGGGTGGCTGTGCTCCACCGAGCGGGAGGAGGCGCGGGCGCTGGTCGCCTCGGCGACGGGGCGGCGTTCGGCGTCGTACGACCCGAGCAGTCCGGGTCCGGCCCAGCCGCCCAGCACGGCGGCCAGCTTCCAGGCGAGGTTGTGGGCGTCCTGGATGCCGGTGTTGGAGCCGAACGCCCCGGTCGGTGACATCTCGTGGGCCGAGTCGCCGGCCAGGAACACCCTGCCGTCGGCGTACCGCTCGGCGACCCGCTCGGCGGCGTGCCAGGCGGCCCGGCCGGTGATCGTCACATCGAGGTCCGGTACGCCGACGGCGCGCCGGATGTGGGCGGCGCACCGCTCGTCGGTGAACTCCTCCAGGGTCTCCCCGTGTTCGGGGTGCCAGGGGGCGTGGAACACCCAGTGCTCCCGGTTGTCGACCGGCAGCAGGGCGCCGTCGGCGCCGGGAGCGGTGAGGTAGCAGACGATGAACTTGCGGTCGCCGACGACGTCGGCGAGGTCGCGGGAGGTGAAGGTGACGCTGACGTTGTGGAACAGGTCGCCGGGGCCGTTCTGCCCGATGCCGAGCCGTTCGCGGACGGGGCTGCGCGGACCGTCCGCGGCGACGAGGTAGTCCGCCCGCACGGTGGTGTGCTCGCCCGTCTCGCGGCTCTTGACCAGTGCCGTCACTCCTTCGCCGTCCTGGTCGAAGGACATCATCTCGGTGCCGAAGCGCAGGTCACCGCCGAGTTCGCGGGCGCTGTCCAGCAGCACGGGTTCGAGATCGTTCTGGCTGCACAGGCACCATCCGGCGGGGCTGAACCGGGCGAGCCCGCCCCCCGGGTCGATCTCCCGGAACAGCCACTCGCCGGCGTCACCCACCAGGGTCGGTGTCTGCAGGATGCCGTGGTTGTCCGCCAGGACGGACGCGGCCTCCTCGATGCGCCGGTCGACGCCGGCCGTCCGGAACAGCTCCATCGTGCGTACGTTGTTCCCCCGCCCGCGCGGGTGGATCGAGGTGCCCGCGTGGCGTTCCACCAGCGTGTGCGGCACCCCGAGCCGCCCCAGGAACAGGGATGTCGACAGCCCCACCAGGGAGCCTCCGACGATGAGGACGGGCGTGCGGTGAACCGCCTCGCCGGCCGTGTCCGATCGGTTCATTGAAACGCCTCCAGCGTCGCCCGCGTCGGGCTGAGGAACGGGACGCCCATTCCATGCCCGGTGCGGGCCCCCTCGCGCCCCGGCGGCACCCGGATGGCGCGGGGTTCACCCGGGTGCCCCGTGTCGCTCGCGCGCCGCGGGGGTCGCGTCAACCATCGACACATGGCGACCCCGGCCCATCGGACACGGTGTCGTTGCTGACCTTCCGTGAAGAGCTTCCGGACCGGAGCCTCGCCGACGGGGCTTCGTGGAGAAGAGGAGAGGTGCGCCGGATGACCATGTCAGGACGCATATCGCAGTCGGCTTTCGACGGCTCCAGGCTGCGGGTGATCCTGCTGCTCGACCTGTACGAGGGGGCCCAGGAGCAGTTCCTCGACGCGTACGAGCACATGCGCAACAAGGTCGCGTCCGTCCCCGGTCACATCAGTGACCAGCTGTGCCAGTCCATCGAGAACCCCTCGCAGTGGCTCATCACCAGCGAGTGGGAGAGCGCCCCGCCGTTCCTCGCGTGGGTGAACAGCGAGGAGCACGTGGAGACCGTCCGGCCGATGCACAGCTGCGTCCGGGACACCCGGTCGATGCGCTACAGCATCCTGCGCGAGACCCACCCCGGCCGGCCGCTGACGCCGGAGGCCGCGAAGGCCGGGCTCCAGTCGGCGGCCCGGGTCGGCGACGGCGTGGCGCGTCACGCCCTCACCTTCACCGTCAAGCCCGGGTCCGAGTCGAAGGTCGCGGAGCTGCTGGCCGGCTACAAGTCGCCCAGGGCGCAGGTGGACGACACCACGCGGCTGCGCCGCACCTCGCTGTTCATGCACGGCAACCGCGTCGTGCGGGCCGTGGAGGTGGAGGGCGACCTGCTGGCCGCGCTGCGGCACGTCGCCCGCCAGCCCGAGGTGCGCGCGGTCGAGGAGGCCATCAACCCCTATCTGGAGCAGGACCGGGACCTGACCGACCCCGACTCCGCGCGGGTGTTCTTCACCCGGGCCGCGCTCCCGGCCGTGCACCACGTGACGGCCGGCCGCCCCGAGCCCGCCGCCCTGCGGCGGCACGCGCTGTACTACCCGGCCGTGGCGGGCCGCGGCATGGATCTGGCCCGGTTCCTCGCCCACCAGGACGAGGCCGCGGCGGAGATCCCCGACAACCCGGTGTACGCGAGCACCGTGTTCCAGCGGGACGACATCGTGGTGCGCCTCGTCGACGTCACCGGCGAGCTCGACCTGGACCCGCGCGCCGCCCTCGGCATCGCGGGCCCGGGGAAGGCGACCGAGCTGGAACGTCTCCTGAACGGCGCCGCGATCGGCGTCGAGGGCGCCCTCGACTCGGAACGCAACCTCAACCGTCTCCTGGCGCACGCCGACATGCTGCCCGTCACCGACCGCAGCGCGGCGGAGTCCTGACGCTCGACCGCGGTGACGTCCGCGGCCCTGCCCGCCCGGACGTCACCGGCACACCCGGAGGTATCAACCATGTCCCAGCAGCACCCACGCATCGTGGACCTCAGCGAGACGGAACCCAACCGCCGGCGCGGAGGTGACCTCAGAACCCTCCTCACCCCGGCCACCGTCGGCTCCACCAGCGGTTTCATGGGCCTGGCCATCATCCGGCCCGGCGAGCGCATCGGCGAGCACTACCACCCGTACTCCGAGGAGTTCGTGTACGTGGTCAGCGGCGCGCTCGAAGTCGACCTGGACGGCGAGCCGTTCGCGCTCCGCGCCGACCAGGGGCTGATGATCCCCGTCGACATGCGGCACCGCTTCCGCAACGTCGGCGACCAGGAGGCCCGCATGGTCTTCCACCTCGGGCCGCTCGCCCCGCACCCGAGCCTCGGACACGTCGACACGGAGGAGACGGAAGGTGCCTCCGCCGGGCCCCAGCTGACGGTCGGCGGGCCCGGGGACGGCCGGCCGGCCGAGCCCAGTGAGGCCATAAAATGACCCGGCGAGTGGCCGTCACCGGTATAGGTGTGGTCGCTCCCGGCGGCATCGGGGCGACGGCGTTCTGGGACCTTCTCGCAGCCGGCCGCACCGCGACCCGCGGCATCTCCCTGTTCGATCCGGCCGGCCTGCGCTCGCGCATCGCCGCCGAATGCGACTTCGACCCGTACCGGCACGGTCTGGACGCCGAGCTGTGCCGGAACATGGACCGCTACATCCAGTTCGCCGTGGTCGCGGCGGGCGAGGCCGTCCGCGAGGCCGGACTCGACACCGCGGCCGCGGACCCTTGGCGCACCGCGGTGTCCCTGGGCAGCGCGGTCGGCGGGACCACCCGGCTGGAACACGACTACGTGCTGGTCAGCGAAGGCGGCCGGCGCTGGGACGTGGACCACCGGGCGGCGGAGCCCCAGCTCCACATGGCGTTCTCGCCGAGCACGCTCGCGTCGGTCGTCGCCGAGCGGTTCGGCGCCATGGGCCCGGTGCAGACCGTCTCCACCGGCTGCACCTCCGGGCTCGACGCGGTCGGCTACGCCTTCCACACGATCGCCGAGGGCCGGGCCGACGTCTGCATCGCGGGCGCGTCGGACTCGCCGATCTCCCCGATCACGATGGCCTGCTTCGACGCCATCAAGGCGACGTCGCCCAACAACGACGACCCCGAACACGCCTCCCGGCCGTTCGACGCCCACCGCGACGGCTTCGTCATGGGCGAGGGCGCGGCGGTGCTCGTCCTGGAGGAGTACGAGCACGCCCGGGCCCGGGGCGCCGAGGTGCTCTGCGAGATCAGCGGCTACGCCACCTACGGCAACGCCTACCACATGACCGGTCTGACCAGTGAGGGCCTGGAGATGGCCCGGGCGATCGACACCACGCTCGACCAGGCCCGCATCGACCCCACCGCGATCGACTACGTCAACGCGCACGGTTCCGGCACCCGCCAGAACGACCGGCACGAAACGGCCGCCGTGAAGCGGTCCCTGGGCGCCCACGCCTACGACACCCCCATGAGCTCCATCAAGTCCATGGTGGGTCACTCACTGGGCGCGATCGGCGCGATCGAGGTGGTCGCCTGCGTCCTCGCGCTGAAGCACCAGGTCGTGCCGCCCACGGCGAACTACGAGACCCCCGACCCGGAGTGCGACCTGGACTACGTGCCGCGCACCGCCCGCCCGCGGAAGCTGAACCACGTGCTCTCCGTCGGCAGCGGGTTCGGCGGCTTCCAGTCCGCGGTGCTGCTGTCCGGGCCGGGTGGGAGGACACGATGAGCAATCGGCGCCCTGGGCGCGCGGCCGTCACCGGCATCGGTGTGGTCGCGCCCAACGGACTGGGGACCGACGCCTACGGCAAGTCCGTCGGCGAGGGTCTCGACGTGCTGGACCTGATCAGCCGCGAAGGCTGCGAACAGATGCCGCTCCGGGTGGCGGGCGAGGTCCGGGCCTTCGACCCGGCGGCCCTCATCGAGGAGAAGTTCCTCGTCCAGACCGACCGGTTCAGCCACTTCGCGATGGCCGCGGCCGCGCTCGCCCTCGACGACGCCGGACTCGGCGGTGACCCCGCCGAGCCGTTCGGCATCGGGGTGGTCACCGCCGCCGGATCCGGGGGCGGCGAGTTCGGCCAGCGCGAACTGCAGAAGCTGTGGGGTCAGGGCTCGAAGTTCGTCGGCCCGTACCAGTCCATCGCCTGGTTCTACGCCGCGAGCACCGGCCAGATCTCCATCCGCGGCGGCTTCAAGGGGCCGTGCGGGGTGGTGGCGAGCGACGAGGCGGGCGGTCTCGACTCCCTCGCGCACGCGGCGCGTGCCGTGCGGCGCGGCACCGACGTCATGGTGGTGGGCGCCGCGGAGGCGCCCCTCGCCCCGTACTCGATGGTGTGCCAGCTCGGCTACCCCGAGCTCAGCACCGTCGACGACCCCGCACGCGCCTACCGCCCGTTCACCGAGAAGGCGTGCGGTTTCGTGCCCGCCGAGGGCGGTGCCCTGCTCGTCGTCGAGGACGAGGAGCGGGCCCGCGAGCGCGGGGTGCCGGTACGGGCCACCGTGGCCGGCCACGCCGCCACGTTCACCGGGGCGTCCCGGTGGGCGGAGTCCCGGGAGGGCCTCGCCCGCGCGATCCGCGGCGCCCTCGACGAGGCGGGCTGCGCCCCGGAGGAGATCGACGTGGTGTTCGCCGACGCCATGGGCGTCCCGGAGGCGGACCGCGCCGAGGCGCTGGCGATCGCCGACGCCCTGGGCGCGCACGGCACCCGCGTCCCCGTCACGGCGCCGAAGACCGGCTTCGGCCGCGCCTACTGCGCGGCGCCCGTGCTGGACACGGTGGCCGCGGTGCTCGCCATGGAACACGGCCGGGTGCCCCCGACGCCCCACGTGTTCGACATCTGCCACGACCTCGACCTGGTGATGTCGCGCGCTCGTCCCGCCGAGCTGCGCACCGCCCTCGTCCTCAGCAGGGGACTGATGGGCTCCAACGCGGCGCTGGTCGTGCGCCGCGGTGACGATTCCGCCCGGTAGGACCCGGGCGGGGAAGGAGCAGTCACCCATGATCACCACCGAAGTGACCTTCGACGAACTGGCCGCCCTGATCAAGCAGGCGGCCGGCATCACCGTCGACCCCCAGGAACTGAAGCAGTCCGCGGAATCCCCCTTCGACTCCTTCGGCCTCGACTCGCTCGGCCTGCTCGGCATCGTCGGCGAGCTGGAGAACCGGTACGGCCGGTCCCTCCCCCCCGACTCGGAGCGCTGCCGGACCCCCCGGGAGTTCCTGGACCTCGTCAACAGCACCCTCACGGCTGGAGCCTGAAAGTGGCCGGACACACCGAGAACAGCATCACCATCGACGCTCCCCTCGACCTGGTGTGGGAGATGACCAACGACCTCGAGAACTGGCCGCGGCTGTTCAGCGAGTACGCCTCCGTGGAGATCCTCTCCCGTGAGGGCGCCACGACGACGTTCCGGCTGACCATGCACCCGGACGAGAACGGCAAGGTGTGGAGCTGGGTGTCGGAGCGCACCCCGGACCGTGAGAATCTGACGGTCCGCGCCCGGCGCGTGGAGACCGGACCCTTCGCCCACATGGACATCCTGTGGGAGTACGCGGAGCTGCCCGGCGGTGTCCAGATGCGCTGGACGCAGGACTTCGCGATGAAGCCCGACGCGCCGGTCGACGACGCGTGGATGACGGACAACATCAACCGCAACTCCCGCGTCCAGCTGGCCCTGATCCGGGACCGGATCGAGCAGGCGGCCCGCGACAGCGAGAGCGCGTCCGTCGCGTCCTCCCGCTGAGCGCCGCTCCGTCCAGGAAAGGAACCCCCATGCACCACGCCCTCATCGTCGCCCGGATGAAGCCCGGTTCGGCGCCGGACATCGCCGAGGTGTTCACCGCCTCCGACCGGGGTGAACTCCCCCATCTGGTCGGTGTCGCACGGCGCAGCCTCTTCCAGTTCGGCGACGACGTGTACCTGCACCTCATCGAGTCCGAGCAGGACCCGGCGCCCGCCATCGCGAAGGCTGCCGCACACCCCGAGTTCCGCAGGATCAGCGAGGAACTCCAGGCGTACGTCAGCCCGTACGACCCGGCGACGTGGCGCGGCCCCAAGGACGCCATGGCGCAGTGCTTCTACCGCTGGGAGCGCGGCGCCGGTTCCTGATCCCGGTGCCCGGCAGAACCCCGAGGCCGCCGGTCCCGCGTCAGTCGCGGGCCGGCGGCCTCGGGGTTCTCGCGGTGCGTGCGGTCAGCCGGGGACGGTGCACTCGAAGGCGTGCAGGTAGGCGTTGACGGGGCGGATGCCGTCGATGACCAGGCCCGCGTCGGTCAGGCGGTCGACCATGCTCTGCCGGGTGTGCTTGGCACCGCCGACGTTGAGGAGCAGCAGCAGGTCCATGGCGGTGGTGAACCGCATCGACGGGGTGTCGTCGACGAGGTTCTCGATGACCACCACCCGGGCTCCGGGTTCCGCCGCCCGGCGGACGTTGGCCAGCGCCCTGCGGGTGCTGTCGTCGTCCCACTCCAGGACGTTCTTGATGATGTAGACGTCCGCGCGGACCGGGACGTCCTCGCGGCAGTCCCCGGCCACCACCTCGACCCGGCCGGCCAGGGCGCCGCCCTCGCGCAGCCGCGGGTCGGCGTTCTCGACGACGCCGGGCAGGTCGAGCAGGGTGCCGTGGAGGTGGGCGTGCTTCTCCAGGAGGCTGGCCAGGACGTGTCCCTGGCCGCCCCCGATGTCCACGACAGAGGAGGCGTCGTCGAGGTCGAGGAGCAGGGCCACGTCCCGTGCGGACTGCTCGCTGGACGTCGTCATGGCCCGGTTGAACACATGGGCCGACTCCGGGGCCGACTCGTTGAGGTAGGTGAAGAACTCGCGGTCGTACACGTCCTCGAAGACGTTGCGGCCGGAGCGCACCGCCTCGTCGAGCAGCGGCCAGACGTTCCAGGTCCAGGGCTCGGTGCACCACAGGGCGATGTAGCGCAGGCTGTGCGGGTCGTCCTCGCGCAGCAGCCGGGACATCTCGGTGTGTGCGAAGGTGCCGTCGGGGTTCTCGGTGAAGACGCCCTGGCAGGACAGTGCGCGCAGCAGCCTGCGCAGGGTGTGCGGCTGGGTCTTCACCGCCGCCGCCAGGTCGTCGACGGTCATGGGGCTGTCGTCCAGCGCGTCCGCCACGCCCAGGCGGACGGCCGCGCGGACGGCGGCGGCGCAGGCCGCCCCGAATACGAGCTCCCGCAGCCGCATGGGCGGCGGCGGAGCCGGATCAACGGTGGTCATCCGTTGCCTCGCTTCTGCTGTTGTGCCGTCTGTGGGGGGGTCAGCACATACCGGCGGGCTCGGAGAGCGTGCAGGTGTTGCTGTTGAACGTGTTGCTCTTCGCGGTGTCCCGGTTGGCCAGGTCGGCCGGGCTGTTGCCGGTCACCAGGTTGTCGCGGATGTCGTTGCGCTCGTTGGAGGTGCCGACGAGGCTCTTGAAGAGCACGATGCCGCCGGACAGCGGCGAGGTGCCCTTGTTGTTCTCCACCCGGTTCCAGGCGACCAGCGTCTCCTCGGCACCGGTGAGGACGATGCCCGAGCCCTGGAGGAAGGGCAGCCGCGGCGTCTTGGCGCAGTACTTGTTGTTGGCGTGGAGGTGGTTGCGCGTCACGCTCATGGCGCCGGCGCGCGGCTTGGACTCGTCGCCCACGACGAAGACGGCGGCGCAGTTGCCGGTCGCCTCGTTGTGGTCGACGGTCAGGTTCCGCAGCCGCCGCACGGTGACGCCGATCCGGTTGCCGGCCGTCCTGTTGTGCCGGATCACCGTCCTGCCGGCGTCCCGGGCGCCTTCCTCGGTGTCGACGGTGTTGGCGACGAACAGTCCGGCGTCACCGTTCTGTTGGGCGATGTTGTGGCTGAGCACGCTGCGCACGGAGCGTTCCTCGGCGATGCCCCACTGGCCGTTCTTCTCCGCGATCACGTGGCGGACCTCGAGCCCGTCGGTGCCGGTGGCCCACAGCCCGTTCTTGTCGAAGCCCCGGAGCGTCAGCGACCGTACCGTGACGTCCTGGAGGGGAGCCTTGTCGGTGCCGGTCACACAGACGCCGTTCCCGGCCTTGGCGCAGGCGCTCTTCCCGGCCTCGGCGGGGGGCGTCAGCACGGTCAGCTTCGCGCTGCTGCCGCGCAGCGTGATGCCGGACCGCTTGACGTCGACGCTCTGCCGGTAGGTGCCGGGCATGAGGAGGACGGTGTCTCCCTTCCGGGCGGCGTCCACGGCCTTCTGGATCGACTGCCCGGGCTGCACACGGTGCACGGTGGGCTGGTGGGTCGACGGTGCGGCCCCCAGCCCCGCGGCCACGACGGCGGTGGTGCATGCGAGATACGCGAGGTGTCGTTTGTTCATGAGGCCGAAGTTATGAGCGGGGGTTGCGCCCCGCCACCGGTGATCGCCCAGCCGAGCAGGGTGGTACCCGGCTGGGCGGCGGCCCGCCGCACGGGGCAGCCACCGGCGACAATTTCGCCCTCCCCGATCTGCTCCCGATCCGCTTCCCGATCTGCTCCCCGCTCAGATCGACGCGGGCGGCGGCTCGTCGGCGGGGAGTGGCAGCACTTCTACGGTCCGCGGGCCGCCCGGGAGCGCCGCACCATGTCGACCGGCGTCTTCCGCTGGGCCGAGGCCGAGTCGCGGGGCGTGCGGCCGGCGCCGACGCCCTGACCGCGCTCACCCCGGTGGCACCGGTCGTGCGAGCCCGCCGCGTGACCGCGGTGCGCGCCGGGCGGGTCGGCCGACGGGTCAGGTGAGGCCGGCCGCCGTGACGGCCAGGGCGGTGCGCAGGGTCGCCGCGAGGTCGGCCCGGGCGGCCTCGGGGGTGGTGCCCGGGCCGGTCGTCCGGTGGGCGTGGTGTTCCACCGCGGCGCGCAGCGCGGCGTTGAGCATGGCGGCCCAGAGGGCCGGCCGTACGTCGTCGGCGGGGAGCCCGGCCCGCTCGGCGAGGGCGCGCGCGAACGCGGGTTCCGCCTCGTCGTGGGTCCGCAGCCAGACCGCGCGCAGGCCCGGCTCGGTCCGGGTCAGCCGCACCAGGGCCCCGATGTCCAGTCCGGGCAGGCCCGCGTCGGCCGTCCACACGTGGTCGAAGGCCTCCTGGAGGGGCCGGCCCGGACGCCATTGCCGCAGGGCCGCGGCGACCGTGTCGATGCCGGTCGAGAACAGCGGCCGTACGCAGCTCTCCTTGGTGGGGAAGTAGCGCCACACGGTCCGCGCCGAGACGCCGACCGCCTGCCCGATCTGTTCGCCCGTGGTCGCGGCGACGCCCTGGGCGATGAACAGGCCGACCGCGGCGCGGGCGATCTCCAGCCGGACGGCGGCCTTGCGCTCCTCGGTCAGCGGCGGTCGCCCCGTCCGTCCGCGGGCTGCGGTCATGTGCCCCTCCGGTGCCGGTGATCCCTGTCGGACGCATTCTCCTCCACTGCTCCTCCACGACTTTATGTCACTCAGAGACATAAAGTTGTAGGGTGCCGACGCGGCGTGAGACGGGTCCGCCGCGCGAGCACTCACCCTCTTGACCCAGTTGGACGGAGCACTTCATGACGGGCGGTTCGAACGGACGCGGCGTGATCGTCACCGGGGCGGGTTCGGGCATAGGACGCGCGGCCGCGCTGGCCTTCGCCGCCCAGGGCGACCGCGTGCTGGTGGCGGACCTGGACGCCGGGCGGGCCGACGCGGTCGTCCGCGAGATCGGGGAGGCGGGCGGCACCGCGGTGGCCGTCACGGGCGACCTGAGCGAGCAGGCCGTCGTGGACCGGGTGGCGGCGACGGCGGTGGAGCGGTTCGGCGGGGTGGACGTCCTGGTGAACAACGCCGGGATCATGGACAGCATGTCGGCCCCGGCCGACGTGAGCGACGCCGAGTGGGAGCGGGTCATCCGGGTCAACCTCACCGCGCCCTTCCTGCTCGCGCGCGCGGTGCTGCCGCACATGCTGGCCGCGGGCCGGGGGGCCATCGTGAACACCGCCTCCGAGGCCGCCCTGCGCGGCAGCGCGGCGGGCGCCGCCTACACGGCCTCCAAGCACGGTGTGGTGGGGCTGACGAAGTCGCTGGCCGTGATGTACCGCAAGAACGGCATCCGCGCCAACGCCATCTGCCCCGGCGGCACCGCGACCGCCATCTCGGTGGAGGCCGACCGCACCGCGCACGGCCCAGCGGCGCTCGGCCCGCACTTCGTCAACCTCGGCCGGGTGTCCCGGCCGGAGGAGCAGGCGGCCGCGATCCTGTTCCTCGCCTCGGACGCCGCGAGCAACGTCAACGGCGCGATCCTGCCCGTCGACGACGGCTGGTCGGCGGTCTGACGCGCCACCGCACCCCGCGCGCGCCGCGGACCGCTCCGGGTGCGCCGTCCCGGGACGCCCGTCACCGACGTCCCGGGACAGTGCACCTAGTGGGTCCGGTCCCGGAGGATCTCGTCCATGGACTCCTCGCGCCAACGGCTCAACAGGGCGTGGAAGGCGACCGCCCCGTCGGGGTAGGCGATCGGGCCGTTGGGCCGGCCGCGCCCCTCGGCGTTGTAGTAGCCGGGGGTGCACTCCGCGTGGAACCACTCGTGGTCGGGGGCGCCCTCGGCCAGCACCGCGATCCAGGCGTCCTCCGCCTCGCGGGACGGTTCGACGACGGCGCCCGCGGCCTCGGCGGCCGCGACGAGCGCCGCGGCGTGGACGGCGTGCTCGTCCAGCACGTGCGTGTAGTTGACGCTGCTGGCGCTCTGCGTCCCGCCCAGCTGGATCAGGTTCGGGAAGCCATTGCTGGTGAAGCCGTGCAGGGTGCGCGGCCCCCGCTGCCTCCACACCTGCTGCAACTGGACGCCGTCCCGGCCGTGGACGGGCAGCCTGCCGGAGTGCACACCGGAGACCCCGACGGAGAAGCCTGTGGCGAAGACGAGGCAGTCGAGCTCGTACGCGGTGCCGCCGACCACGACGCCCCGTTCGGTCATCCGCTCGATGCCGTGGGTGTCCGCGGTGTCGACCAGGGTGACGTTGTCCCGGTTGAACGTCTCGTAGTACGCGTCGGAGAACGTGGGGCGCTTGCAGGCGTACCGGTACCAGGGCTTGAGCTTCTCCGCCGTGTCCGCGTCGGTGACGATCCGTTCGACACGGGCGCGGATCTCGTTCATCTTGGCGGCGTCCGCGACCTCGTAGGCCGCCTCGAACGCCTCCCGGTCGCCCTGTCGGCGGAAGCTCGGCAGCAGCTTCTCCAGGAGGACGGCCGACGAGGTCCACCGGTCCGCCACGAGGTCCACCTCGGCGGTCTCACCGGAGACGATGCGCAGGAAGTTGTCGCGGCGCTCGCGCGCCCAGCCCTCGTGGTCGGCGCCGACGTCCCGGGCGGTGGTGCGGCGGTTGGCGCGCACGTCCACGGTGGAGGGGGTGCGCTGGAAGACGTAGAGGTGTCCGGCGTCCTCGGCCAGCTTCGGGATGACCTGGACGCCGGTGGCGCCGGTGCCGACCACGCCCACGCGCTTCCCCCTCAGGCCCGTCAGTCCGCCGTCCGGGGTGCCGCCGGTGTAGGCGTAGTCCCAGCGCGAGGTGTGGAAGGTGTGGCCCTTGAAGTCCTCGATGCCGGGGATGCCGGGGAGTTTCAGCTCGGACAGGGTGCCGGTGGCCGTGATGACGTACGTGGCCAGGAACTCGTCGCCGCGGTCGGTCGTGACGGTCCAGGCCCGGGCCCCCTCGTCCCAGGACAGCGACGTGACCGCCGTGGAGAACAGGGCGTCCGCGCGGAGGTCGAACTTCTCCGCGATCCGCACCGCGTGCCGGCGGATCTCCTCCCCGGGGGCGTACTTCCACTCCGGTACGTATCCGGTCTCGTCGAGCATCGGCAGGTACACGTGCGACTCGATGTCGCAGTGGATGCCGGGGTACCGGTTCCAGTACCAGGTACCGCCGAAGTCACCGCCCTTCTCGATGACGCGTACGCGGCCGATGCCCCGCCGGCGCAACCGCGCCCCGGCGAGGATGCCGCCGAAACCGCCGCCGACGACCGCGACGTCCACCCGGTCCCGCAGCGGCTCGCGCGCGACGGCCTCCCCCGCGTACGGGTCTTCGGCGTAGTAGCCGAACTCGGCGTCGGCGCCCCGGTACTGCCGGGCGCCGTCGGGCCGTACCCGTCGCTCCCGTTCGACGCGGTAACGCCGCCTCAGCTCGGCCAGTGCCGCGGAGGACAACGGTTGGGGAGTCGTCATGTGGGGGGACCTCAATCCTTCCGGTTCGCTGCCATGGCGCCGCCCGTCCACGAACTGACCCTCCGGTCACGGGACTTGAGCGGGCGTGCACTACCGTAGCAAGTACCGGACAGTGTTGTCCGGTTGGTGCGGGGAGCACTCCGCACACCCGTCTCGGACAGGAAGAGCGACCCCCATGCAACGACTCCCGATCCGATCCCTCGCCGGGCTGGCCGCCATCGGCCTGCTGGCCCTCACCGGGTGCGGTACGGACACCGGCGCCGCCGGCACGGGCCCCGCGGCCGCCGGCGGCGCGGACAGGACCATCCGCGCCCACAAGCTCATGCGGCTGACGGAGGTGCACCCCGAGACCGGCATGACCCTGCTCGAGGGCCCGGTCCTCGACGCGGACGGCGGTCTGCTCGTCGTCGATGTCACCGCACCGGCCGGCGCGCCCAAGGTGCTCCGTGTCGACGTACGGAGGAAGACGTCGCGCCCGGTGCACACCGACGACCGCGGCGCCTACACCTCGGCCCAGTTCAGCCCCCACGACGGACGCGTCTACCTGACGGACTTCTCCCACGGCGAGATCGTCAGCCTGGCCCCCGACGGCGGTGACCCGCGGACCTTCTTCTCAGGGGCGGTCGACGGAGCGCCGATGAACCCCGACGACCTCGCCTTCGACCGGGACGGCAACCTGTACGTCAGCGACTCGCGCGGCCTGTCCGAGGGCGAGGCGAAGGGACGCGTGGTACGGATCGACCGCGACGGGAGGAACGCCACCGTCCTGGCGGACGGGCTGGCGGCGCCCAACGGCATCTCGTTCGACACCGAGTACCGCGGGCTGTGGGTCAGCGAGCTCACGGAGAACCGCGTGTCCTACCTGCTGCTCGACGGCGAGGGCGGGGTCTCCTCCCGGCACACAGCCCTCCGTGTCGACGGCGGGATCGCCCAGACGGACTCGATCGCCGTGGACGCGGACGGCAACGTCTACCAGGCCCTGCACGGCCGGCCCGCGATGGTGGTGTACGACCGGCACGGCGAGCGCCTGGCCACCGTCGAGGTGCCCGCCCGGGACGCCGAGGGCCTCACCTCGGCGACCAACGTGGCCATCACGCCCGGCGGGACCAGGGCGTACATGACCGTGAGCGGACCCGCCGGGGGCTACCTGTACGCCTTCGACGCTCCGGCGGAGGGCATCCGCCAATCCAACGGGGGCTGACCCCGCCCTCACCCGTCGAAGGGACGCACCGGCCCCACCTCGACACCGAGCAGCCGCCACGCCGCGAGCGCCCGGCGTTCCCGCTGCTCCCGGGTGGTGCCGGTGACGGCGCCGGACACCATGCCGACGGCGATCATGAGGTCCTCGGCCCGCCCGGCCAGCGGGTGGGCGTCCGGCAGATGGCCGCGCAGGGCCAGCTCGACCCGCCGGGACAGGGCCCGGGCGTAGGCGGGGGCGTCGGTGCGGCCGCCCGGCCCGTCGGCGTGCAGGACCCTCACGAAGGCGGCCGACTCCGTCTGGTGCCAGGTGAGGACGCCGAGGACCCGGGCGATGTCGGCGCCGTCCGCTGCCGCCGCCCGCTCGATCTGCCGGACGTTCTCCTCCAGGACGGCGATGGCCACGGCGGCCCGGTCGGGGAAGTGCCGGTACAGCACTCCCTGGCCGACGCCGGCCCGGCGCGCGATCGCGGACAGCGGGGCGTCCAGGCCGTGTTCCGCGTAGATCTCGCGGGCGGCGCGGACGAGCGCGGCACGGTTGCGGGCGGCGGCCTTCGGCCCGTCGTTCGCGGGCCGCCGCTCGTCGGACAGGGGCTGCTGCGTCACCCGGAGAGGGTACCGGCACCGCCGGGGGTGCGAGGCCGACCGAAACACATGTGTTCGAAAGGGCGGCGGGGTCGTTGAGCCCCACGAACCACCGCGCGATCGAAGGGGGACCACGTTGACCTCGGACACCACAGGAGGAACGACGGCGTCCGGTGCCTCGGACGGGACCGTCCCGGACACCGCAGCCGACGCCCACGACGAGGAGTACCGGTTCCGCGACGCGTCCCGTCTCCAGGCCGGTGCGCAGATGACGACCGCCACCATGGCGAGGCGCCTGCCCTCGCTGGTGGTGCGGTCCTTGAGGATGGCCTGGCAGGTCGACCGGGGCGCCACCGCCGGTCTGCTGGCGTGCCAGGCGGGCACCGGCGTGCTCGCCGCCCTGGGGCTGCTCGCCGTGACCGGCACGATCAACGCGCTCGTCGCGTCCGGCGACATCACCGAGCGGCTGCGGGAGGCCGCCCCGCAGTTGCTGGTCATCGCCGCGGCGACCGGCCTGCGCGCCCTGCTGGGCATCACGGTGACCTGGCTGACCGGCCGGCTGCGGCCGGTGCTGGCCCGGGCGGCCGAGGTGACGATGATCGAGGCCGCGCTCGGCGCGGAGCCGGCGGCGCACAACAAGCCCGGCTACAACGACTTCTACGACATCGCCGACCGCGGCGCCCAGGTGACGCCGGACCTCGTGGCCGAGGCCCAGGACGTGCTCGCCGCGACGGCGACGCTCACCGCCGGGGCGACCGTCCTCGCCGTGCTCCACCCGGTCCTGCTCCCGCTGCTGCTCCTGGCGTGTCTGCCGCAGGCCGCCGCGTACGTCCGGGCCGCGCGGGAGCTGTACCTGGCGGCACTGGAGACCTCCGGGCGGCGCCGGCTGCTGTTCAAGCTGCGCTGGCACATGGCCTACGCGGAGTCCGGCGAGGAGATGCGGGCCTGTCTGGCCGGACCGTTCCTCATCGCCCGGTACCGGCGGCTCGCCGCCTCGGTCAACGCGGCCGAGCGCGGGGCCGCGGACACCGGGGCCCGGATGGGTGTGGCCGGGGCGGCCGCCGGCGGCGTGGCGTCGGCCGCCGTGTGGGCCGCGCTGCTGTGGCTGCTGGCCTCCGGCCGCATGGACCTCGCCGCGGGCGGCGGCGCGGTCTTCGCCCTGCAGACGGCGACCACGTCGGTGCGCGGCATCATCAACGGCGGGGCCCGGCTGGTCCGCACCGGCTGGTACGTGCAGGACTGGCAGAACTTCCTCGACAACGCCCACGGGCAGGCCATGGCGGCCTCCCGCGGTACGAGGACCCTGCCGCGGGCGCCGGAGCGGTTCGAGGTGCGCGACGTCAGCTACCGGTACGACGGCGCCCCCGCGGACAGCCTCAGCGGGGTGTCGCTGCGGGTGCGGCGCGGCGAGATCGTGGCGCTGGTCGGGGAGAACGGGTCGGGCAAGTCGACGCTGTCGCGGCTGATCTGCGGTCTGCTGCTGCCCACGTCGGGCGAGGTGGCGTGGGACCACACGGCCACCTCGCGGCTGGAGCCCTGGGAGGCGTGGAAGCATGTCGCGCTGATCCCGCAGAAGTTCACCTACCTGCCGCTGACCCTGCGCGACAACATCACCCTCGGACAGGGCGACACCGGTGACGCCGCCGTCCTCGCGGCCTGCGAGGCGTCCGGCGCGGTGGAGATGCTGCCCGGCCTGCGGTCCGGCATCGACACCCTGCTGACCTCGGAGTGGTTCGGCGGCCAGCAACTGTCCGGAGGGCAGTGGCAGCGCGTCGTGCTCACCCGGGCGTTCCACCGGCAGGCGGCCCTGCTGGTGATGGACGAGCCCACCGCGGCGCTCGACGCGCGGGCGGAGCACCACATCTTCACCGGCCTGCGGGCCCTGGCGAAGGACCGGGCGGTCCTGCTGATCACCCACCGGCTCACCAACGTCGCCGTGGCGGACAGGATCGTCGTCCTGGACCGGGGACGGATCGTCCAGGAGGGCACGTACGAGCGACTCACCCGTGAGCCGGGCCTGTTCCGCTCCCTGTGGCGACTGCAGCAACGGACCGGCGAGAGCTGACGTTGACAGGGTTGGTTAATGGCATTAGCTTTTAGCTAACAAAGTTAGCCACAGTGTGGAGGGCTGTCATGACCGAGTACCTCGCCGTCGACGGCGGCACGATCGCTTACGAGGTGGCGGGGTCGGGACCGCTGGTCGTCCTCGCGCACGGCATGGGCGACAGCCGCGCCGCGTACCGTGCCGTGGTCCCGCCGCTGGTGGCGGCGGGTCACCGGGTCGCCGCGGTCGATCTGCGCGGCTGCGGCGAGTCCGGCGTCGACTGGCCGGCCTGGAGCCGCACCGCCATCGCCGGCGACCTGCTCGCCCTGATCCGCCACCTGGGCGGCCCGGCCGTGCTCGTCGGCCACTCGGTCTCCGGCGGCGCCGCCACCATCGCCGCGGCACAGGAGCCCTCACTGATCACCGCGGTGGTCGAGTTGGCCCCGTTCACCCGCAAGCAGTCGGTCCGCCTCGGCGACCTGCGGGTGAAACGCTTCCGGCAGGGCATGCTGCGGCTGCTCGGCACGGGCCTGTTCGGCAGCGTGCCGCTCTGGCGCTCGTACCTCGACGTCGCATGCCCCGGCGCGAAGCCGGCCGACTGGGCCGAGCGGCTCGACCGCATCGAGGCCCTGCTGCGCGAGCCGGGCCGGATGAAGGCCCTGCGGGCCATGGGCCGCAGCGCCCCGACCGACGCCGGCGCACGGCTCGGCGACGTCCGCTGCCCGGTCCTGGTCGTCATGGGCACCCTCGACCCCGACTGGGCCGACCCGCGGGCCGAGGGTGCGGCGATCGTCGACGCCCTGCCGTCCGGTCTGGGCCGCCTGGAGATGATCGAGGGCGCCGGGCACTATCCGCACGACCAGTTCCCCGAGCAGGTGGTCTCCCTCCTGCTCGGCTTCCTCCGCGCGGAGGCCGACCGTGTCTAGGGCGGGTCTGGACCCGGCGGCCGTGGTCGCGGCCGGTGCCGCCCTCGCCGACGAGGTGGGCATCGCCCGTCTGACGATGGGTTCGCTGGCCGAGCGGCTGGGCGTGCGGACGCCGTCCCTCTACAAGCATGTGGGCGGGCAGGACGACCTCACCCGGCGCATCGCCGCCCTGGCGCTGGGCGAGGCCGCCGACGCCGTCGGCAGCGCCGTCCAGGGGTACGCGGGCCGGGACGCCCTGGCCGCCGCGGCCCGCGCCTTCCGCGCCTTCGTCCTGCGGCACCCGGGCCGGTACGCCGCGACGATCGGCGTGGAACCGTCCGGCCCGGACGACCCCCTGGCCACCGCCGGTCAGCGGCTGCTGGGCGCGTTCGAGGCGGTCCTGCGCGGCTACGACATCGCGGAACCCGACGTGGACCACGCCCTGCGCACGCTCCGCAGCCTCTGCCACGGCTTCGCCACCTTGCAGTCGGCCAACGGCTTCCAGTGGAGCGCCGACGTCGACGAGAGCTTCGAGTGGCTGATCGCCTTCGCCGACCGCGGTCTGCGCGCGCTGTGAGCACGCCGTCGGCCGACGGTCGGCCGGCCTGCGGGCCCTGACGGCACGCTGCCGGCCGACGATCAGCCGGCCTGCGCCCCCCGGCGCGGATGCGTGACGAAGACCTGTCGGTCGCCGCCGGTGGACGACTCCCCTAGCAGGTCGCGCGGCACCGCGTCGTACGCCACCGCGCGGCCGTGCGCGTCGACGGTCGGGTCGGACGCCGGCCTCTGGTTGACGGTGCCGTCGGGACGTGCGGTGATCATGTCGGTGCGGCCGGTGCGCAGGTCCAGCAGGTAGATCACCTGGAGCGGGCCGCGGGGCACCCTTTCCTCGGCCGCCACGAAGACGATGTGCCGGCCGTCCGCACTCAGCCGGCCGGTGTGCGTGGCGAACTGCGGCTTCGGGCCGAGGACGTGGCGCAGCGTTCCGCTCCTCAGGTCCTTGAGGAAGACGTCGCCGGTGTCGTTGGTTCCGCCGGGCCGCAGGGTGCGGCACTTGAAGCGGAAGACGACGTGGCGGCCGTCCGCGCCCATCACCGGGTCGTCGACCCCGTACTCGGCCGGATCGTCCGCGCACTCGGGGTCGACCCGTACCCGCTCGCCCGTGCGGCGGTCGAGTACGTAGACGTGCGTCTTGCCGTCACCGGCGTCATCCGTGCCGGGGCCCGACGCCAGATGGGCGAGGTACCGGCCGTCATGGCTCAGGGACGGCATCGTCACCCGCTGCTCGTCGCCGGGCCAGGGGTCGTCGACCCACTCGCCGGTGCCCCGTACGAGGTCGCGCAGGCGGATGAGAGGAGGTCGCGCCGTGTCCTGGGCCGGCCGGGCCGTGAAGGTGACGTACCGTCCGTTTCCGCTGATGGCCGGTGCGTTCAGGGTGCCGAACCCGGCGTGGGCCTCGTCACTGACCAGTGTGGTGCGGCCCGTGCGCACGTCGTACACGTACGCCCGGGTCGCGTCCAGCGTCGCGTAGGCCACCCGCAGGCCGTCGGCGCTGATGGACGGAGCGACGACCGGCGCTCCCCGGTCCATGCCCTCGGCCAGGTCACTGGCCCAGTGCACCCGTCCGGTCCGCAGGTCCTTCACGTAGACGTCGTCGACGTCGTCGGTGTCGCCGGTGTCGCCGGGCGCCAGGTTCGAGGCCCGTGACCAGAAGGCCACGAAACGGCCGTTGGCACTGATCGCCGCGTACTGGCTCCGCTCGTTGCCCAGCACGTCGTCGGACGTGACGTTCACGTACTGGGTGCCCCGCTTCAGTTCCAACGCCCCCGCGGGCGTCGCCTGCGCGGTCGCGCACACCGCCGCCACAGCGCCCACGGCAGCCGTTCTCCATCCACCCCGCATGGTTCCCCCCGGTCGCCCCGTCTGCCCCGGCCCTGCGGCCCGGGCTCGCTTTCATGCAAACGGCTCGCGGGTGCGCAGTCAATGCGTCCATCGCCGTACGTTCCAGGAGACGCAGGGGCGCGGTCGTCGGCATGGCCGCCCGGCTCGTACGGGGGCCGCCGCTACAAGAGGGACAGGTACTCCTCGACGGAGCGGGCGACTTCCCGCAATACCGTGCGCGGCACGGACACCGGGTCCAGGACCCCGGCCGCCGACGTCTCCGGGAAGGTGGCGGTAGCGGCGTCGTACGTCCGGTGCGGCCACGCCGACCGCACCATGACGAGCACCGACGTGCCGTCCGGGTCACCGCTGTTGTCGGCCACGGCTCGCAACGGCTGGACGAGTCCGTGGGCGAGCGCCTGGGCGAGGGTGTTCGCGGCAGCGCGCGCGGCGTCCGGGTCCGCGTTGGCCGGGGTGACGAGACGGCCGCCGGCCACCGCGAGCGCGGCCGCCGCACCCGGGACGACACCGTCCGCCACAGCGGCCTTCGCCAGCCGGGTGGCACGGTGCAGGTCGGCCGTCTTCCGTTCGCGTTCGGCCGGGGTGGGCGCTCCGACGCGGACGACCGCCACCGCTCCGGCGAGCCGGGCCATCCGTTCACCGTGCCAGGCACGGTCGGCGTCGGAGCCGCTGTTCTCCATGTCGGCGCGGATGCTGTCGATACGGCCGTGCATCTGTTCCAGTGAGCCCGCGCCCTCGTCGACGGTCGTGTGATCCTCGGTCACGAGGACTCGGCGGGCGCGGCCGAGCATGTCCGGGGTGACGTCGCCCAGCCCGGGTCCGGTGTCCTCGGCGACCACTTCGCCGCCCGTGAGGGCCGCGAGATCGCCCAGGAGGTCGAGGCCCCGGCGGCTGCGGTCGGGGCCCTTGACGGCGATGGAGGTGAAGGCGCCCTTCTTGCCGACGAGCAGCGCCGACAGCGCTTCGTCGTCGACGCCTTCGGCGATCACCAGCAGGGGCCGTCCGGTGCTCCTCACCTTCTCCACCAGGGCGAGCAGGGAGCCTCGCGACGGGACGACTCCCTTGTGCAGCAGGATGCGGGGGTCGTCGAGGACCGCGGTGCCGGCGCCCTTGTCGGTGAGGAAGTGCGGAGAGAGACAGCCGCCCGGGACGACCATGCCTTCCACGCGCAGGAGTTCCAGGCCGGGCGTGGCCGACTCCTGGACGACGAGGACGCCTTCCCGGCCGACCCTGTTCAGGGCGTCGGCGACCACCTCACCCAGCCGCGGATCCCGCAGCGTGGTCACGACGATGTCGGCGATCTCCTCCTTGGTCTCGACCGAGCGCCCGTCGCCCAGCAGCGTTTCCGCACGGCGGAAAGTGCCGGGGACGGCCCGTGCCAGAAGGGCCGGGCTCGTCCCGTCGTCCAGCGCCGGCTGCAAGTGCCGCAGCAACGCGTCGAGTACGAGGGCCGCGGTGGCGGCACCGTCCCCTGCCCGTTGCCGCATCCTGTCCACCAGGTCGCGCACCAGCCGCGCCCCCGTGGCGGCCCCGCCGGGCTGCACCACCACTTCCCGCGTGATCACGGCCGGGTCGGTGAGCGGTGCGACCGACCCGTCCGGGCGGCTGATCAACAGCGGGCGTGCGCCTGGTCCGACGGTGTGCCGCAGGAGGCCGGCCACCGCGGACAGACCGGCCAGCACCTCGGCCGCCGGGCTGAGGACGGGCACCGCGGAGGTCACCGGGTCACGGGCAGGGAGGGCGGGGACCACGCGGGTCACCGGGCCGCCGGAGGAGAGGGCGGCATCCTCCGGCACCGGCGGGCCGGGCTTCTCCCCGCCCCGCCCCCGCCGGGCCAGGACGAGGCTGCCCACGCCGTCCAGGATCCACAGCTTCGGCGTCTGCCTCGTCCGGCCCGCCCGCATCTCCCGGCTGACGTACCGGTACAGGTCCTCCACGGACACCCGGCCGTCGCCGTCGACGTCGGCCGCCCCCGTCCTCAACCCCTCGACGAGCGCGGCGGTGAACACCGACAGCAGGGTGCCGCTGTCGCCCTCCGCGGACACCGTTTCGAACGCCGGCTGCGTTTCGTCGGTCGCACTGATCACCACCGTTCCGCTGCCCCTGAAGGGAGTGCGGAGGTCGAGGTCCGCGCCGTCCCCCTTCGCGCCCAGCCGGAAGGCGCCGCTGAAGCAGCAGTCGAGCACGAGCACCTTCCGTTCGGCACGGCACCGCTGGAGCTGCCTGCTGACGAACTCCGCCGGTACGGCGTAGGACTCCAGCAGGTCCGGCTCCTTCACCGTGTCCGTGCCGGCGAAGTACAGCTTCTCGTCGTAGTCCTTGATGCCGTGGCAGGAGAAGTAGACGAGCAGCTCGTCGTCGCGCCACGCCTCGTTGAAGAAGCGCTGCACGTGCCGCTGGATCGCGTACGCCGGCTGGTCCAGGACCTGGGTCACCTCGTAACCGCCGATCGCGGGGTCCCCGAGGACCGCGGCCAGTTCCTCGGCGTCCCGCAGGGGCGCCTTCAGCGGGTTCCACTGGGGGTCCTCGTACGTCGCGGTGGCGATCAGCAGGGCCTTACGCCGGCTCATCGGCTGCCGCCTCCTCCGCACCCCCGGCCGTTGCCTCCAGGAAGCGGTCGATCAGCTGCTGTTGTTGTCCTGCGGACAGGCCGGTCAGTTCCAGGCTGTCCTCGCCCAGCACCAGACTGGCGCTGCGCCCCGCCGCCCGCTCCGACCATGCCTGCACCGTGGCCACCACCGCGCTGATGACGGCGGGGACGAGCGTCACCACCAGGGTGCCGGCGACCACCAGCTCGCCCGCCTTGCTTCCGGGAGGCGCGGTCTCCGTGCGCGCGGGAACCACCTGCTCGACCCGTTGTCGCAGCAGCATCTCCCGCAACTGCCGCGAGGCTTCGACACGTTCCCTGTCATCGGCTCCGGGGCCCGCGTCCACCACGATGCGAAGTCGCGCAGTGTTCATGTGAACATCCTGGCAGACAAGTGGTGGTCGAGTGGATCACTCCGCGGACCGGGCGGTGTCAGTGGCGGGTGGCAGCATCGGTCGTGTGACGGACACGACGGCATACGACTGGCGGTCCTTCCTGCTCCGGTGGAGCGGGGAGTGGGCGGACTCCCTGCCCGACGACAGGGCGCGGGACGAGGGCGACGAAGCCGCGCGACAGGGGCGTTGGCTGGGTTTCCCCCCTGCGTCCGAGGAGCGGATCGCGGCCATGGAGGAGCGCCTCGGCCGGCGCATGCCGCCGTCGTACCGGCAGTTCCTCGCGGTCAGCGACGGATGGCGGCACGCGGGCGGGTTCGTGTGGCTGCTGGCGGGAACCGAGGAAGCGCACTGGCACGCCAACGAGTCGGGACTGGCGGACCTGTTCGAGGAGGACGCCGGGCCGGACGAGCGGTGGGAGGCCGGCATCTGGCGGCGCGGGCTGCAGCTCGACGTCGAGTCCGATGTCACCCACGTCCTGATGGATCCCGAGGACGTGGACGAGGACGGCGAGTGGGCCGTGTACACGTGGTCGAGCTGGCGGGCGGCACCGCCCGAGCGGCACGCGGACTTCCTCGCCTTCATGCGGGCGATGTACCGGGAGTTCCACGGTCTGGGGGCGCGACGCCGCGACGGGGAGCCGGAGTTCGTCAACGACACGACGCGCGCGCTCGACGCCCACGTGGAGGAGGCCCGCCTGGAGGCGCTGCGCGGCGGCTGGGAACAGGCCCTGGAGGCTCTGGACGAGGCCAGGGGATACGGCCGTCCACGGGCCGCCGGTCTCGGGGACCAGATACGCGTCCTGCTGGGACGGACCCACAGGTCGTCCTACGAGGAGCTGGTGACGGACGCTCGGTACGCTCCCGAACTGCTGCCGCCGCTCGTCGCAGAGCACGCGGCGCGCTCGTACTGGGACGACTCCACGCTGAAGGTGCGACTGCGCGGCGCCGACGCCGACTTGATGGCACTGGCCGGCGCGATCCTGGAGGAGATGCGCGCCGGTACATACCGGTACACGGCGGCCGGACCGTTCGGGGAAGCGGTGGAACGGGCGCGGGAGCTGGCGCGGTGGGGTGACACCGACGGCGCATGGCGGACGCTGGCCGACGCCGTGCCGCTGTGGGAGCCGCTGGGCCCGGACCACCTGGTCCCGCTGGGATGGGTGGCCGACCTCCTGCTCGGGCCACTGCTCACCCCGGAGCGGGGGCGCGAACTGCTGTCCACGCCGAGGGCCGGACAACGGGGCGAGGCACCGGCACCGACGGCCGGCGTCGACCCGGGCGGCCTGACGTGGCTGGCGGAGCCCGATCCCGGCAACCGCCGCACGTCGTACCGGTTCGTCCTGGTGGAGGGTGTGGGGCCGCAGGAGTTGCCCGGACGTCTCGCGGACGGGGACGGCACCGTGCTGAACGAGCCCATGACCTCATGGGATGCGCGTCACGGGTCGTCGCGCAGCGGGAGGGAGTTCTCGTCCTACGACGACAGGGCTCTCATGGCGGTCGGCCGGACCGGCACCGGGTGGAGTTTCGCCTTCGACGACGACCCCGCCCCGTTCCACCGGCAGCGGTTCGTCTCCCCGGCCGCGGCCGCCGGCGCGGGCACCCGCGCGGTGGTGGTGTGGAGCGGTCTGAGGACATGGCACGGGGAACCGTACTTCCACCTCTCGGTGGCGCGGGACGGCGTCGAGCGGTACGCGTTCACCTACGCGGACGGCCGGCTCCGGACGAGCGGCGAGATACCGCGGGCGCTGGACCCCGGCCGCTTCTTCGGCGACCCGCTGGACGCCGCCGCGGTGGAGCGGCCGCTGCTGGACGCCGTGGCCCGGGAGTTCGGCGTCGCTCTCCCCCGTCACGCCATCGTGAACGGGCGGCTGCACACGTTCACCACCCGCTCCTGGACACGGCCGCCGGGGGACGGGGAGTCGTACGCGGTGATCCGCCTGTCCTGAGCGGCCACGCGCCCCGGGGACGGCACAGCACGGCCGGGAGACGGGTTCCTCAAACCGTGATGAAGACGTCCAGCGCCTGGGTGACGATGTCGATGGGGTTGGCGTAGCTCCGGGACCCATGCCGGCACGCGCGGGTGCACCGCGCTCGGCGGACGTCAGGCGGTGCCGTGCCCGACGGTCTGCGTGACGCCGGAGAGGCGCGTGCAGCGCCCCGGCACTTCATCCGGCGGGGTAACGGTCGGGCGGACGGATTCGGTTCGGTGTCGGCACACCTGAGGTTGTCGTCGCGGAGTCCCTAGGATCGCCGGCATGGCACTGCGACCCGTCATGGTGAACATCAAGGCCCTCGATGCTCCGGCGGTCGGCCGGTTCTGGGCGGAGGCGCTCGGCTGGACCGCGTACAGCCCCGGCGTGACCACCTATGTCGGCCCCGGCGGCGGCCTCGTGTGGCCGGACCCGGTCGTCCTCGGCATCGACGTCGTGCCCGTTCCGGAACCGGGGACGGCGACGAAGAACCGGGTGCACCTCGATCTCGCCACCACCTCGGCGGCCCACCAGGCGGAGCTGGTCGCGCGCCTGCGCGCCCTCGGCGCGACGCCCGCCCAGGTGGGCCAGGGCCGGGTGCCGTGGACGGTGCTCGCCGACCCGGAGGGCAACGAGTTCTGCGTGCTGGAGCCCCGGGAGGTGTACCGGGACACCGGGCCGATCGCCGCGGTGGTCGTCGACTGCGCGGACCCGCGGGCCATGGCCCGGTTCTGGGGCGAGGCGACGGACTGGACCCTGCGCGAGGTGACCGACGACCAGGCGGTGTTGCGCTCCGCCGGGAACACCGGCCCGTATCTCGAGTTCCTCCGGACACCGGACGTGAAGACCGTGCCGGACCGCGTCCACCTCGACCTGCTGCCGTACCCCGGTGACGACAAGGAGGCGGAGGTGGCCCGGCTGCGGGCGCTCGGCGCCACCGACATCGACCTCGGCCAGGGCGACGTCCCCTGGACGTGCCTGGCCGACCCCGAGGGCCACGAGTTCTGCGTCCTCGCCCCGTCCTGACGCGGAGCGCCGCAGCACCCCGCCGGCGTGCGCCGCGTCCGCGCGCCGTACGGTCGTGCGGGTCGTACGACACCCATCCAGCGGGTGTGACTCACGTCACATGCGTTTCCTGTCAGCAATCGGGTCGCCGTTCCGCTCAGTCCACGGGAGCAAGCGAACCGACAGGGAGCAGACCATGAAGCACCGCATCGTCGTCCTCGGCGCCGGCTACGCCGGGGCCTACGTGGCCGGGAACCTGGCCCGCCGGCTGTCGCCGGCGGACGTCGGGATCACCGTCGTCAACGCCGAGCCGGACTTCGTCGAACGGCTGCGGCTGCACCAGCTCGCGGCCGGCCACGAGGCCGGCACCCGGAAGCTCGCCGATGTCTTCGCGGGGACGGGGGTACGGCTGCGCCTGGCCCGTGTCACGGCCGTCGACCCCGAGCGCCGTGTCGTCGCCGTGGCCGACGACGCCGGCGGCGGTGAGATCGGCTACGACACCCTGGTCCACGCGCTCGGCAGCCACGTCGCGGACCACGGTGTCCCCGGCGTGGCCGAGCACGCCTTCGACGTCGCCGGCCGGCCCTCGGCGCTGCGCCTGCGCGAACGCCTGGACGGCCTGGACCGGCGGGGAGAGGGCGGGAGGGTGCTGGTCGTCGGCGACGGGCTGACCGGCATCGAGACCGCCACCGAGATCGCCGAGTCCCGGCCCGGTCTGTCGGTGACGCTGGTGGCCCGCCGGGAGCTGGGCGCCCAGCTCTCCGCCGGGGCCCGCGGCCACCTGCGGCGGGCCTGCGACCGGCTGGGCATCACCGTCCTGGAGCACACCGGCGTCGAAGCCGTCGAAGCGACACGGGTGCTGTGCGCCGACGGCACCGCCCTGGCGTCCGACGCGACCGTGTGGACGGCCGGGTTCGCGGTCGGCCCCCTCGCCGCCGCCGGCGGGCTGGAGGTCACCGAGAGCGGCCGGATCGTCGTCGACGGGACCATGCGGTCGGTCTCGCACCCGCATGTCTACGCCGTCGGCGACAGCGCCTGGGCCGTCGGCGACAACGGCCGGCCGCTGCCGATGTCCTGCGCCTCGGCCGGCTACACCGGCCGGCAGGCCGCGGACGCGATCGTGGGACGCCTGACCGGCCGCGGCATCGCGCACACCAAGCTGGTCTACGTGGGCAACCACATCAGCCTGGGGCGGCGCGACGCGATCCTGCAGATGGTCGACGCCGAGGCGCGGCCGAAGCCGAAGTACCTGGGAGGCCCGACGGCCGCGCGGATCAAGGCGGGCATCCTCGGGCTCTCCCTGTGGGCCATCGCGCACCCGACCTTCGGCCTGCCCCGGAGGAAGCGCCGCGTGGCCGTCGCGCCGGACGCGTCGTCCGCCGCCGAACCGGTCGGGACCGCCCAGGGTGTGCCGTCCGTCTCCCGGCGCGTCGCGAACGACGCCTCCTAGGGTGGTCCGCGTGGACAGCGCCGCCGCCGACGAGTTCGACACCGGCCGCTTCGAGGCCGGCCGGAACCGGCTGGCCTCACTGGCGTACCGGCTGCTGGGCTCCGCCACCGACGCCGAGGACGCCGTGCAGGACGCCTTCCTGCACTGGCAGGCCGCCGACCGGCGGCGGATCAGGGTGCCGGAGGCATGGCTGACCAGGGTCGTCACCAACCTGTGCCTGGACCGGCTCCGCTCGGCACAGGCCCGCCGCGAACGCACCGCCGGCGCCTGGCTGCCCGAACCGCTCCTCGACGGCGACCCGATGCTCGGTCCGGCCGACACCTTCGAACAGCGCGAATCGGTCTCCCTGGCCGTGCTGACCCTCATGGAGCGCCTGTCACCCCTCGAACGGGCCGTCTACGTCCTGCGCGAGGCGTTCTCGTACAGCCATGCCGAGATCGCCGGGATCCTCGACCTCACCGAGTCCGCGAGCCAGCAGCACCTCCACCGGGCCCGGCGCCGTCTCACCACCGCGCGCCGCCGCGGCGGTGGGACGGACCCCGCATCCGCCCGCAAGGTCGTCGAGGAGTTCCTCGCCGCCGCCTCGTCCGGCCGCACCGAACGGCTGGTGGCGCTGCTCACCGACGACGCGACCGCGATCTCCGACGGCGCCGGCCTGGCCGAGCGGCTGCTGCGGTTCGACACCCCGCGGCGCATCGCCGCCGTCGCACGGGCCGGCTTCACCCCCACGCCCGCGAAACGGCGACTCGCCGGCGGTACGCCGGCCATGCACTACGCCCTCGTCAACGGCGCCCCCGCCGTCCTCGTCGTGGTCGGCGACAAGGTGGTCGGCGCCGTGACCTTCGACATCGCGGACGGGAGGATCGCGACGGTGCGCGGCATCGCCGCCCCCGCCCGTCTGATCCGCCTCACCGCGGCCTGGCGCCGGCACGAACCGGACACGCCGCCGCTCATCCCCCGGTGGTGAGCCGCCACCGGGGGGGCGGCGAACCGCCACCGGCCGTCGGCACGACTCCGCCTACTGCCGTCTCTGCGGCTCCTCAGGGCGGGCTCGCGTCGGCGTCCCGCACGGGGACGGCCGTGGTGTGGGTCAGGCGGTGGGAGCGTACGACCGCGACCACGCACCCGGCGACCAGTGCCGCTGCCCGGCCGCCGAGGCCGGGCAGCGCCCCTCCCGCCGTCGCGTCCGCCGCCACCCCGCGCGACGGCACCCGTCCGTTCGGGTCGTGGACGACGGCGACCGGCCCGCCCTCGTCCAGTGTCACCACCCCGGCCTCCACCCGCCCCCGCTCCGCCGGCACCACACCCGTGGCCGCCTGCGGCGCCTGGAGCGCGAGGCACACGCCGAGCACGGCGACCATGCCGATCAGCGCCCGGCCCGCCCGCACCAGGCCGAGATAGAGGCAGAGCGCGCCGACACCGACCAGAGCGGCCTCGCCCCTGGCCAGTACGGGCAGGCCGTACCAGGCGCCGACGACCGTGGACCCCACGATGAACGCCACACCGAGGGTCCCGGCGAGAAGCCCCTTCCCCACCAGCCGCCACGGAGGGAACCCGACGAACTCCGCGGGGCCCCAGACCACGGCCCTGACGTGCGTCATCAGATGCGGCTCCGGTGGCGGCGGAGCGAGACGTGGCCTGCGCATGCGTCCTCCGCCCTCTGTGCGAGTCTCCGGCTACGGCTTCGCATCCTGCCACCGGGCTCTGACAATCCTCACTGCCCTCAGCCGGACGGACGGCCGCCTCGCACGTTGCCGGGTTCCGGCAAAAGACCCACCGCGGCGGCGCCTCGACGGTGCGGCGGCGAAGCCCCGTGCGGGTGCGGGTGTCCGCCCGCCCCGCTCCGTCCGCACCCGTGACCGCGAGAATCCCGCGCACACTGAATCGGTATCGCCTCGCGCGGGGAGCCCCTCCGGAATACCGCACCCACACACGGCAGTTCCCCTTCACGGCAGCATGGTGCTTGCGGCCTGCGACCTTTATTGCGTGGGTCCGATCAGTTGGTTCCCAGCGCGCCTCGGAGAGGTCACTGGGATACGGGCGGTGTCGCGTCGTGTTGCGGTAGTACCGTCGAGCAGGCCGCCTCCCCAGGGCGCAAACGAGGCCGCCCAGCACGCGTGTCACCAACGTCCCGGGACAGCACATCTAGGGCGTCGCTCCGGGCGTGTGCCCGTTTGCGCGGGTGCAGGAGAGATCCCCCTGTGGACTCGTGTCGGCCCGGAAGGGGTGTGACGCAGGCCACGGGAACCCCGGCGGGGCTGCGGAGAGTACATGGTGTGAGAGACACAGATCGAGATGATGAGCTACGTGCGCGCATAAGAGCCGGGGACCGCGATGCGTTCGGCACCCTGTACGACGCACACGCGCGTGCGGTGTACAACCACGGGCTGCGGCTGACCGGGGACTGGTCGCTGGCGGAGGACATCATGTCCGAGACGTTCCTCGCCGCGTGGCGCACCCGGGCTTCCCTGAACGTCGAGGGCGGGTCGCTCAGACCGTGGCTCCTGGGGATCGCCACCCATAAGGCGCACAATGCCACACGCCGCCTGCGCCGACAGCGCCTGTTCCTCTCACGCCAACCGGCTCCACCTGCGGTGACGGACTTCGCCGAGGAGAGCGCGGGCCGGATCGACGACGCCCGCAGGCTGGCCGTGGTCCGCAGCGCCCTCAGCGGACTGCGCAGCCAGGACCGTGAAGTTCTCGTCCTGTGCGTGTGGTCCGGCCTCACCTACCAGGAATGCGCCGAGGCACTGGACATTCCCCTGGGCACCGTGCGCTCACGGCTCGCGCGCGCCCGCCGACGGCTCGATCGGCTCAGCGCAAAGAACATGGAACCGCACGGCCCCCGCGGAGAGGTAAAGAAGCAGGCCGCATTCGCGGCCGCGTGCTCACAGGAGGAAAGCCGATGACTGCCTCTAACCGCCATGACGGTTCCGGCGACGACGCCGCACATCTGCGCGGGCTGTTGCCGGACGCACCCGAATGGGACCTCACGCCCACCCGCCACCTCCACCACCGGAACGTGCTGCTGCGCGAGATCGACCAGGAGCAGACGGCCGCCCCCACCCCGGTGACGCCTGCGCTTCAGCGGCGGTGGCTGCGTCCGGTCTTCCTGCTGCCCGCCACGGCCATGGCCCTCGCCGGCGCTCTGATCCTCACGCTTCCCGGCACGGAGCAGGAACCTGGCGCCAAGGCGGAGGCGACCGACGCGAAGCACGCCGCAGCGAACGGCGTAGTGCTCACGCTCGACCGCATCGCCGCCGCGTCCATGGAAGTCGACGTCGAACCGGTCCGCGACGACCAATTCGTCTACGTCCGAAGCCTGGTCCGCGGCAACGAAGGCGCCTTCGACGGCCCGGTGAAGCTCGGCGCTCCACACCGCCGCGAGATCTGGGTGTCTCAGGACTCCGCACCGATCACTCGCACCGGGGTGATCCGTGAGTCCGGAAAGGGTGTTCCCATGTCCGGGCAGCGGATTCCCATCGAGACGGCCGCCCCTGACGGCAGTGCCGAGCAGGGAGTCCCAGCCGGAATCGACCGGCCCACCTACCAGTGGCTGGCCAAGCTGCCCACCGACACCGATGCTCTGCGCAAACTGCTCTACGCCCAGACTCGACCCCTCGAGAACGAATCGAAGGATCAGGCCGTCTTCAGGAAGATCGGCGATCTCCTGAACGAAACGGTCATGCCGCCGGCCAATGCCGCGGCCCTGTACAAGACCGTCGCCACGATCCCAGGCGTGAGCGTGACTCCCGACGCCACCGACGCTGCCGGGCGCCACGGGATCGGAATCACCCGCGAGGAGACCGGCGCCGCGACTCGAGACGAGTGGATCTTCGACCGGAACAGTTTCACACTTCTCGGCTCGCGCTCCTACCTCACGCACACAGCCGGGACCAAGCCCTCCACCCTCTACAACAGCACCGCCATCATGGAAACCGGCGTCGTGGACCGGGACGACCGCGAACCCACGGACAAACAGAAGACGGCCTGAACAACGGGACCGTGCGCACCCTCGCCCCGACAGTGAGCCCTTTCCCACCTGACTGCGGCGGTGAGGTGTTGGAAGCTGCCAGCTGCACGGAACGACGAAGCTCCTGGTGGACGGGTTCTCGACCACGGGCGAAAGCCTTCGTGATCCTGGACGGCACCCCGCTGCCGATCGACCGGATCGCCGCCGACACCCCTACCACTCCGGCTCAATGACCGACCGAAAAGGTGGCGTCGGCGCGGTCCGTGGCGGTGGCGACCGGGTCGATGCGCAGGGCGTAGCCGGAGTGGCGGATGTAGCGGGTGGGGTGATTGTGGGAGCGGAAGGAGGACCAGGCGGCGTCGGCCAGGCCGGCGGTCCGGTGGAAGGTGGCGTCCTGGGCGAAGGCGGCGGTGCCGTCGTGGGCGTCGAGGCGGAGTGCGTAGTCGTAGTGCCGCAGGTAGCGGGTGGGGTGGCTGACGGACTGGAAGGAGACGCCCGAGGTGTCGGCCAGTCCGGGGACCAGCTTCCACTGGGAGTCGGTGTACGGGTCGAAGGGGTAGGGGTCGATCCGCGCCAGGTAGTCGGCGTGACGGACGTAGCGGGCCGGGTAGTTGTACGACTTCAGCCGGTTCCACACGGGGGCGCCCCAGCGGGCGAGGAGTCCGTCGTACTCGGCGGCGGTGATGGGGGCGATGGTGCAGTGTTTGGCGTTGACCGGGTGGGTGTAGAGCCTCTGGTCCACCGGGGTCCAGGTGCCGGCCGCGAGGTCGGTGGTCTGCCAGGCGTAGAGGACGCCGTTGGGGTTGTAGGTGTCGCCCCACAGGTACCAGGTGTGGGAGGTCAGGGACTTCACGAGGGTGGGGGCCTCGGTGCCGCCGTGGGAGACGGCCGTGCCGAAGGGGGTGAAACTGCCCGGGTTCAGTGAGGTGGAGCGGGCGCCCACGAGGGTGCCGTTCCTCTTGAAGTACAGGTAGTTGACGCCGCCCACGCCGACGGCCATGTCGCCGTCGATGACGTCGTAGCCGGGGTCGAAGAAGACCTGGGGGGCGGAGACGGTCGTGAAGTCGCTCGTGTAGTTGACCATCAGGACGTTGTGGCCGGTGGAGTTCACGGCCGAGTAGAGGATGGCGTACTGGCCGCGGCTCGCGTCCCAGAAGGCTTCGGGGGCCCAGCTGTGAGTGGCCATGTCGTGCAGGTGGGGGCGGCGGTAGTTGGTGAAGGTGCGCAGGTCGGCGGAGTCCCACACGTGGATGGTCTGGCTGTTGTAGCCCCAGTCGGTGCCCTTGAGGTCCGTGGCGAGGACGATGAAGCCGCCTTCGCGCTTGCGCATGATGAACGGGTCGCGCAGGCCGCCCGCGCCGGCGGTGGGGGTGACGACGGGGTTGTTCTGGTTCAGCGGCGTCCAGTTGAGGGAGTCCCGGCTGACGGCCAGGTGCAGTCCGTAGTCGGCGCCGAGCCAGTCGGGCGACTCGGTGAAGTAGCCCATGACGTAGGCGGAGTCGGCCGCCCGGGCGGGCCGGGCGCCCAGGGAGAGATCGGCCGCCAGGGCCGCCGTCGTGGCCGCGGCGGCGCCGAGGAACCGTCTGCGGGACGGCATGGCCGGGGTACGGGGACGTGCGTTCATCGGCTCTCCAGGTGTCTGTGGGGGTGGCGCGCGAACGGTGGCGGACGAGCCGGTACGAGTGGTGGCCCGCTCGACGACTCCAGTCCGCGTTCGGAATGACGAACACAGTTCGGGGGATCGGTCAGAAAGTAGGGTGCCACCCCCTGTGCGTCAATGCCTGCCGCACGACTTTTCCGGCATCACCGATCCGGCCAATCAGCCTCCCGCGCCTGCCACTTGAAGATGTCGGCGGTATCGATGCCGCATTGCGGCCGCACCTATGGATCCGCAGTCGCCTCGAACATTTCTCGATATACCGAACGGTGCGACGGTAAGGGCGGAGAGAGACTCCCCGACCACCTTTCCGTTCCTCCCGCCCCCCTGACCAGTACAAACCAGCCCCATGGACACGCAGCGCGACGACAGGTTCACCAGACGCCTCCGGGGAGAACCGAGCGGCCGTTGCCGCCCGGGGTCGGAGGTGTCCACCGCTTGGGGACGGGACAGCCCGGCAGTGCGATCCGGTCCGGTGGTCGAGCGCGGCGAACAGCGGGCGCGGGGCCGTGGGAGCCTCTCACCGACGAAGTGCTCCCAGGTCAGCGGCCACCTCTTCTCCTTTCCGCCGCCCACGGACCAGCTGTCACGATCCGCATACGAGCAGAATCTGCTGATGGGGGACAATGGGAGCGTGGGGATGCGGACACGCCGCCCTCGCCGCACGCGAACCAGGAGTCACCGTTTTGCCCGAGCGCACCTCGTACGCCGCCCACCCCGACCTGCAAGCCGACTGCGGCAGCTGCTTCGGTTTGTGCTGCGTGGCGCTGCCCTTCTCGCGTTCGTCGGACTTCCCGGTGAACAAGTCCGCCGGCACGCCCTGCGGAAACCTCCAGGATGACTTCCGCTGCGGAATCCACGAGCGGCTGCGCGACAAGGGCTACAGCGGCTGCACGGTGTTCGACTGCTTCGGCGCGGGCCAGAAGGTCTCCCAGGTCACCTTCAAGGGCGTCAGCTGGCGCGAGGACCCGGACTCGGCCCGCGCGATGTACGAGGTCTTCCCCGTCGTGCGCCAGCTCCAGGAGCTCCTGAAGTACACCGCGCAAGCCCTGGACCTGCCCTCGGCCCGGCCCGTCCACCGGGACCTCCGCCGCGCGTACGAACAGATCGACGCGCTCACCCGGGACACGGCCCAGACCTTGCTCGCTGTCGACGTGGACGCACTGCGCGGCGAAGTGAACCCACTGCTCCTGCGCGCCAGCGAACTGGCCCGCGCGGCGGTCCCGGGGCGCAAGAAGAACCACCGGGGCGCCAACCTCATCGGCTCGCGGCTGCGCGGCGCGAAGCTGCGCGGCGCCAGCATGCGCGGCGCCGTCCTCATCGCGGCCGACCTGTCCGACGCCGACCTGCGCGACGCCGACCTGATCGGCGCGGACATGAGGGACACCAACCTGTGCGGGGCAGACCTGCGCGGCGCGCTGTTCCTCACCCAGCCTCAGCTGAACGCCGCGCGCGGCGACGCCCGCACGAAGATCCCCCACCCCTTGGAGCGCCCGTCGCACTGGGCGGCCTGACTCGTAAGCAACCTGAGGGCTCCGTCCCCCGCCCGGCCTCGCCAGGTACTCCCCCGCGTCCGTCCTCGTCCGGCCGGTGCCGCTGGTGCCCCGGCCGCACTACTGTGATCCGCGCACTCTTATCCCGCCGCGGCCGATGGCAGAGGCGGTGGTTCCCTCGGAACCGGCCGCCGGGGTCCCTCCAACCGGTGCTAACGCAAGGAGCTCGAGATGACCGGGGGCGTTCTCCCTCAGGAACAGATACCGCTGTTCAATCCCTTCGCCGAGGGGTTCACCGACAATCCGTATCCGCAGTACGCGACGCTCCGCGAAACCGCCCCGGTCTATCCGCACCCCATGGGGTTCTGGGTGGTCACCCGGTACGAGGACGTGTTCGGCCTGCTGCGCTCGGGTGCATCGGTCGAACTGCGCAATGTCGACTCCAGCGGGTTGGAGAGCCTGCGCCAGAAGGACGAGTCGCGCAAGACGCCGCTCATCGACGGCTTCTCGATGATCGACCGTGACGCCCCGGACCACACCCGGCTGCGGCGCCTGGTGCAGAAGGCGTTCACACCGAAGTCGATCCAGGCGCTCGCACCGCGCATCGGCGAGCTCGTCGACGGCATGCTCGACCGCATCGCCGAGGACGGCGGCGCGGACCTGGTGCCCGCGCTCGCTTCGCCGCTGCCGTTCACGGTGATCGCGGACATGCTGGGCGCCCCGCCCACCGACCACGAGCGGATCCGGGAGCTGAGCGGCACGATCGTCCGCTCCCTGGAGCCCGTCGCCGACCCCGCCCTCATGCAGGAGATCGAGAACGCGGACGCCGAACTGGCCGCCCTCACCGCCGAGATGATCGCCTGGAAGCGGCGCAACCCCGCCGACGACCTCATGACCGCCCTCATCGAGGCCGAGGAGGACGGCGACAAGCTGAGCGACGACGAACTGGTCGCGCAGATAGAGCTGCTCTACATCGCGGGCCACGAGACGACCGTGAACCTGCTCGCCAACGGCACCCTCGCGCTGCTGCGCCACCCCGAGCAGCTCGGCGCGCTGCGCGCGGACGCCGGCCTCATGCCCAACGCCGTGGACGAACTGCTGCGATACGACAGCCCGTTGCAGTCGAGCCGCCGCATCACGCTGGAGCCGACGGTGCTCAGCGGCGTGGAGATCCCGCCGGGCTCGATGGTGGTCGCCGCTCTCGCCTCCGCGAACCGCGACGCCGCACGCTGGGGCGAGGACGCGGACACGCTGCGCCTGGACCGCGAAGGGGCCCGCGCCCACCTGGCGTTCGGCTCCGGCTCGCACCACTGCCTCGGCGCGGCCCTGGCCCGTCTGGAGGCGAGCATCACCTTCGAGCGCATGCTGAAGCGGTTCCCGGACCTCGCCCTGGCCGGTGACGTGACCTGGAACGGCCGCATCAACGTGCGCGGTGTGGCCTCGCTGCCGGTCTCGGCCGGCTGACCGGGCCGACGCCGGCACCTGCCCGAGAAGGCGCCAGGGGCCCACCAAGGCACGGTGGGCCCCTGCTCCGTGCCCGCCGGAGTCAGACCAGGGCGGACGCCCTTCCGGTGATCTCCTCCAGGCCCTCGCACAGCCGGCGCATCGACGCCGCGTTGTTGCCGAACTGGTTGATCGCGAACGCGCCCCGGTAGCCGGGGCCGTAGCCGTGCTTGAGGAAGTTGGCGAAGGAGCCGCTGGCGCTCAGGTCGACGAAGTAGTGGCGTGCCGGGTCGCGCAACGCGGTGGCCATCAGCTCGTCGAAGCGCACGCGGCCCCGGACGACGTCCCACGCGTAGTCGTCCCAGCCGGTCAGCGCCGTGGCGTCCAGCTCTGCCGCGTACACGCACGAATACACCGGCAGGCCGGGCGAGTTCACCGTGACCGCGCGCCCCAGGCTCCGGCACTCGTGCCGGATGTCGTCGAGGAGGCTGGAGTGGAAGCCGTGGCGCACCGGCAGCCGGACGGCGATCACCCCTTCCCGGTCGAGCGCTGCGCGGGCCTCGGTGACCCGCTCGGCCTCGCCGCTCACGACGAAGTTGCCGGTGTCCTCGCCGTGGAAGTTGACGCCCGCCAGGGCGAGTCCGGCGAACAGGTCGCGGCGCCGCTGGTACAGGGAGGGCGGGGCGAGGACGCTGAGCATGCCGCCGGGGCGGCAGCGCAGCTCGAGGAGGTGGGCCTGCTTCATCACGAGGTCGAGGCCGTCCTCGAAGGACATCGCCCCGGCAACGGTCGCCGCTACGTACTCGCCGAGGCTGTGGCCGAGGACCGCGTCGGGCCGGAAGCCCTCCGCGCGCAGGGCCTCGGTCAGGCTCCAGCCGACGCTGTAGAGCGCCGCGTGCGTGTGCAGGATGTCGTCGAAGTCCTGGCCGCGCCGGGTTCCGTCGTGCATCGCGGCGACCAGCGACGTGCCCTGTGCGGCCTCGTACTGGGCGCTGCAGCGGTCCATGGCCTCGCGGAACGCGGGGTGGGTGTCGTACAGCTCCTGCCCCATGCGGTAGTACTGCGTGCCCTGGCCGCCGTACATGAAGACGACCTCGGGGCGCCGCGCGGTCCGGTGCGGGGCGGGGCGCGGCGGTCCCGCGGGGACGGACGGGTGCGGCGGGGCGACGGGCCCCGAGAGGGGTGAGGGCTCCGCCACGGCCAGCGGCTCCTCGCGGATCTTGGCGGTGAGCTTGGTCAGGACGTCCCCGGGGCCGAACTCACGGAAGTCGTCGTGGCCGCTCGCCAGCAACCGGGAGACGGACTCGTACCAGCGCACGGGGCTCGAGATCTGCCGCACGAGCAGGTCGGTGTATCCGGTCGTGGGATACGGGCGTGCCGTGCAGTTGGCGATCACGGGGATGCGCAGCGGGCGGAACGCGACGCCCGCCAGGTGGCGGGCGAACTCGTCCTGGACGTCGGCCATGCAACGCGAGTGGAAGGCCGCGCTCACGTTGAGGGGGACGAACCTCGCTCCCGCCTCGGTGTACGCCGCGCGGACGGCGGGCGCGTGGATCTCGTCGTGGACGCCGGAGAGGATGCACTGGCCGCGGGAGTTGATGTTGGCGATGTCGATGCCGGAGTACGGCAGCGCGGCCAGGATCTCCGCGACGCGCTCCTGGTCGAGGTTGACGACGGCGGCCATCGCGCCCTTGGGCGCGCGGCTCATCAGCTCGCCGCGCCGGCGCACGAGGTCGAGCCCGGTGACGAAGTCGAAGGCGCCCGCGGCGAACAGGGCGCTGTACTCCCCCAGGCTGTGCCCGGCGACGACGGCGGGCGGGGCGCCGCCGGAGTCGACGTGGTCGAGGTACTGCAGGGCGCTGACGGCGTAGAGGGCGGGCTGGGTGTACTCGGTGCGGTGGAGGACCCGGTCGGGGTCGTCGACGCACAGGTCGCGCAGTGAGTAGCCGAGCAGCCGGTCCGCGCGGGCCACCAGGTCGGGGTACTTCTCGAACAGCTCCTTGCCCATGCCCTTGCGCTGGGAGCCCTGCCCGGGGAATACGTACACGGAAGTCATGTGATCACTCAGCCGTCGTGGTGTCGGAGGAGGGCGGGGTGCCGCCCGCGGCCAGGGCGCCGTAGGCGGCCATGCGCTCGGAGAGCAGGGCCGCGGTCCCCCGCAGCAGCCGCTCGGCGATGACGTCGACCCTGCGGCCGCGCCAGGGCTCCAGCTCGGTGCCGCGCACCCAGGTGTTGAACGCGCCGAGGGCGGGGCCGCAGTGGATCTGGTGGTCGACGCGCGGCTCCGCGCCGCGCAGCGCGAGGCGTGTGGAGTGCACGAAGTACCAGCGGAAGACGTGGGCCATCTTCTGCTTGGGGCTGCGCTCGACCTCCGCGAGCCGGGCCGGGGAGCGCCGTGCCAGGTGGGCGCGGGTCTCCTCCCACACCTCGTCGAGGGACCGCCGGAAGTACTTGTTCTCCAGGGTGGCCCGGGTGCGTGCGTCGAGGTCGTCGAGGGAGTCGTGCCGCAGGTAGAGCTCGTACAGCTTCTGGGCACGGGCGGGGAAGAAGGTGCTCTTCCTGACGGCTTGGACGCGGGCCCCGACCTCGAACATGTCGCCCGCGGGCGCGTACTCGGTGTCGTGCACGCCGAGGCCCTGGAGGAGGTCCTTGACCTCGTCGCTGGTCCCGGCCTCCACGGTGCACTGGTTGATGGAGCCGGTCACGAGGAAGTCGGCGCCCAGGGTCAGGGCGGCGAGGGCGGCCTCGGGGGTGCCGATGCCGCCCGCGGCGCCGACGCGCACGCCGTTCTCCTCGGAGTAGCCCTGCTCGCGCGTCACGCGGTCGCGCAGGGCGCGCATGGCGGGCATGAGGACGTAGGCGTTGCCGCCGTCGGTGTGGCCCGCCGAGTCCGCCTCGACGCACAGGTCCTGCGCCAGCGGGAGGCGGGCGCCCAGTCCGGCCTGCTCGGGGGTGATCAGGCCGTCGTCGAGCAGGCGGCGGACCAGGGGTTCCGGGGCGGGGCGCAGGAAGTGCTCGGCGACCTCGGTGCGCGACACCTTGGCGACGATGTGGTGGTCCTGGCGGAGTCGTCCCTCGGCGTCGGTGCGCAGGCCCGCGAGACGGTAGCGGACGAGCGGCAGCGTGGGCCGCAGATAGGCGGACGCCTCGACGGAGCGCACGCCGTGGCGCAGGTACAGCTCGACGGTACGGTCCTCCAGGTCCGGGTCGTCCGGGCTGTTCAGGAGGTTCATGCCGAAGGCGCGGCCGGGGTCGAGTTCCTTCCTGATGCGGGTGATCGCGTCGTCGATCTCGTCGAGGGGGAGCCCGCCGGTGCCGAAGAAGCCGAGCATGCCCGCGTTGCCGAGCGCGATGACCAGGTCGACGGAGGCGATGCCCTTGTACATCGCTCCGGCGGCGTAGGCGTAGTCGACGCCGTGGGCCGCGCGGAAGTGCGGGCTGCCGAGGGCCCGGGGCGACAGGGCGGGCGGCCGCGACGGGACGGCGGGCCGCCGGTGCTGTGGTTCCACGGTGGTCTCGCTCGGGGAGGGCTGCGGAGGCGGTGACGGCTGCGGGGGCGGTGACGGCTGCGGGGGCGGTGACGGCTGCGGGGGCGGAGCGGCGGTGGCGTCCTGGCTCGCGGTCTCCCAGGGGAAGACGCCCTCCTCGGTGTAGCGCCGGATGGCCCGTAGGTTGTCGGGGTCGCCGAAGACGCGGCGGTTGGTGGCGAGGGCGACGTCCTTGGTGTGCTCGGTGAGCGGGGACAGCTCGCGCAGATACGCCTTGTAGCCCGCGACGCCCTTCTTCGAGAGCCGGCCGAGGCGCTGGAGGTGGCGCTTCAGGAGGGGTTCGCCGGGGGTGCCGAGCGCGTCGACGAGTCCCCACTCGTGGGCCTGCCGGGCGTCGACGGTCTGGGTGGTGGCGGCGAGGTAGTGGGCGCGCTGGAAGCCGGTCCTGCGGATCAGATAGGGCAGCACGACGGCCGGGATCAGGCCGAAGAGCAGCTCGGAGAGGCCGAAGGTCGCGCTCTCGTCGGCGATCACCACGTCGCACGCGGCCACCAGGCCGACGCCGCCCGCGTTGGTCCTGCCGCGCACGTGCGCGACGGTGAGCACGTCGGCGTACGCCAAGCGCCGGAAGAGTTCGAACATCGGCTCGGGGTCGAAGGACGTGTCCCGGCCCGTGCGCACCGCGTCGCTGATCACGCCGAAGTCGGCACCGGAGCAGAACACCTCGGGCGATCCTTCGAGCACGACGACGGTGGTGTGCTGCGCGCCGGCGGCGCGTGTCAGGACGTCGTCGAGTTCGTGGACGAGCGTGGCGTTGATGGCGTTGCCCGCCTCCGGCCTGTGGATCCGGGCGAAGAGCACGCTGCCCTGTTCGCGGACGCGCAGGGTGGAGTAGGTCAGTCGATCCATGCGTACTCCCGGTGGAACTCCTTGATCGCGCGCAGGACGAGGCGCGGTGACGCGCCCGCGGCGCTCCGGGCGGTCCGGGCGACGAAGTCCTGGTTCACGACGGTGTCGCGGGTGCCGACGCGGACGAACGCGCTGTCCCGCAGGAGCTGGTCGTACTCGTCGAGGGAGAGCTCGTGGCGGGCGTCGAGATGGGCTTCGATGCCCATGGCCCGCAGCCGCCGCGCGCCGTCCGGGGTGACGACACCGCTGTAGAACTCCGAGCAGCAGCCGGATCCGTACGAGAAGAGTCCGATGCGCCGCGGGTCGGGGTAGGCGCCGTCGCAGATGGTGCCGGCGAGGGAGAGGAAGACCGTCGCGCCCATGATGTTGCCGACGCGCCCGCAGTAGCCGAGGCCCGGCGCGACGCGACGCTCGAAGTCCTCGGCGACCTCCGCGCCCTTGGCCTTGGCGAACTTGCGCATCATGGTGCGGTGGGCGCCCTTGACCATGCCGCCGAAGGGGGTGTGGAAGGCGAGGTACTGGAAGGTGTCGCGGTAGTCGGCGCCCTCCACCTTGGCCTCGTAGGCGCGGTAGGCCTGTTCGCAGCAGTCCAGGTACGACATCAGGGACAGGTCGACGTCGCCGGCCTCGCTGTCCGGGGCGGGGCGGCAGGTGTCCATCACCTCGTAGCCGTAGGTGCCGCTGGCGCCGACGTCGAGCTGGAAGACGTGCGGGGCGTCGCTGACGAGCAGGGCGACGGCGCCCGCGCCGCCGCTGGGTTCGGCGTACGCCCAGTCCTGCGCGGCCGCGTCGTCGCCGTCCTCCAGGATGTAGCGCGAGATGTCGGTGGCGATCACCAGGGCCTTGGCGCCCGGCGAGGTGCCGGAGAGGATGAAGTTGCAGGCCATCTGGAATCCGGCGGTGCCCGCGTAGCAGGCCTGCTTGACCTCGAACATGCGGCAGTTGCGGCTCAGGCCCAGCTGGTCGTGCAGATACGTGCTCGCCGACTTGGAGAAGTCGAAGCCCGACTCGGTGCAGGTGATGAGGAGTTCGATGCGGCTCTTCTCCTCCTCGCTCATGCGGTCGAGGAGCGGCCGGGCCGCGTTGGCCCCGAAGGTGACCGGGTCCTCGAAGGGCAGCGCGACCGTCTTCTCCTTCATCAGGAGGTTGTTCAGGCGCGCGAGGTCGAGCTGGCGGTGCCGCGCCAACTGCATGACGTCGAGCACGGCCGAGCCGCCGAACACGTTCATCGCTTCGATACCGACGCGGGACATGGGGTTCGCTGTTCTGCTCTCTATGCGGCGCACGCGCTCAGGCACAGTGCGGTGTTGATGCCGCCGAAGCCCATGCTCAGGCTCAGGCAGTGCTGGATGTCGGCGTCGACGGCCTGCCCGCGCACCCAGCGCGGGGCGTCGTCGACGGGTGCGGTGAGGTTGCGCGTGGGGTGCAGTCGCCCGTGCCGCATCTGCAGCAGGGAGGCGGCAGCCTCGACGGCTCCGGCGGCCGTCAGACCGTGGCCGGTGATCGACTTGGTGGCGTTGACCGCGGCGTGGGTGAGGCCGCAGGCCTTGAGCGCCGCCACTTCGGTCTCGTCGCCCGTGGGGGACGCGGTGCCGTGCGGGTTGACGTAGTCGATGTCCCGTGCGGTGAGTCCGGCGCGGTGCAGGGCCTGGCGGATCGCCGCGGTCTCGCCCGCCAGGGACGGGTTGGGGTCGCGGTTGCCGTCCAGGCGCACGGACCAGCCGCTGAGCCGCGCGTAGGGGGCGGGGGCGGCCGGGCGGGCGTCCCGGCGCTCGATGACCAGGGCGGCGCAGGCCTCGCCGTAGACGAAGCCGGACCGCCCCCTGTCGAAGGGGCGGCAGGCCTCGGCGGGCGCGTCGGCGTGGTCCTCGCCCGCCATGGCGCCCATGGCGCGCAGGCCGAGCAGCTCCCAGTACGACAGGTCGGCGAGCGCGCCCAGGGCGACGCACACGTCGACGCGCCCCGCGGCGACGGCCTCGGCCGCCTCGATGACGGCGAGCTGCCCGCTGGCCGAGGCGCCCCCCACGGTGTGGGCCAGGCCGCGGATCCCGAAGGCGCTCGTGCACAGGCCGCACAGGTCGGTGTCCAGGAACGACAGGCCGTAGCTGGGCCGCAGGAAGTGCGGTTTGGCCCGGTGCCGGTCGTGAGCCCGGACGAGTTCGCGCTGCTGGAGGTTGCTGCCGCCGATGACGAGGCCGATCCGGTCGGCGTCGTAGCCGTCGAGGCCCGCCTCGGTCCACGCCTCTTCGAGGGTGGCCAGGGCGACCTGTCCGGTGAGGGACGCGGTGCGCAGGTCGCGGGCGTCGAGCCGGGGGGCCGGGACCGGGTCGGGCAGTTCGGCGCCCACGAAGCGGGTGCCGGACTGCCGCCCGGGCCGGTCCATGACGGCGAACCGGTGCTCCCCGGCGAACAGCGCCCGGGTGAAGTCGGCCTTGCCCCGGCCCACGGCGGTGGTGACGCCGATGCCGGTGACGACGAGCCCTGCGGAGTCGCTCACGTCACCCGGCCTTGACCGCTGCCGTGTCGCTGAGGTGCTGGGCGAGCTCGCCCAGGTTCCGCGGCCCGTGGGTGTCGACCAGGGGTATGTCGAGGTCCATCTCCTCCAGGACGGTCATGACGATCTCCGCGCGGTCCATGGAGTTGGCGCCGAGCCCGTCCAGGGTGTCGGTCTCGCCGAAGTCGTGGTCGGCGAGTTCGGGGAGGATCTCGCGGACGGCGTCGACGATCAGGGTGAAGGTCTTTTCCTTGGTCATGTGCGCGCTTTCGCTGGTCGGGGCGGGACGGGCGGGGCGGGTGGCGGCGGTGCTCATCCGGCACCGCCGTCCGCCGCCGCCTCGCGCAGCCGGGCGAGGCTCTCGCCGGGCTGCGTGACGATCTTGAGCAGCAGTCTCTCGTAGGCGGCCGCGAGCTCTCGGGCCGTGCTCCTGGCGTACAGGTCGGTGCTGTACTCCAGGTAGCCTCGCAGCCCTTCGGGGGTCTCGCGGACGACGAGGTTGAGGTCGAACCTGGCCGTGCCGCTGTCGGTGGGCAGGGGCACGAAGCCGAGGCCGGTGGGGTCCGCCGGCGCGGCTTCGGCGGCGGGCACCAGGTTGAACATGACCTGGAACAGCGGCGAGTGCGCCGGGTCGCGCTCGGGCACCAGGGCCGTGACGAGGTCGGCGAACGGGACGTCCTTGTGCTCGTGGGCGGCCGCGGTCACCTGCTGGGCCTGTGCGAGGAGTTCGTCGAAGGCCTGCTCGGGCCGCACGTCCAGGCGTATGACCAGCACGTTGATGAAGTAGCCGACGAGGCGCTCCAGCTCGGGGCGGGGCCGGTTGGTCACCGGCGAGCCGATGGCGAGCTCCCGGTCGTCGGTGCGGGCGCCGAGCAGCGTCGCGAACGCCGAGAGGAGCGTCAGATAGAGCGTGCCGCCGCGTTCCTTGCTGACCCGCTTGAGCTGGTCGAGCACCGCGGCGGGAACGTGCACCTCGACCGAGGAGCCCTGGTACGACTTGGTCCCGGGCCGCCGGTAGTCGGTGCGCAGCGCGGTGCGGGCCGGCAGGCCCGCGAGCTGGGAGCGCCAGTACTCCGTCTGCCGTGCGCGGGCCCCGGCGTCGAAGGTCCGGTGCTGCCAGCGCGCGAAGTCCGCGTACTGGACGGGAGGTTCGGGCAGCGTCGGTTCCTCGCCGCGGCTCAGCGCCTGGTACAGGGCGTTGAGTTCGGCGATGAAGACGCCGGTCGACCAGCCGTCGAAGATGCCCCAGGGCCGGGTGACGACGGCGACGTGTTCGTACGGCGTGAGCGTCAGGATGTGGACGCGCAGCATGTGCCGGTCCTCGGGCCCAAACGGCCGGAGCCGCTCGGCGCGGAGGAACTCGGTGACCTCGCTGTCGCCCGTGACGTCCTCGAGGGCGACGGCGAAGCCGGTGGGGTCGTTCACCCGCTGGACGTAGGTGTCGCCGCGCCGCGGGTAGCTGGTGCGCAGCACGGCGTGCCGGGCCACGAGCGCTTCGAAGGCGCGCGCGTAGGCCCGCCGGTCGAGGGGGCCGATGACGCGGTAGGCCATCTGCACGTTGTCGTGGGCCGAGCCGAGGTGCTCGTGCGGGTCGAGGAACCACAGTTCGCTCTGCTGGCAGGAGAGCGGGCTCTCGTCGCCGGGTCCGGTGCCGGGTGTCAGCGGGGCGCTCTCGTCGGCCGGGCGGCCGGGCGAGGCGTCCAGCGCGGCGGCCAGCTCGCCGAGGGTCGCGCCCGCGAGGATCGACTGGAGCGGCAGTTCCTTGCCGGTCTCCTGCTTGACACGGATGGTGAGCCGGGTGGCGAGCAGCGAGTGCCCGCCGAGGTCGAAGAAGCCGTCCTGGAGTCCGACGCGGTCGAGGTCGAGGACGTCCTGGACGAGGCGGCACAGTGTCCGCTCGGTGGCGGTGCGCGGCGCGACGTAGGCCTCCTTGTGCACGTCGGCCTCGTCGGGAGCCGGCAGGGCCCGCTTGTCGACCTTGCCGTTGGGGGTGAGCGGCAGCTCTTCGAGGGCGACGAAGACGCTGGGGACCATGTACTCGGGGATCCTGCCCGTCAGGTGGTCCTTCAGGGTGCGGGTCAGGGCCTGGCCTGTGGTGGCGATCTGCGGCACGTTGGCCAGGTGGGTCGCGGCGTAGGCGTTCCGGGCCCGCGCGGTCGGCCGCTCCCCCTGGGCGAGGAGCACGTCGAGGCCGTCGAGGCGGTCCTGGGACCAGGTGACGGCGACGCCGTAGCCGAGTTCCTCGGCGTACGCGAGGGCGTCCTCCAGGTCGTGCACCCGCTGGACGGCGGCGTCCGTGAGGCGGCTCGCGCCCAGGGGCTCGACGTACGGGTGTGCCGTGGTGCCGCGCAGGCTCTCGCAGGCCCGGACGTCGTCGGCGACGCGCGGGTTGTCGAGGCCCGTGACGCCGAACCGCGGGCGGCCGTCGGCGAGCAGGGCGCGCAGTTCGCCGGGCGTGCCGGCGGTCAGCCACGGCAGGTCGGCGTCGGGTGCGGTGGCCGGGCCCTTGGTGAGGACCACGTCGTAGCGGTAGCCGAGCATCTCGTTGCCGCCGGTGCCGCGCTTGACGGCGATGTCGACGGAGCCGATGTCCGCGAACCGCCGGGGCAGCGCGGCGAAGTAGCTCGGGCTGACGAGGAGTTCGGTCTCCTGCTGGCGGCGGCGCTGCACCTGGCGGGCCAGGGCCGTCACGGTGGCGCGGGCGGACAGGCGGCTGCGCTCGACGGCGGTGACGTGCGCGGAGAACAGGTCGAGGTTCCTGACGTCACCGACGAGGATCCGGCCGCCGTCGGTGACGAGCGGCAGCAGCCGCTCGATGACCTCTTCGAGGTAGAGCCGGTTCGGGAAGTACTGGACCACGGAGTTGATGACGACGGTGTCGAACTTCTCCGTGCCGTCGGCGCCTTCGGGCAGCGTCACGGAACGGGCGTCGCCCTGCGCGAGGGTGACGTGCGACCAGCCGCGCCGTTCGGCGCCGCGCCGCACCCCGGCCAGGGCGGACGCGGAGATGTCGACGGCGTGGACGGCCTCGCAGGCTCCGGCGTAGCGGAACAGGAGCAGCCCCGTTCCGCAGCCGACCTCCAGGAGCCTGCGGGGCCGCAGTTCCTCGATGCGGCGGACGGTGCCGTCGATCCACTCGCGCATCTCGTGCTCGGGGATGGCGTCCCCGGTGTAGCTGCAGTTCCAGCCGACCAGGTTCAGGTCGTCCCCGAAGGCGGCGGGGCCGGGTGTCGTGGTGTTCGTCCGCTCGTCCGCGCCGGTGCCGTACTGGTCCTCGAAGAGGTCCTGCCACTGCTCCAGGCGGTCGGCGTTCTGCTCACGCGCGGTGGCGTCCAGCCAGTCGGCCGTGGGCCTGACGTAGGCGACGAGCCTCTTCGTCTCGCCGTCGGCCTGGGTGGTGACGACGGCGCCGCGCACGGCGGGGTGGGAGTGCAGCGCGTTCTCGATCTCGCCGAGTTCGACGCGGAAGCCGCGGACCTTCACCTGGTCGTCGACGCGGCCGACGAACTCCAGGGTGCCGTCGGGCAGTCGGCGCACCAGGTCGCCGGTGCGGTAGAGGCGGGCGCCGGGCTTCGTGGCGAAGGGGTCGGTGACGAACCGCTCCTTCGTGAGCTCGGGGTTGCCGAGGTAGCCGCGGCCGACGCCCGCGCCGCCCACGCACAGCTCGCCGACGACGCCCGGCGGCACCAGCCGCAGGTGCGCGTCGAGGACGTGGGCGGTGGACTGGGCGATGGGCCTGCCGATGGGGACGACCGCGTCCTCGGGGATGTCCCGGGGGATCACGTGGCAGGTGGAGGCGATGCTGTTCTCGGTCGGTCCGTAGGCGTTGACGACGGTCAGGCCGGGGTGGGCCGCGTACAGGCGGCGCACGTCCTTGGCGGAGAAGGCCTCGCCGCCGACGCCGAGGTACGTCAGCGGCAGCCGCCGCCCCTGCGCGGCCTCGGCGAAGGCGGGCAGGAAGGCCGCGGACAGGGCCATCATCGTGACGCCGGAGCGCTCGGCGCGGTCCAGGAGCGCGCCGGCGTCCTTGGAGTCGCCGTCGTGCAGGACGAGCCGTCCCCCGCACAGCAGCGGGCCGAGGACCTCCTGGGAGCCGACGTCGAACGAGATCGAGGAGTGGTGGAGCACCACGGTGTCGCGGTCCGTGGGGAAGTAGTCGGGGTTGCGCACCAGACGGACGACGCCGCGCTGTTCGACGAGGACGCCCTTGGGCACGCCGGTGGAGCCCGAGGTGAAGATGGCGTAGGCGAGGTGCTCGGGGGTGAGGCCGAGTTCGGCGCGCGTCAGGTCGTGCTCGGGGCGGCCGGCGAGCAGTTGTGTGCCGTCCCCGGCGCGTTCGCCGGTGTCGAGGTGGACGATCTGGAGTCGCTCGCCCCCGTCCGCGTCGCTGAGCGTCCCGGACGGCAGGTGGGACTGGCTCAGCACGATGCCGACGCCGGAGGTGGCGACCAGGGTGCGGATGCGCTCTCGGGGGTAGTCCGGGTCGATGGGCACGTAGGCGCCGCCGGCCTTGAGGATGCCGAGCAGGCCGGTCACCAGCTCCGGGGAGCGGCGGGCGCACAGGCCGACCAGGGTGTCGGGGCCGACGCCCTGCTCACGCAGCCAGTGCGCGACGCGGTTGGCGCGGGCGTTGACCTCGGCGTAGGTGAGGCGCTGCTCGCCGTGTTCGACGGCGATGGCGTCGGGGCGCCGCCGGACGTGTTCCTCGAAGAGTTCGAAGAGGCAGTGGTCGTCCGGGTAGGGCTGGTCTGTGTCGTTCCACTCGGTCAGCAGGCGGTGGCGTTCGGCGGCCGGAAGCACGTCGATGTCGAGCGCCCGCGTGCCGGCGCCGTCGTCGGCGGCCAGGGCGTCGACGAGGCCGGACACCGCGGTTTCCACGTAGCCGAGGACGGCGTCGGGCGAGAGCGCGGTGTCGACCTGGGCGTTGAGGGAGAGTTCGGTGCCGGTGTCGTCGACGGACACGCCCACCGGGTAGTTGGTGCGGTCGAGGGAGCCCAGCCAGTGGATGCCGAGGTCCTCGAGCGTGGCCGGGCCCAGGTCGCCCTGGCGCGGCTCGAAGTACCGGTAGTTGATCATCGAGCTGAACAGGGTGGCGTCGCCGTCCAGGCCGCTGGAGCGCTGGGCCAGGGTCAGCGCGCTCTGCTCGTGGGCGATCAGTTCCTTGAGGGAGGCGTCCACGGCGGACACCAGGTCCTTGACGGTGCGGTCGGCGAGGCGCACCCGCAGGGGCAGGGTGTTGATGAAGTTGCCGAGCATCCGTTCGACGCCGGGCACGCCTTGGAGCCGGCCGGACAGGACGGTGCCGAAGACCACGTCGTCGCGTCCGCCGGTGGCCGCCGTGACCAGGGCCCAGGCGGCGTGGAAGAGCGCGGCGGGGCTGACGCGCAGGCGCTGGGCCTGCTCGCGCAGACGGCTCGTGAGGGCGGGTGGCAGGGAGCGGCGCAGGTCGCGCACGCGGCTGCCGTCGCCGTGCACGTCGACGAGTTGGAAGGGCGTGGTGGGTTCGGTGACGTCGCCCAGTTCGCGGCGGAAGTACGCCTCGGCGTCGTTGGCGGCGAGCTGGTGCAGGGTGTGGCCGACGAAGTCGCGGTAGGCGGGGGCCGGGGGCAGCTCGTCGGCGCGGCCCGTCATGTGCGCGGCGAGCTCTTCGAGGATGAGGCGCAGCGAGGTCGCGTCCTCGATGAGGTGGTGGACGCGGAGGAGCAGGAAGTGCCGTGCGGAGTGCGGGTCGGCGGCGACGGCGAGCCGCAGCAGCGGCGCCCGGTCCAGCGTGATCGTGCCCGGGTCCGCGAGCCAGGCGCGGGCCCGCTCCTCGGCGGCTGCGGAGTCGGCGGCGTCGAGGGTGCGCCGCTCCACGTCGAGGCGGACGTCGCGCAGGACCACCTGCACGGGTTCGCCGAGGCCTTCGGTGACGACGGCCGTGCGCATCACGTCGTGCCGGTCCACCACGGCCTGGAGTGCCGCCACGAAGGTGTCGCACGTCTCCCGGTCGGGGGCGGTGAGCAGGATGGGGATGACGTACGGGTCGTTGGCGGGGTCCATCAGGTGATGGAAGAGGATGCCTTCCTGCGAGGGCACGAGCGGGTAGACGTCCTGCACGTTGGCGGCGCCGCCGGGCACCCGGGAGGTGAGGGCGTCGACGGCGGCCTGGTCCAGGCGGACCAGCGGCAGCATCTCGGGCGTGATCCGCTCGCAGCCCTCCGGTATCGCCGGTGCGGGTACGGCGTAGCCGGTGGCGGCCGGGCCCGCGCGGTCGATGTCGGCGGCGAGGTCGGCGAGCGTGGGGCTGCTGAAGACGCTGCGGACGGTGACGTCGAGGCCGCGCTCCTTGAGGCGGGCGATGAGGACGGTGATGAGCAGGGAGTGGCCGCCGAGCGCGAAGAAGTTGTCGCGCGCGCTGATGCGGTCCTCGTCGAAGCCGAGGAGTTCGGCCCAGGCCGCGGCGAGGGTCCGCTCGGTGACGGTGCTCGGTGCCGCGTAGGCGCGCTGCGCGAAGGCCTCGATGCCGGGTGCGGGCAGGGCCTTGTGGTCGAGCTTGCCGTTGCCGGTGATGGGCAGTCGCTCCAGGGCCACGAAGGCGCTGGGGATCATGTAGTCGGGGAGGGTCCGGCGCAGGTGGCGAGCGAACTCGGCGTGCTGGTCCGGCTCGTCGGCGCCGGGGCGCAGGACGGTGTAGGCGACGAGCTGCCGGTCGCCCGGCGTGTCCTCGCGGGCGACGACGCGGGCGTCCTGGACGGCGGGGTGTCCGGCGAGGCGGGCCTCGATCTCACCCAGCTCGATACGGAAACCGCGGATCTTCACCTGGTCGTCATTGCGGCCCAGATACTCAAGCGAACCGTCGGGCAGCCACCGGGCCAGGTCACCGGAACGGTACATACGCGCCCCCGGCTCCTCACGGAACGGATCCTCCAGGAACCGCTCGGCCGTCAGCTCCGGCCGGTTCAGATAACCACGGGCCACACCCTCACCACCGACATACAACTCCCCCACCACGCCCACCGGCGCGGGACGACCGTGCGAGTCCAGGACGTAGGTGCACAGATCCGGGATACGACGGCCGATGGGACTCACGGGCCGGCCGAGGTCGCCGTCGGTGAGCAGGTGATAGGTGACATGCACCGTGGTCTCGGTGATGCCGTACATGTTCACCAGCTGCGTGTCCTTGTTCACCGGACGGCGCAGCCAGGGCCTGAGCGAGGCGACCTCCAGCGCCTCACCACCGAACACCACCACACGCACCGCATGCGGCTCCGGATCCTCGCCCTGCGCCGCGATCAGCTGCCGGAAGGCACTGGGCGTCTGATTCAGCACCGTCACACCCGACGCACACAACAGCCGGTAGAACTCCTCCGGACTACGCGTCACCGCCTGCGGCACCACCACCAGCCGGCCCCCGTGCAGCAACGCCCCCCAGATCTCCCACACCGAGAAATCGAACGCGAACGAGTGGAACAGAGTCCACACATCCCGCTCACCGAAACGGAACCAGTCGTCCGTCGACGTGAACAACCGCACCACATTGCGGTGCTCGACCACCACACCCTTCGGCACACCCGTCGAACCCGACGTGTAGATCACATATGCCATGGCGGACGGCGTCAGGTCCGGCAGCGACAGATCGTCGGCGGCGTGGTCCGCCCACAGGCCGGCATCGGCGCGCAGGTCCACGACGGGGACCGACGGAACGGCGAGGCCGTCGGGCAGCGCACCGTCCTTGATCAGAACCCGCGGCGCGCTGTCCGCCAGAATGTGCGCGAGACGGTCCGCCGGGGACGCCGGATCCACCGGCACGTAGGCACCCCCCGCCTTGAGCACCGCCAGCACCGCCACCACGAGGTGCTCGCTGCGCGGCAGGCACAGCGCCACCAGGACATCCGGGCCCACCCCCAGACCACGCAGATACCGGGCCAGACGATTCGCCCGCGCGTTCAGCTCCCCGTACGACAGACAGCGGTCCTCGAACTCCACCGCCACCGCGTCGGGGGAACGCTCCGCGACCTCCTCGAACCACCCGTGCAGGCACCGCTCCACCGGGGCTTCCTCGGACACCTCGTTCCACCCGGCCACCACCTGGTGACGTTCGTCGGCGTCGAGGGTGCTGAGCCGTGAGAGCCGCTCCTCCGGCGCGGCGACGACGGCGTGGAGCAGCGCGGTGTAGTGGCGGACGAAGCGTTCGACCGTCTCGCGGTCGAAGAGGCCGGTGTTGTACTCGAAGGCGCCGATCAGCCCGTCGGGGGTCTCGCGCAGGTCGAGCGTCGCGTCGAACTTGGTGATGTCGAAGTCGAACTCGATGAGGGAGACGTCGAGGTCGCCGAGGCGCACCTCGCGGTCGGTGTGCGCCTCCTGGAGCACGAAGGCGACTTGGAAGAGCGGCGAGTGGCTGAGGCTGCGTTCCGGTTGCAGGGCGTCGACGACCGCTTCGAAGGGCACGTCCTGATGGCTGAAGGCCTGGAGCGCCATGTCCTTGACGCGGCCGAGCAGGTCGGTGAAGGACGGGTCGCCGGACAGGTCGGCGCGCATGACCAGGGTGTTGGCGAAGAAGCCGATGAGCCCTTCGGACTCGATGCGCTGGCGGTTCGCGACGGGCGTGCCGATGGCGATGTCGGTCTGCTCGCTGTAGCGGTGCAGCAGGAGGGCGTAGACGGACAGCAGCGTCATGTAGAGCGTGACGTCGTGCTGCTCGGCGAGGGCCTTGAGCTGCCGCAGCAGGTCCCCGGGCAGGTGGAAGCGTTCGTGCGCGCCCTCGTACGTCTTGATGGCCGGGCGGGTGCGGTCGGCCGGCAGGGGCAGGCGCGGGTCGACGCCTTCGAGCCGGCGGGTCCAGTAGCCGAGCTGGCGGTCCTGCACCTCGTCGACGAGCCACTGACGCTGCCAGTGCGCGTAGTCCGCGTACTGGATGGGCAGCGGCGCGAGCGGGGACGGCTCGCCCGCGTGGAACGCCTCGTACAGGGTGACCATCTCGCGGAAGAACACACCGAGCGACCAGCCGTCGGAGACGCTGTGGTGCATGGTGACGAGCAGGACGTGCTCGCGCTCCGACTCACGCAGGAGGCGGACGCGGATGAGCGAGTCGCGGGCCAGGTCGAAGGGCGCCACGGCCTCGCGTTCGCAGAGCGAGGGGAGCGCGGCGGGGTCGGTGAGCGCTTCCTCGCCGACGGTGAAGTCCTGGCCGTCGCCGATCTCCTGGTACGGCACGCCGTCGCGTACGACGAAGCGGGTCCGCAGCGCCTCGTGGCGCTGGACGATCGTCTCCAGGGCGCGCAGCAGGGCGGGGCGGTCGAGCGGGCCGCTCAGCCGCATCGCCATGGGGATGTTGTAGTAGGCGCTGGTGCCGTCCAGCTGGGCCAGGAACCACAGGCGCTGCTGGGCGAAGGACAGCGGGACCGGCTCGTCCGCGGTGTGCGGGCGGGGACCTATCGCCTCCAGGGCCGACAGGTCGACGCCCTGCTTCTTCAGCATCGCGATGAGGGCGCGCTGCTTGTTGGCGGGCAGCGACTTGATCCTCCGGATCAGGTCGAGGGAGGTGCCGTTGTCCGGGGTGGTCGTCGTCGGCGTCGTGGTCACTTGATCCGGCCTTCCCAGGCGTCCAGCTCTTCTTCGCTCATGTTCTCGATCAAGTCGATGCTCTCCAGGATCGCGGCGACGTCGAGTTCCCCGCCCTGCGGCGTCACGGGCGCGCGCCGCTCCAGCTCGGCGGCCATCGCCGCGAGCGTGGGCCCCTCGAAGACGGCCTGCACGGTGAGTTCGGCGCCCGTCGCCTGGGCGAGGCGGTTGACGAGGCGGGTGACGAGCAGCGAGTTGCCGCCGAGGGCGAAGAAGTCGCTGTCGACGTCCAGGGTTTCGGCGTCGGTGCGCAGCAGTTCGGCCCAGACGCCCGCGACGGTCCGCTCCGCCTCGGTGCGGGGTGCGACGCGGCGCCCGGCGAGCCGTTGGCGGTCCTCGGGTGCGGGCAGGGCCCGCTGGTCGAGCTTGCCGTTCTGGGTCAGGGGCAGCTCTTCGAGGAGGACGTGCGCGGCCGGGATCATGTACTCGGGCAGCGCCGCGCCGAGTGCGGCGCGCACGTCGGCGAGCAGGGCGGTCCGGCCGGACCAGCGCGGGGCCGCGGTCGCGGCGGGCGCGGGGGTCCGCGGGGTGCCGTCGGCGGCGGCGCGGCGGGCGTAGACGTTGTAGAGGGTCGTGTTGCGCAGCAGACGGTTGTCCTGCTCGCAGACGACGTCGTAGCCGAGGGCCTTGAGGAGGGTGACGACCTTCTCCAGCTGTCCGTCGACGTCGTGGAGTTCGACGACGAGCTGCCGGATCTTCGGCCAGTCCCGCCAGTGGATGCCCTTGAGCACCTCGTACTCGGCGTTCTCCACGTCGACCTTCAGCAGGTCGATCCGGTCGAGGGACTCCTCCGCGATGACTTCCGAGAGGGTTCGCAGGCGGCAGGTGAACTGCTCGCTGTCGAGGCGGGCGTCGACCACCGCGTCGACGAGGTCGTCCCCGGCAGTGGCCGCGTCCGCGCCCTCGTCGGTCAGCTCCTCCTGGTTGCGCAGGTAGGAGCGCACCAGGTCGTGGGCCTGTTCGGCGGTGGTGACACTGGAGGAGATGACGGTGTTGTGGCGGTAGAAGGTGAAGGTCTCCTGCTTGGCCTCGGCGGCGAGGCCGCATTCGTGCACCGTGGCGTTCAGACCGTGCAGCGCGACGTTGCGCCGCAGCGAGTCGAAGACGGGTGGAATGGGCTCGAAGGCGTGGATCCGGGCGCCGGGGCAGCGGCTGCCCGCGAACAGCGTGAACAGGCCGATGTTGGCGCCCACGTCGAGGATGGTGTCGCCGTCCTCGATGGTGATGCCGTTCCGCAGGTATTCGAGGTGGGTGAAGATCTCGTCGTAGACGAAGTCGGTCTCGCTCCTGTTCTGCTGGAACACCGTCATGCCGTTGGGCAGTTCGTAGGTCCGTGCGAGCGCTTCCGGCTCGGTGCGGTCCAGGCGCAGGAGTTCGCGTACGGCCGGCGCGGTCTCGGACGACGGTACGACGTAGGCGACGAGGCGCTGGTCCTGGTCGTCGTAGCCGCGCACCAGGACGCGGGCGTCCTGGACGGCGGGGTGTCCGGCGAGGCGGGCCTCGATCTCACCCAGCTCGATACGGAAACCGCGGATCTTCACCTGGTCGTCATTGCGGCCCAGATACTCAAGCGAACCGTCGGGCAGCCACCGGGCCAGGTCACCGGAACGGTACATACGCGCCCCCGGCTCCTCACGGAACGGATCCTCCAGGAACCGCTCGGCCGTCAGCTCCGGCCGGTTCAGATAACCACGGGCCACACCCTCACCACCGACATACAACTCCCCCACCACGCCCACCGGCGCGGGACGACCGTGCGAGTCCAGGACGTAGGTGCACAGATCCGGGATACGACGGCCGATGGGACTCACGGGCCGGCCGAGGTCGCCGTCGGTGAGCAGGTGATAGGTGACATGCACCGTGGTCTCGGTGATGCCGTACATGTTCACCAGCTGCGTGTCCTTGTTCACCGGACGGCGCAGCCAGGGCCTGAGCGAGGCGACCTCCAGCGCCTCACCACCGAACACCACCACACGCACCGCATGCGGCTCCGGATCCTCGCCCTGCGCCGCGATCAACTGCCGGAAGGCACTGGGCGTCTGATTCAGCACCGTCACACCCGACGCACACAACAGCCGGTAGAACTCCTCCGGACTACGCGTCACCGCCTGCGGCACCACCACCAGCCGGCCCCCGTGCAGCAACGCCCCCCAGATCTCCCACACCGAGAAATCGAACGCGAACGAGTGGAACAGAGTCCACACATCCCGCTCACCGAAACGGAACCAGTCGTCCGTCGACGTGAACAACCGCACCACATTGCGGTGCTCGACCACCACACCCTTCGGCACACCCGTCGAACCCGACGTATAGATCACGTAGGCGGCGTGCGCGGGACCCACACCCGTGCCGGTGACGTCGTCCGCCGAAAGGTCCGCCCACAGGCCGGCGTCGGCACGCACGTCCACGACGGGGACCGACGGAACGGCGAGGCCGTCGGGCAGCGCACCGTCCTTGATCAGAACACGGGGCCCGCTGTCCGCCAGAATGTGCGCCAGCCGGTCCGCCGGAGACGCCGGATCCACCGGCACATAAGCACCCCCCGCCTTCAGCACCGCCAGCACCGCCACCACGAGATGCTCACTGCGCGGCAGACACAACGCGACCAGCACCTCAGGACCCACCCCCACACCCCGCAGATACCGGGCCAGGCGGTTCGCCCGCGCGTTCAACTCCCCATACGACAGACCACGCCCCTCGAACTCCACCGCCACCGCATCGGGCGACCCCGCCACAACCTCCTCGAACCAACCATGCAGACACCGCTCCACCGGAGCCACCACAGGCACCCCGTTCCACCCGGCCAGCACCTGATGACGCATGGCATCGCTCAGGACCGGCAGGTCCAGGGCGGGGCGCTGCTCCTCGCCCTCGGTGGTGAGGGCGTCGACGAGGCGTTCCATGGCGGTTTCTAGGTAGCGGATGACCGACTCGGCGTCCTGGGCCTGGTCGATCTGCGCGTCGAGCGAGTAGGCATGCCCGAGGTCGTCGACGGACAGGGCGATGGGGTAGTTGCTGCGCTCGATGACGCCCGCGAGGGACGTGACCCCCGCGCGTTCCAGCTCGGTGTCGTCGATGCGGTCGTCGGACTCCAGGTGCCGGTAGTTCAGGATCGCGTTGAACAGCGGCGTCTCCGGCGGTACGGCGCTGTGGCCGTGGGCGACGGCCAGCGGGGTCTGCTCGTGGCGCACGAGGCCGCGCAGGGTGCCGTCGATGGTGCTCACCAGGTCGCGCACGCTCGTCCCGGCCAGGTCGACGCGCACGGGGAGGGTGTTGATGAAGTTGCCGAGCATGCGCTCGATGCCGCGCGGGCCCTGGAGGCGGCCGGACAGGACGGTGCCGAAGACCACGTCGTCGCGGCCCGCGCACGCCGCCACGACCAGGGACCAGCCCGCGTGGAACAGCGTGGCCGGGCCGACCCGCAGGTCCTTCGCGCAGGCGCGGATCCGCTCGCCGAGGCGGGCGTCGAGCGGGCGGCGCAGGTCGAGGACGCGGCGGCCATCGCCGTGGACGTCCTGGAGGCCGAACATCACGGTGGGCTCGGTGACGTCGCCGAGCAGGTCCCGGAAGTGGTCCGCCGGGTCGAGTTCGCGCGCGCGGTGCTGTACGTGGGCGATGAAGTCGCGGTACGGCGCGGGCGGGGCCAGTTCCCCGGCGCGACCCGTCATATGGGCGACGATCTCACGGAACAGCAGGCCGAGCGAGGTCGCGTCGTCGATGACGTGGTGCAGGTTGAGCGCGGCGTACCAGGTGGCCCCGCCGGGCTGCCGGGCGGCGCGCAGCCGGATCAGCGGGGCGCGGTCCAGGCGCATCGCCTGCGGCCGGGCGAGGAGTTCGCGGATCACGGCCTCGGCGTCGCGGCCCGCGGGCACCTCGAACTCCTCCAGTTCGAGCTCGGCGCGGCGCACCACGACCTGGACGGGCCGCGACAGGCCCTGGGTGAGGATCGCCGTGCGCAGCGCGTCGTGCCGGGCGACGGCCGCGCGCAGGGCTCGGACGAAGTCGTCGAGGTGGGACCTGTTCTCGAAGGAGAAGACGCCGGAGAGCACGTACGGGTCGCGGCCGCCCTCCTTGAGGTGGTGGAAGAGCATGCCTTCCTGGAGGGCCGCCGGCGGGTACACGTCCTGGACGTTGGGGGCGCCACCGGGCACGGCCGCGACGATCGCCGCCAGCTCGTCCTCGGTCAGGGAGACCAGGGGCAGCATGTCCGGGGTAAGCCGGTCGCAGTCCGCGGGGATGCCGTTCGGCGGGACGGTGAACGCCGTCCGCGCCGGGGCGGTGTCCGGCGCGTCGGGGCCCTCCGTCGTGTGGGCCGCGTCGATCGCGGCGGCCAGGTCGGCGAGCGTGGCGGCGGCGAACACGCTGTGCAGATCGCAGTCGAGCCCCGCGTCGTGCAGGCGCGCGGTCAGCTTCGGGATGAGCAGGGAGTGCCCGCCGAGGGCGAAGAAGTTGTCGTGGACGCCGATGCGCTCCTCGTCGAAGCCGAGCAGGCCCGCGCAGACCGCCAGCAGGGTCCGCTCGGTGGGGGTGCGCGGGGCGACCCGGTCACCGGACACGGCGTACGCGTCGGCGTCGGGGGCCGGGAGCGCCTTCCGGTCGAGCTTGCCGTTCGCGGTCAGCGGCAGGGCGTCGAGGCGGACCAGGGCGCCCGGGACCATGTACTCGGGCAGCGACTGCCCCAGGTGCCGCACCAGGGCGTCGTGGAAGCCGCCGGTGCGCCCCTCGCCTCCGGTGCGGGTCTCGTCTTCGCCGTGACCCACGTCGTCGATGCGGTCCCCGTCGAGGACGACGTAGCCCACGAGCCGCGGGTTGCCGGGGCTGTCCTCGCGGGCGAGGACGGCGCAGGCGCGCACGGCGGGGTGGCGGGAGAGACGGTCCTCGATCTCGTCGAGTTCGATGCGGAAGCCGCGCAGCTTGACCTGGTTGTCGATGCGGCCGAGGTACTCCAGGGTGCCGTCCGGCAACCACCGGACGAGGTCGCCCGTGCGGTACATGCGGGCGTCCGGGTCCGCGGCGAACGGGTTCGGCACGAAGCGCTCGCGCGTCAGGCCCGGATTGTTCAGATAGCCGCGGGCCAGACCGACGCCCGCGATGTGCAGTTCGCCCGCGCAGCCCACGGCCTGCCGCCCGCCCAGGTCGTCCAGGACGTGGAGCTGAATGTTCTGGATGGGGCGGCCGATGGGCACGGTGCGGGTCGTCGTGTCGGGCGGGCAGGCCCAGTGGGTGACGTCGATGGCGGCCTCGGTCGGGCCGTACAGGTTGTGCAGGCGCGCGCGGTGCTGGGCGTAGTGGCGCGCGGGCAGCTCCGGCGGCAGGGCCTCGCCGCTGCAGAAGACCTGGCGCAGCGAGGTGCAGCGGGCCCAGCCCTCGTGGTCGAGCATGAGCCGCAGCATGGGCGGCACGAAGTGCGCGGTGGTGACCTCGGCGGCCCGGATGAGCGACACCAGGTACGCGGGGTCCTTGTGGCCGCCCGGCGCGGCGACGACCAGCCGCGCGCCCGTGATCAGCGGCCAGACGAACTCCCACACGGAGACGTCGAAGCTGAACGGCGTCTTCTGGAGCACGACGTCGTCGGGGGTCAGCGCGTACTCGTTCTGCATCCACTCGACGCGGTTGACGGCCGCGCGGTGCTCGACCATGACGCCCTTGGGGCGGCCGGTGGAGCCCGAGGTGTAGATGACGTACGCGAGGTCGGTGGGGGCGACGCGGGCGGGCACGGCCCGGGCGGCCGGCACGCGGGTGTCCCGGCCGCCGGCGGGCACCGGCCGTCCGTCGGCGTCCAGGCGGAGCACCGCGCACGCCCCGGTCGACGGGAAGACGTCGGCGGCGGACCGGGTGAGGACGAGGCGGGCGCCCGAGTCCTCGATCATGTACTGGATCCGTTCGGCCGGGTGGTCCGGCTCCAGGGGGAGGTAGGCGCCGCCCGCCTTCATGACCGCCCACAGGGCGATCACCATCTCCACGGAGCGCTCCATGCAGATGCCCACGACCGTGTCCGCGGTGACGCCGCGGCGGCGCAGCTCGGCGGCCAGGGCGTCGGTGCGCGCGGCGAGTTCGGCGTACGTCAGGGACCGCTCGCCATACACGAGGGCGGTGCGGTCGCCGTGGCGGGCGACGGCGTCGGCGAGGAGGTCGGGCAGGCTGCGCTCCGCGGAGAAGGGCCGGCTGGTGGCGTTCCACTCGTCGAACCGGCGAACCTCGTCCTCGGACAGGTGCGAGGCTTCGGAGAGGCGCTGCTCCGGGGCGTCGACGAGGGCGCGCAGCAGGGTCTCGTAGTGGCCGAGGAACCGCTCGGTGTCCGCGGCGGCGAACCGCTCGGCGTCGTACTTCAGATGCAGGGTGTAGGCGTCGGCGGCGTGCTCGACGATCTCCAGGTGGAGCTTGAACTCCCCCTCCTGGGAGATCTCCTCCACGAAGCGCAGCGAACGGGCCAGGTCGAGGCCGCGCACGTCGCCGTCCGTCAGGCGCATCATGCGCCGGTTCTGGAAGACGTACGACACCTGGAAGACCGGGGAGGTGCCGGGGTCCGTGCGCAGGTTCAGGTCCTGGACCATGCGCGGGAACGGATACGCCGCGTGGTCGAGGCCGTCGGCCATGACCAGCGTCAGCTCGCGTACGAAGTCCGTGAACGGCACGTCGGCGCGGACCCCGTGGCGCACGGGCAGCATGTTCACGAAGTAACCGACGGCGTCGTCATAGGCGGCGTCGGGCCTGCCCAGGGACGGCACGCCGACGACGAGGTCGCGTTCGCCGCTGTAGCGGTGCAGGAGCAGTTCGTACACGGCGAGGAAGAGCACCGCGGGCTTGACGCCGCGGGCCGCGCACAGGTCGCGCACCCGGGCGGCGAGGGCCTGGGGCAGCGGCAGGGCGACGGTCTCGCCCACCACGGGCGTGCCGGGTGCGGGGGCGCGCTCGATGCCGAGGCGCAGCACGGGCAGGTCACCCGCCAGGGTGTCCTGCCAGTAGGCGCGGTGGCGGGCGCCCTCGGGGCTCGCGAGGAAGTCCGCCTCCCGGCGCACGAACGCGTCGTAGGCGTCGTGCCGCGCGGACGGGGGCTCGGGGGTGCCGCCCTTGAGCAGGATGTCGTAGGTGTGGAGCAGGTCGCGGAGCAGGACGGGGGTCGAGGCGCCGTCGAACACCAGGTGGTGCAGGACGAGCAGCACGAGGGTCCGCGGCGCGTCGGCCGTGCCCGCCGTGTACACGACGGCCCGTGCCGGTCCCTCCTGGTGCAGGTCGAAGGGCGCCTTGGCCTGCTCGCGCGCGAGGGCGAGCAGGACGTCGTCGGGCAGCCCCTGCGGCACGGTCCGGTGCCGGAAGGGCGCGTTGCCGCCGTCGGGGCGTCGCACCAGGTAGGGGGTGCCCTCGTCCTCGACGACCACGCTGTGCAGCAGCGTGTGCCGGGACGTCACCTGCCGGAAGGCCTCCTGGAGGACCGCGATGTCGAGCGGCGCCGACGTGCGGAAGCAGACGGGGACGTTGTACACGTCCGACGCGGGCCGCAGCTTGTGGAGCAGCCACAGCCCCTTCTGCCCCTCGGAGAGGGCGCGCCGGTCCGTGCCGCCCGCCGGCGCGGAGTCCTGGAGTCGTTCGTAGAACGCGAGCACGTCCTCGGCGGTGCAGAGGCCCGCCTTGAAGCCCGCCAGAATCTGATCCTCGTTCACGCGCCCGGTGCTTCCTTCATGAGTGACTTGAGTTCTTCGAGTCCGACGTGGCCCTGGCGGAACTCCTCCAGCGCCCTGGCCCGTGCTTCGCGTACGTCTGGTGCTCGGGACGGCTGCGGGGTCACGCGCGCTCGCGCGGCCCCGGGTAGGTCGTGCCGACCGGTGTCGGCCGGTGCGCGCTGCGCGGCGAGCCGTGCCGCGATGCGCTCCAGGGTGGCGAGTTCGACGATCTCCCGCGTGGTGAGCGTGAGCCCGAGGTCGGCCTCGACGCCGCGCCGCAGGCGCACCCACAGGACCGAGTCGGCGCCCAGGCTGTGCAGGTCCTTGTCCAGCGGGAGTTCGCCGGGGGTGAAGCCGAGGGCTTCGGTGAAGTAGTCGGCGAGGTAGCGGAGGATGTCGTCGCCGTGGCCGCCGCCGTCGGTCGGGGCGGCGGGGCCGGCCTGCCCGGCGTGCGGGGCCACGTCGGATACGGGGGCCGCGTCGGGTGTCGGTGCCGCTGTGGGCGTGCCCGTGTGCCCCACCCAGTACCGCTTGCGCCGGAACGCCGTCGTCGGCAGCGGTACGAGGCGGCCCTCGCGCCCGGTGCGCAGGGCGTGCCAGGGGATCCGGCCGCCCCGCACCCACAGCTCGGCGAGCCGGTCGAGTTCGCCGTCGGTGACGAGCGCGCGGACGAACGCCTCGCCGTGGCCGCCCGCGAGCAGGTCGCCCAGGGTGGCGGCGCCGGCCTCGGCGTTGCCCCGGTACAGCGGGGCGTACGGGGGCCGGCCGGCCAGGAAGTCCGCGAGGGTGCGCAGCAGGCCCGCGCGGGAGTCCGTGACGAACGCCAGGCGCTCGGCCATGGCCTCCCTGCCCGTCCGCAGCGTGTGGGCGACGTCCGCGAGCCAGGCGGGGCCGTCCGCGTCGTGCGGGCCCGCTGCGTCCGTCCGCTCGACGAAGTCGTGCAGCAGGCGGGCCGCGGTGCGCAGCCGCTCGGGGTCGCCGGCGGACAGCAGGATCAGCTCCGGCCGCCGCGGCATCGGCCGGGCCGCCTCCGCGCGCTCGTCGCGGTCGCCGCGGTCGTCGGGTGCTTCCTCGACGACGAGACTGACGTGGCTTCCGCCCGCGCCGACGGAGTTGAGCAGCGCGCGCCGGGGCGTGCCGGGGCGCGGTTCCCAGGGCGTCAGCGTCTCGCACAACCGCAACGGGCCCTCGTCCAGGCGCAGTTCCGGGTTGGGCGTGCCGACCGCGGTGCGGGGGGCCAGCTCCCGGTGGCGCAGCTGGAGGACGACCTTGGTGAGCTGGGCAATGCCGGACGCGGCCTCGGGGTGGCCCAGGTTGGACTTCACGGAGCCGAGCGCGATCGGCTCGGTGACGTCGCCGAACACCTCGCGCAGCGCGCCCGCCTCGACGGCGTCACCGAGCGCGGACCCGTTGGCCGCGGCCTCCACGTAGCCGATCGACTCGGGCGCGCAGCCCGCCTTCTCCAGGGCCCTGCGGGCCACGTTGACCTGCGTCCGGCGGCTCGGCGCCATGAACTGGCCCGCGCGGCCGCCGTGCAGCGAGGCGCTGCCCTTGATGACCGCGAGGACGGTGTCGCCGTCGCGGCGGGCGGCGGCCAGCGGTTTGAGCAGGACCGCCCCCACCGCCTCGGCGGGCAGATAGCCGTCGCCGTCGCGGAAGCTGCGGCTGCCGGGGTGGCTGCCGAGCAGACCCGCCCGGGCGAGGGCCCGGTACTTGTCGGGGTGGACGGTCAGGTTCACTCCTCCGGCGATCGCCAGCTCGCTGTCCCCGCTCAGCAGGTCGGCGCAGGCCAGGTGGACGGCGGCCGCCGAGGACGCGCACATGCCGTCCACGGCGAGGCTCGGGCCCTCCAGGCCGAAGAAGTGCGAGACGCGGTTGGCGATGAGGTTGTACGAGGCCGCCGAGGTCAGGGCGGAGCGCACCACGTCGGCGGTGTCGGCCCGGTACATCTGGTACATCGCGCCGACGTACACGCCGACCCGGCGGCCGTAGCGGCGCTCGACGGCCTCCTGGGTGACGCCGCTCTGCTCCAGGAGCTGCCACACCGTCTCCAGGAACAACCGCTGCTGCGGGTCCATGGTCTCGGCCTCGCGCGGCGAGATGCCGAAGTGCAGCGGGTCGAACTGGTCGACGCCGTCGAGGAAGCCGCCCCACTTGCCGTAGCTCTTGCCGGGCGCGTCGCGGTCCGGGTCGAACACCGCGTCGTGGTCCCAGCGGTCGGCGGGGACCTCGGTGACGCAGTCGGCGCCGGAACGCAGCAGGGTCCACAGGGCGTCCGGATCGGCCGCGCCCGGGTAGCGTCCGGCGAGGCCGATGATGGCCACGCCCTCGTCGCGCGGGGCGGGGGCGAGCGGCGGGACCGTGGCGGGTTGGGGCCGGTCGCCGGCGCCCTTCGCGGGCTCGGCGGCCACGGGGGCAGGGGTGGCCACGGGTTCCGGCGAGGGCGCCTCCGTGGCCGGCTCGCCGAACAGGGCGCGCAGCGCGTCGCCGTGCTGGGCGACGAAGTACTCGGCGAGCTCGCGGACCGTCTGCACCTCGAAGAACAGGGTCTTGGGCAGGGTGCCGAAGTCCGTCTCCAGCTCGGCGATCAGACTCATCGCCACCACGGAGTCCATGCCGTAGCGCTCGAGGGGCACCTCCGCGTCCAGCCGGTCGACGCCGAGTTTGAGGCCCGCCGCCAGGTGCGCGCGCAGGTGGCGCCGGGTGCGGTCGAGCAGGGCACGGTCGTCGCCCGCCGCACCCGCCTTCGGCCCGGCCGCGGCCGGCGTCCCGCCGTCGGCGTGCGGCTCGGGATGCGGTGCCCGCGCGGGGCGCGCGGTCAGGCGCGGCAGGACCGCGTCGCGCCGTCCGGCGACGACGAGGAGCTGACCGTCCGCGAGGCCGGTGCGGCGCGCGGCCACGCCGGCGCGCAGGGCGCGCAGGCCGCTTTCGGTGTCCAGCGGGACGAGGTCCATCCGCCGCAGCCGTTCCGCGACGGCGGCGTCCGTGCCCATGCCGCCGTCGGCCCACAGGGGCCAGTTCAGGGACAGTGTCAGGCCGTGGCGCGCCCCGGTCGCCGCGAGGCGGCTCCGGTGGGCGGCGTAGGCGTCCATGAACGCGTTGCCCGCCGCGTAGTCGGCCTGGCCCGCGTTGCCGAGGGCGCCGGTCGTCGACGAGTAGCACAGGAACAGCTCCAGGGGCTGTTCCCGGGTCAGTTCGTCGAGGTGGACGAGGCCCGCGACCTTCGGCGCGAGGACGTGCTCGCATTCCCCGGGCGTCTTGTTCACGACGAGGTTGTCGCGCAGCACGCCGGCGGCGTGCACGACGCCGGTCAGCGGCCCGTGCGTCCGCGTGATGTGCGCGACCAGGCGGGCGACGTCGGCGCGGTCGGTGATGTCGGTCCGCCGGTACTCCACGGTCAGGCCCGCGGCGCGCAGGTCGTCCAGCGCCTGCCGCCGGGTGTCGTCGAGCACCGAACGGCCGGTCAGTACGACGGTGGCGCCCGCGGTGGCCGAGGCGATGTCCCGCGCGGTGAGCAGGCCGAGGGCCCCGGCGCCTCCGGTGATGAGGTACACGCCGCCCGCGCGCCACGGGGTGGTGCCCGCGTCCGGTGCCGGGGCGAGTTCCGTGAGCCGCCTGACCTCGCGGCGGCCCGCGTGGTGGCGGACCTCGGGCGCCGTCCCGGGGGCCGTCTCCGCGCGCAGCCGCTCGGCGACGAGGGCCGGTGCGGCGCCGTCGAGGCAGTCCACGAGCTGGGTGCACAGCTTCGGGTTCTCCAGCGCCGCGGTCCGCAGCAGGCCGCTCAGGCCGCCGAGCACCGCCTGGGTCGCGTCCTGGTCGCGGTCGCCGACGAGCACGACCTGGAGCAGCGCGCCGCCGCGGACGCCGTCCGCCAGCAGGGCGCGTACCCGCGCGAACACGTGCCGGACCGCCGTCAGGTACGCGGAGTCCGGGGAGGCGTCGGCCGCCAGGTCCACGGTCTCGTGGCGCACCACGCCCGGCAGAGTGGCCGTCAGGGCCGTGGTCAGCGCGGACTCCTCGCCCGGCGCGAACCGGCCGACGAGGATGACGTGCCGCTCGGCCACGGGCCCGGCCGCCGTGCCGTCGCCCTCCTCCGTCTCCCACACGGGGTGCGTCAGGATCACGTGGTCCGGCGGGCCCGCCGCCACGTCCGCGTGCACGTCGAGCCAGTGGCGCTCGCGGGCGAAGGGGTAGCCGGGCAGGCTCAGGCGGCGCGGGCGCACCGGCCCGTCCGCCGCGTACAGCCCGTCCCAGTCGACGGTCTCGCCACGGGCCCACCCGGCCGCACACGCCGGGGGGCTCGTGGCCGGGTCGCCCGCGGTCGTGGCCGGGAGCCCGTCGGGCCGGACGCTGCCGCGTACCCAGCCGCCCGGGGCCGCGGGGTCGGCCAGGAAGGCGTCCAGGGTGCGCCGGAGGGACGCCAGGGAGTCCGCGGTGAACGCGAGGCGCTCCTCCAGGGCGACGCGGCCGGTCTGCAACGTCCAGGCGAGCGAGGCGAGGTCGTTCTCGGTGAGCTCGTCCGCGCGGTCCCGCAGCCGCCGCGCGGATGCGACCAGTTGGCCCTCGGTCGCGGCCGACAGGGGTACGACGACCACGCGCGGCCGGGGGGCGGGCTCGGGCTCGGGCTCGTACGCGGCCAGGACCACGTGCGCGTTGGCGCCGCCCGCGCCGAAACTGGAGACGCCCGCGATGCGCGGCCCGTGCCACGGCGCGAGGTCGCGCTGCACGGTGAACGGCGTCCCGTCGAAGTCGAGGTGGGGGTTGAGCGTGTCCGCGTGCAGGCTGGGCACCAGCTCGCCGTGGCGCATCTGGAGCAGCACCTTGGTGACGCCCGCGATGCCGGCGGCGCTCTCGCAGTGCCCGATGTTGGACTTCACCGAGCCGATCGCGCAGGTCGGGGCGGCCTCCCCGGTCGTCCGCCCGAACGCCTTGACGAGGCCGCTCAGTTCGATGGGGTCGCCGAGGGAGGTTCCGGTGCCGTGCGCCTCCAGATAGCTCAGCTCGTGCGGCGCGACGGCGGCGCGGGCGAGCGCGCGGGTGATGACGTCGCCCTGGGCCGCCGGGTTCGGCACCGAGAAGCCATGGGTCCTGCCCCCGTGGTTGAGGGCCGTGCCCTTGACGACCGCGTGGATCCGGTCGCCGTCGGCGAGGGCCCGGTCCAGGGGTTTGAGCAGGACGGCGCCGACGCCCTCACCGGGCACGTAGCCGTCGCCGCCCTCGCCGAAGCTGCGGCAGCGCCCGTCGCTGGAGGTGAACTTGCCCTGGCTCAGCATCACGTACTTGTTCGGGTGGACGCTGACGTTGACGCCGCCCGCGACGGCCGCCGCGCACTGGCCGCTCCTGATCGCCTCGCAGGCGAGGTGGATCGCGGTCAGCGAGGAGGAGCACATGGTGTCCACGGCCATGCTCGGGCCGTGGAAGTCGTAGAAGTACGACACCCGGTTGGCGATGGACGAGGGGCTGCCCGAGAGCGCCACGCGGTGGCCGCGCGCCTGCGCCTGGGCGCCGTACAGCTGGTACTCCTCGTACATCACGCCGACGAAGACACCGACCTCGCCGGCGGGGACCAGGCCCGTGCCGTCGGACCCGGTGGACTGCCGGGACAGGGTCTCGCCGGTGTATCCGGCGTCCTCCAGGGTGTGGTGGACGCACTCCAGGAACAGCCGTTCCTGGGGGTCGAGGAACTCCGCCTCGCGCGGCGAGATGCGGAAGAACAGCGGGTCGAAGCGGTCGACGCCGTCGAGGAAGCCGCCCCACCGGGACGTGCCCTCGTGGTCGCGGGGGTCCCAGCGGTCCGCGGGGACCTCGGTGACGCAGTCGCGGCCGGAGCGCAGGTTCTGCCAGAACTCGTCGAGGTTCTCCGCCAGCGGGTAGCGGCCGCTGACACCGACGATCGCGATGTCGGTGACGCGGTCCGCGTCCCGCGGCGCGGCGGCGGTCTCCACAGGGACCGGGGCCGGTGTCCGCGGGGCGGGCTCCGAAGCCGCCGTGCCGAGGGCGGCGCGCAGCGGCCGCGGGTACGCCTCGGCGAAGTGCTCGCTGAGTGCCCGGACCGTACGGACCTCGAAGAACAGGGTCTTCGACAGCTTCCCGAAGGTGGACTCCAGGTGGTGCGTCAGCTCCATCGCCATCATCGAGTCCATGCCGAAGAACTCCAACGGCGTGTCCACGTCGAGGCGTTCGGGGGCGACTTCGAGCGCCGCGGCGAGCTGGTCGCGCAGATACGGCAGCGCGCGCTCGGCGAGGGAGGTGCCGGCGGTCTCCGCGGCCGGGCGCGCGGCCGGCCCGGCGGTGCTCGGGGCCGCGTCGGCGGGGACCACCCGCGCGAGCAGACCGGTCAGCTCCGCGCAGGCCCGCCCCTCGGCGTCGAGGAGGGTGATGTCCAGTTTGGCGGAGGTGTCGCCGGGGTCGCTGCCGTCCTGGTGGCGGATCCAGGCGTACGCCGTGGCCGGGGTGGGGGCCAGGACGTCCACTTCCTGGAGGGCGAAGGGCAGCGCGGGCCGCGCGGGGGCCGTGTCCTCGCCGTCGCCCAGCCCCAGGCCGATCGTCGCCTGGAGGGCGCCGTCGAGGATGCTCGGGTGCAGTGCGTAGGCGTCGGTGGTCTCCGCCGCGCGGGGCAGCCGCAGTTCGGCGAGCGCCTGGGGGCGGCCCGCGGCGTCCGTGCCGACGACGAGGGCCGACAGGGAGCGCTGCGCCGGGCCGTACTCCATGCCCACGCGGTCGTACCGGCCGTACACGTCGGAGGAGGTGAAGGCGGCCCCGGCGCAGACGGCGCGCAGCTCCGCGAGTGAGAGCGCGGGACGTTCGGCGGGCACGTCGGCCAGGTGCGCGCGCCCCTGGCTGGACAGCGTGCGTTCGCCGTCGGGGCCCACGGTGTGGAGCGTGTACGCGAAGGTGTCCGGGCCCGCCGGCGTCAGGTCGAGGCGCACCTCGAGGCGTCCGTCCGCGGGGCAGGTGGCGGGCCGCAGCCACACCACGTCGCTCAGCCGGACGCGGCCCCGCGCCCCGGTGGCGCGGGCCACGGCCGCGCGGGCCACGGCCGCGTGGGCCATCTCCAGGTGCGCGGCGCCCGGCAGGACCCGCAGACCGCGTACCCGATGGTCCCTCAGGAAGGGCTCGGAGCCGTCGAAGACGGTGCGGTACGCCGTCGGCGTGCCGTCCGGGGCCTGGTGCAGCATCGGGTGCGTGCCGGGTGCGCCGTCCGGCCGCGCGGCCGAGAGCCCGGTGGTGGGCGCGTTGGTGGGCGCGTTGGTGGGCGCGTTGGTGGGCGCGTTGGTGGGCGCGGTGCCGCGTCCCGCCCAGTAGCTCTCCTCGGCGAACGGGTACGTCGGCAGGCCGATCCGCACGGGCCGGTTCCCCGGCTCGTACAGGCTCTGCCAGTCGAGGGGCCGCCCTGCCACCCACTGGGCGAGGGCGTCGTCGTGCTCCCCCGCCGCGAGGGCGCGGGTCTGTCGGGTCTCCGGCGCGGTGCCCGTCCTGCGGGACACCGTGCCGCGGTGCCAGCCCTCGTGGGCCTCCGGATCCGCCACGAACGACGTCAGCCTGTGCTCCAGCTCCGCCGTCGAGGTGACCCGGGTCGCGAGCCGCTCCTCCATCGCGTCGCGGCCCACCTGGAGCGTGAACGCGAGGTCGGCGAGGCGTCCGGCGCCGACGTGCCCGGCCCTGAGGTGGTCGCGCAGCGCGCGGGCCCGCGCGACGAGCTGCTCCCCGGTGCGCGCGGACAGGGGGATCAGCGCCGCCGCGGACGGTGCGGGTGCCCCGGCCGTGGGCGCGGTGCCCGTGTGCGCCGCGGTGTGCGATCCCATGGCCGCGTGTCCCCCGTGATCCTCGGTGCGGTGGTGCCGCTCGTGTCCGTGCCCGGCCGTGCCGGGGCCGTCGTGCTCCTCGGCGTACTCCTCGATGACGACGTGCGCGTTGACGCCGCCGAAGCCGAAGGAGCTGACGCCCGCCCGGCGCGGCAGCGCCCGGCCGTCGGCGTCGCGCGGCCGGTGCCACGGCTGCCGCGCGCGGACGACCTCGAAGGGGCTGTCAGCGAAGTCCAGGTAGGGGTTGAGGTCCGCGCAGTGCAGGCTCTCGACCAGGGTGGCGTGGCGCATCTGGAGCAGCACCTTGATGACTCCGGCCACGCCCGCGGCCAGCTCCAGGTGCCCGATGTTGCTCTTGACCGAGCCGAGGCCGCAGCGGGACGGGGCGTCGAGCCGGCCGGGCATGTCCGCCGTCTCCGCGTACAGCTCGCCGAAGGCGCTCTTGAGGCCGTTCAGCTCGACGGGGTCGCCGAGTGCGGTGCCGGTGCCGTGCGCCTCGATGTAGGTGACGGTGCGCGGGTCCACGCCCGCGTCGCGGTAGGCGCTCTTGAGGAGGTCCGCCTGGGCGCGCGGGTTGGGCGCGGTGAGCGAGTGGGCGCGGCCGCCGTGGTTGACGGCGCTGCCGCGGATGACGCCGAGGATCCGGTCGCCGTCGCGCCGGGCGTGGCGCAGCGGTTTGAGGACCAGGACGCCGACGCCCTCGCCGCGCACGTATCCGTCGGCCCGCGCGGAGAACGTCTTGCAGCGGCCGTCCTCGCACAGCATGCCCGCGCGGCTGTAGCCGATGTGCAGGTCGGGGCTGACGATGGTGTTGACGCCGCCGACGAGCGCGAGGCCGCTGCGGCCCGAGCGGAGCAGCTCGACACCGCGGTGCAGCGCGACGAGCGAACTCGAACAGGCGGTCTCCACGGGCTCGCTGGGCCCGTGCAGGTCGAGCAGGTAGCTGACGCGGTTGGGGCCCACGGAGCCGGAGACGCCGGTCGCGGCGTAGCCGTCCTCTCCCGCCCGCTCGCCCATGACGAGGCTGCCGTAACCGCTCGGCGCGGTGCCGATCAGGACGGCGGTGTCGCTTCCGGCCAGGCTGGAGGGCGCGTGTCCGGCGTCTTCGAGCGCCTGCCAGGCATGGGTGAGCAGCAGCCGCTGCTGCGGGTCCATGCTGCGTGCCTCGCGGGGCGAGATGCCGAAGAACAGCGGGTCGAACCGGTCGGCGCCGTCGAGGAAGCCGCCCCAGCGCACCGGCTTCCTGCCGCGCGGGATGTCCGGGGCCTCCTCCAGGGCACGCCAGTCCCAGCGGTCCCCGGGTATCTCCGTGACGCAGTCCTTGCCCGCGTAAAGGTTGTCCCAGAAGGCGGACAGGTGGGGCGCCTGCGGGAAGCTGCCGCTCATGCCGATGACGGCGATCGGCTCGGGCGCGCCGGGGTCGGTGGCCGGTGGCACTGCGGTCCCGGGTCCGGCGGAGGGCGCGGCCTCACCGGACGGGGCCTGCGCGACCGGCGCCGCCGGTGCGGGGGCGGTCTCCGCGAGGTGAGCCGTCACGCTGTCCACGGTCCGGTGCTCGAAGAACACCGTGGGTGCCAGGTGGACGCCGAACCGGTCGCCGAGCCGGCCCGCCAGCTCGGTCAGGCTGATGGAGTCGAACCCGTACTCGCCGAACTCCCCGTCGCCCTCGATCTCTTCGGCGGGGACCTTCAGCTGCCCGGACACCTCAGCGATCACGAGCTGCCGGATCGCGTCGAGGCCGGGCGCCGCCACCGGGGCGGGCGCGTCGGCCTCGGCGGATACGTCGGCCTCGGCGGATACGTCGGCCTTGGCGGGCCCGCCGGCGGGGGCGGACGTCCCGGGTGCCGCGGACGCGTGCTCGGCGATGTGGGCCGCGACGGAGCCCACCGTGGTGTGCTCGAAGAAGACGGTGGGCGCCAGGCCAAGGCCGTGGGCGTCGTTCAGCCGCTGCGCGAGCTCGGTCAGGCTGATGGAGTCGAAGCCGTACTCGCCGAACTCGCCGTCCCTGTCGATCTCCTCGGCGGGCACCTTGAGCTGCTCGGACACGACCGCGACCAGCGTGCGCTCCCACGCCTCGCGGCTCGGGCGCGCCGCCGGGGCGGGTGCCTCCGCGGCCGGGGCGGGCAGCGGCCGCCGCTCCGTGGTGATGTGTGCGGCCAGGCGGGTGAGCAGTCGTTCGCGGTCGCCGTACAGCAGGAGGGTGTGCCGGGCGTCGCCCGTGACGGCGGCGGTCAGGGCGCGCAGTGCGGCCCCGGTGGGCAGGGGCGTCACGCCGATCCCGCGCAGCCGTTCGAGGGCCGCGTCGTCGACGCGCATGCCGCCGTCGGCCCACAGCGGCCAGCCGACGGACACCGCACGGCCGGACCGGAGGCCACGGGCGGCGAGGTCCGCGCGGTACTCGACGTAGGTGTCGAGGAACGCGTTGGCCGCGGCGTAGTCGCCCTGGCCGGCGCTGCCGAGCGCGGCCGCCGTGGAGGAGAAGACGACCAGGTGGTCGAGGGGCTGGTCCGCGGTGGCCTCGTCGAGGTTCACCAGGCCGGTGGTCTTGGGCGCCAGGACGGCGGTCAGGTCGCCGTCGGGCTTGGTGGCGAGGTATCCGTCGCGGAGGACTCCGGCGCAGTGCACGACGCCGCGCAGCGCGCCGTGGCGGGAGACGACGTCCGCGACGAGCGCGTCGACGGCGTCCCGGTCGGTGACGTCCGCCTGCCGGTACTCGACGGTGACGCCCGACGGCGCGAGGGCCGCCAGGCGCGGGCGCGCGACGTCGGCGGCGGAGCGGCCCACCAGGACGACCGTGCCGCCTCGCAGGGTGCGCGACAGTTCCCCGGCGACGTGGAGGCCGAGCCCGCCGGTGCCTCCGGTGATCAGGTACACGCCGCCGTCGCGCCACGGCGAGGCGGCGGCCCCGCGCGCGGGCGGCGCCCCGGCCTCGGTCAGGCGCCGCGCGGAGAGACGGCCGCCCAGCTGCCGGACGTGCTGCTCGGCGTGGGCGCGGGCGCTCGCCTCGACGGCTTCGGCGAGCGCGTCCGCCGACCGGTCGTCGGCGGCGTCGAAGGGGTCGAGGTGCTCCAGGAGCTGGGTCCTCAGCCACGGATGTTCGAGCACGGCCGTGCGCAGTAGCGCGGACACTCCGGTCAACACCCGGGTGGCCGGGGCGCCATGACCGAGGACGACGATCTGCGCGAGACCGCCGTCCGGTACGTCCCCCTCGGCGATCCGGGTGCGCAGCTCGCCCAGTACGTCCCGGGTCAGACGGGCGTACGCGGCGTCCGGCGGACGGTCCGCGGCCATGTCGGTCGTGTGCACGACGACGGTGCGGGGCAGCCGGGTGCGCAGGGCGCTCGCCGCCGCGCCGGCTCCGGGACCGACGAGCCACACCACCCGGTCGGCCGCGTCCGCGTCCGCGGTCGCGGGCGGCAGGGGCAGCGGTGTCCAGCACGGTTCGAGGGCCAGCAGGTCGCCCGCGGCCTCCGGCACGTCGGCGGCCGCGGTGGAGGCGTCCTCGGACAGCCAGTACGCGTCCTGGGCGAACGGGTACGTGGGCAGGGAGAGCCGGGCCGGCCTCCGGTCCGGCGCGAACAGCAGCTCGAACGCGACGGCCGCGCCCTGGGCGTACTCCCGCGCGAGCGTCCGCAGCCGGGCCGGGTCCGTCACTTCCCGGGCCTCGCGCACGTCCGGCCGCGCGGCACGCCGGGGCTTGTGGTCACCGGTGTACGCGGACGGCGCGCTGCCGTTCTCCAGCCAGGCGCGCAGCAGCGCCGCGGCCTCCGCCGTGGTGTCCACGACGAACGCGAGGCGGTGGCGGAAGTGCTTGCGGCCGCGTCCCAGGGTGTGGCTGAGATCGCGCGGGCTCAGGCCGGGGTGTGCGTCGAGGTGCTCGGCGAGCTGCCGCGCCCGGTCCCGGAGCTGCCCGGCCGTGCGGGCGGAGAGGACGATCAGGCGGGAGCCGTCGGCGCCTTCCGGCGCCGCCACCGCGGTGGCCTCGGGGGCCTCGGCCAGGACGACGTGGGCGTTCGTGCCGCTGTAACCGAAGGAGCTGACGGCGGCCAGGCGCGGCCGGTTCCGGCGCCGCCACTCGCGCGCCCGGGTGTTGACGTAGAAGGGCGTGCCGTCCAGGTCGATGTGCTGGTTGAGGCGCTCGTACTGGGCGGTCGGCGGGAGCGTCGCGTGCTCCAGGGCGAGGGTGGCCTTGAGGACGCCGGCCACCCCGGCGGCGCACGCGGTGTGGCCGATGTTGCTCTTCACCGAGCCGACGGCGCAGTGGCCGCGGCGGTCGGTGCGCGCGGTGAAGCTGTCGACGAGGCCGTCGATCTCGACGGGGTCGCCGAGTGCGGTGCCGGTGCCGTGCGCCTCGACGAGCTCGATGTCACCGGGGTCGATGCCGAACTTGTCGTACACGTGCTTCTGGAGCCGGGCCTGCGCCTCCGCGTTCGGGGCCGTGATGCCGTTGGACCTGCCGTCCTGGTTCACGCCCCAGCCCTTGATGACGGCGTGGATCCGGTCGCCGTCCGCCTGCGCGTCCGCGAGCCGCTTCAGGAGCAGGACGCCGACGCCCTCGGCCGGCACGAAGCCGTTGGCGCGCTCGTCGAAGGCGTAGCAGCGGCCGTCGGGCGACAGGGCCCGCAGCTGGCTCATGGCCACGTGCACGCCGGGGCCCGGGATGACCCAGACGCCGCCCGCGAGCGCGGTGTCGCTGTCGCCGAGACAGAGGCTGTCGCAGGCTTGCGCGAGGGCCACGAGCGACGACGAGCACGAGGTGTCGATGGAGAGGCAGGGGCCCTTGAGGTTCAGGGCGTAGGAGACACGGCTGGCGAGGATCGCGCTGTTGGTGCCGAGGTTCTGGTGCGCGCTCAGCCCGGCCGCGTCGGCCGTGGCGCCGTAGCCGTTCACGGAGCAGCCGATGAAGACGCCGCACCGGGTGCCGGAGAGGTCGTCGGGATCGTAGCCCGCCTCTTCGACGCAGGCCCAGCTCTCCTGGAGCAGGAGGCGCTGCTGGGGGTCCATGGCGGCGGCCTCGCCGGGCGAGATGGAGAAGAAGAGCGGGTCGAACCGGTCCGCGTGCTCCAGGACGCCCATCCACTTGCTGGAGGACTTCCCCGGTACGCCGGGCCGCTCGTCGTAGAACGTCTCCACGGGCCAGCGCGAGGGGGGCACCTCGGATATGCAGTCGCGGCCTTCGAGGATGTTCCGCCAGAACGCGTCGACGTTCTCCGCCCGGGGGAACGCGCCGGAGATGCCGATGACGGCGATGTCCACGAGGCCGGGAACGCGCACGGCCCCGGCGACGGCCTCGGGCTCCGCCACCCCGGCGGGCTCGGACTCGGCCCCGGCGGACTCGGACTTCGACACGGGCCCGGACTCGGGCTCGGCGGCGAGCTCGGGCTTCGGGACGGACCCGGACTCGGGCTCGGCAGCGGAGTCGGCGGGCTCGGACATCAGGACGGACTCGGGCTCGGCGGCGGACTGGGACTCGGCCGGCTCGGCCCTCGGGACGGGCTCGGGCTCGGCGGCGGACTCGGGCACCCGCGTCGCGGCGGCCTCGGGTGCGGACCCGGGCCGTGCGGCCGCCCCCGCGTCGGGGGCTGCGGCGCCGTGCTCCCGCGTCAGATAGCGCGCCAGGTCGCTGATGGTCGGGTGCCCGTAGACCGTGGTGGCGGACAGGGAGAGCCGAAGGTGCGTGTTGAGGGTCCTGGTCCAGGTGACGCCGGAGATCGAGTCGAGCCCCAGCTCCACGAAGGGCGCCTCGTCGTCCAGTTCGGCCGCGTCGAGCTCAAGCTCCCCGGCGAGGCTGGCCCGCAGCCAGGCGGCGAGCGCGGACTCGGCGGCGTGTGCGGACTCGGCGGCGGCCGGAGGCACGGGGGCGGATCCCCCGGCCCCCGGCGCGGGCCCGGGCTCCGGCGCGGGCGCGGCCACGGCGGCCGGGCGCGCCTCTCCCCCGCCACCGAGCAGCTCGGCGAGGTGGTCCGCGAGGTCGTCGACCGTCGGGTGGCTGTAGACCTGCGTCGCGGAGAGTGACAGCTGGAAGTGCGTGTTCAGCTTCCGGGTCCAGGTGACACCGGTGATCGAGTCGAGGCCCAGCTCCACGAAGGGCGCCTCGTCGTCGATGTCCGCCGCGACGAGCTCCAGCTCCTCCGCGAGGCTCTCGCGGAGGTGCGCGGCGATGGCCGGGCGCCCCGGCGCGGACGTACCGCGGGCGGCCGAGGACCCAGGGGGTGTGGCACTCATCTGTTCTCCCATGGCGCCCTCGATCAGGGCGGACAGCGTACGGAACGTGGGGTGACCGCAGACCTGGGCCACCGTGAGGGAAAGCCCGAGGGTCCGGTTGACCTCGTGCAGCCACTGGACGCAGCCGAACGAATCGAGACCCAGCTCCACGAGGGACACGTCGTCACGGCTCGGAGCCACCTCGGTTCCGAGGACGACGGCCAGCGTGTCGCGCAGGTACCGATGCGGGTCGCTGCTCGAGTGGTTCCCGGTGCGTGGCACGGGCATCAGGAATCGGCCCCTTCCGCCACGGCTCCGGGCCGCCCGCTGCCGTGCCGGCCCGCGGCGGCATCCGGCGCCAGCTGCTCAAGACGGCGGCGCAGAACGGCGTTGAAGACGCGGGGCGCTTCGAGCATCACGAAGTGCCCGACGCCGTCGACCAGTTCCACCTCGACGCCGTACCGGCGCGCCGCGGTCAGGTTCGTCGGCATCCAGGACGTCGAGTTGATCAGTACGAGCGGTACGTCGACGTGCTTGGGCACGTCCTGGAGGTAGGTGAGCATCTCGCGGAACGCGGCGTCCACCACGGCGGCCCCGGTCTTCTCGCGGGTGCGCTCGACCAGGGCGACGAGGTCGTCGCGCGCGCCGTCGAGGAACAGCTCCCGCGCCTGGACCGGCTGTTCGCTGAACGTGCGTACGAACCGGTCGAGCTGCTCGGCCGACACGGCCCTGGGCTCGAGGTTGTGCAGCGTGTCCACGCCGATCAGGCCGCGGACCCGGCCGCCCAGGAGCCGCTCGGCGGCCACCATCACGGGCCCGCCGAGGGAGTGGCCGACGAGGATCACGTCGTCGAGGCCCTCCTGCTCGACGACGGCCACCACGTCCTCGGCGAACGCCTCGACGGTCCACCGCTGCCGGGACCTCCCCGATCCGCCGTGCCCGGCGAGGTCGGGGGCGACCACGGTGAAGCGGTCCGCGAAGTGCTCCAACTGCCGGTCCCAGTACGACGCGTCGCAGCCGAGGCCGTGGATGAGCACGAGGGCCGTGGGCCCGCCGCCGCGCACCCGGTAGCGGATGCGGTTGCCGTCGGCGGAGGTGGCCGCTGCGGTGGACGGAGAGGCCGGTCCGTGCGGTTTGCGGGCGATGATGCCGACGTGCTCCATGTCGGGCGCGGGCGCGCCGTACGACTCCCGGTCGACGCCCACGGCGCCGAAGAACCCGGCCCGCTCCACCACGAACCCGGCGGCCTCGCACTCCCTGCGGAACACCTCGGGATCGATGGCGTTGATCAGCGGCGGACCGCCGACGACGTGGGCCTCCTCGAAGTGCGCGGCGACGTCGTCGATGTAGCCGGGCCACGGGTCACCCGCGTCCCTGCGCGCCTCGTAGTCGGCGGCCCTGGACGCCCAGTAGCCGAAGTACGGCGAGTCCGAGCTGAGGAAGACCTTGCCGCCCGGCGCGAGCCAGTCGTACATCTTGCGCAGGGTGAGCCGGAAGTCGTCCGGGGCGAGGAAGTGCATCACGCGGCTGGCGTGCACGGCCGTGAACCGTCCCGCCTCGAAGTCGACGTCGGGCAGCATGCCCCGTCGCAGGGACAGGCGCTGCCCGGCCTCGTCGTTGACGCGCTGTCCCAGGATGTCCAGGTGCTTCTGCTCCATGTCGAGCGCCACCACCCGCGCCCCTCGTTCGAGCGCGGCGATGCTCGCCACGCCGTACGCGCAGCCCAGGTCGAGAGCCTCGCCGCCGCTGTTCCCCGCGTACTCCGCGAACTCCTCGGAGTACGGGATCAGCCGCTCGACCATCACGCCGGTGCGGTTCAGGGTCGCGACCATCCCGCCGAAGTCCAGGTCGGCCGCCGCCTTGAGGTCGTCCAGGACGTCGTGCTCGAGCGTGACGGGGCACACCGACGGGGCCTCGGGCTCCGGTTCCGGGCGGGGCGACGCGGGCGTCAGGGGCGCCAGGGAGACCTGCGGCTTCGCCGCGGCCGGTGCGGCGTCCGCGGTGTCGATCCGGTGGGGTACGTCCGCCAGGTCCCGCAGGACCACGGGCTTGCGGGGCGCCGGCGGGGAGGCCGGGGCAGTGGGGGCCGGGCTCTGTTCCACCGTGGTCACGGCCGCGGGGGCCGGAGCCTGCTGCTCGGCGCGCACCCAGTGGCGGCTGCGCGCGAACGGGTACACGGGCAGCCTCAGGCGCGTGACGCGGCGGCCGTCGGGCCGGGCGACGGCGGTCGGCACGGTGTGGCCCGCGACGTAGCCGTGCGCGACCTCGACGAGGGCCTCCCGCCGCGCGGCCGGGTCGAGGCCGGTGTCCCGGGCGCGGTCGGCCGCGGCCAGGAGCCGGTCGGCGTCCTGGGCCCGCGCGGTGAAGCCGCGCGGCACGACGCCTTCGAAGCACGCGCCGGGCGCGGCGGTCCGTGAGCTGCGCCAGGCGCGCCAGAGCGCGGCGGCCTCGTCGAGGGAGGCCACCACCAGCGCGCACCGGTGCCGGAAGTGGTGACGGCCGGTGAGGAGTGTGGCGCTGAGCCGGGGCAGGTCCGTGTCCGTCAGGGCACCGCTCGTGATCCGGTCGAGCAGGGCGTCGACGATCCCCTCCAGGGCGGTGTCCGTCTTAGCGGAGACCGGGAGGAGGTGGGCGGGCCGGGCGGGGCCGGCCGTGTCCGGCCGGCCGGTGTACTCCCGTACGACCACGTGGGCGTTGGTGCCGCTCATGCCGAACGCGCTGACGGCGCCGGTGCGGTGGCCGTGCCGGGGGGCGGGCCACTCCTTCGTGGCCTTGTTGACGTAGAAGGGGCTCGCGCTCCAGTCGATGTACTCGTTGTCGCGCTCGCAGTGCAGGCTGGGCGGGATGGCCCGGTGGCGCAGCGCCTCGGAGAGACAGACCAGGCCGACCAGGCCGGAGGCGGCGAAGGTGTGGCCGACGTTGGGCTTGGTCGAGGTGAGGGCGCAGAACCCGCGCTCGTCGGTGTACCGGGCGAAGGCCGCGCGCAGGGCGCCGACCTCGACGGGGTCGCCGAGCTTCGTGCCGGTGCCGTGGGTGACGACGTAGCCGAGGTCCGCCGGGTCGATGCCGCCGCGCTCGTACACGGACTCCAGGAGTTCGCGCTGGGCGTCGCCCGAGGGCGCGGTGATGCCGTTCGTCCGGCCGTCGTGGTTGAGGCCGCTGGCCGTGATCACGCTGTGCACGGGGTCGCCCGCGGTCTCCGCGTCCGCCAGCGGGCGCAGTACCAGGGCCGTGACCGCCTCGCCGGGCACCATCCCGTCGGCGTCCTGGTCGAACGTGGCGCACCGGCCGGCGGCCGACAGCATGCCGGCGTCGCTCATGGCCGCGAGGGCCTGCGGGGTCAGGACGAAGTTCGCCGCGGCGACGACGGCGATGTCGCACTCCCCCTGGAGCAGGCTCGCGCGTGCCTGGTGCAGGGCCACCAGGCCCGACGAGCAGGAGGTGTTGACCGCGAGGACGGGCCCCTTCAGGTCGAGGAAGTACGACAGGCGCGCGGCGAGCACGCCGTCGTGGTTCGAGGTGAGGTTGCCGCCCGCCCCGTCGAGGAGCTGGTAGTCGCCCTGCTCCACGCCGACGAACACGCCGACCCTGAGGCCCTCCAGCTCCTGCGCGCCGAGGGCGGCGTCCTCCAGGGCCTTCCAGCACTCCTGGAGGAGGTGGCGCTGGCGCGGGTCGAGGGCGCGCGCCTCCTTGGGGGCGATCTCGAAGAAGGCGGCGTCGAATTCGTCCGCCCAGTCGATGCTGCCCATCCACCGGTAGGGCCGCGGCGCGCCCTCGTCCCCGTTCCGCGCCGCGCCGAAGCGGGCGGGCGGCAGCTCGCGGACGAGGTCCTTGCCGTCGGCGAGCGCGGTCCAGAAGGCGTCCACGTCGCGGCAGCCCGGGAAGATGCCGCTCATGCCGATGACGGCTATGGCGTCCGGGCCGGAGCCGGTGCGGCCGGCTTCGGGGGCGGCGGGCCGCGGGCCCGCCAAAGCCGCCGCGGGCTCGGCGGACGCGGGCAGCCGGACGCCCGGCTCGTCCACCAGGTGGTCGGTCAGGCGCCGTACGGACGGGTGGTCGTACAGGTCGGTCGGCTGGAGCGGCGCGCCGAGGCGGTCGGCGAGCCGGTGGGCGAGCTGGGTGAGGCGGATGGAGTCCAGGCCCAGGTCGTGGAAGCCGCTGTCGTCGTCGAGCTCGTCCACGGGGGACTTCAGGACGTGCGCGACGACCTCGCGGACCGTGGCGGCCAGGGCGGCGTGCCGCCGGTCGCGCGCCACGGCCGACTCCCGTGGGAAGGCTGGGTCCGGTGCGGCGGCCGGGTCCGGTGCGACGGCTGCGGCGGCTGCGGCGGCCAGGGGTTGCGGACGGCGCGGCGCGGGCGTGACGGCCCGCTCGGCCAGGGTCCTGGCCTGCTCGGCGGGCGCGTTGAGGACCAGCGGTGCGGCCGTGCCGGGCCGCTCCGCGAGGAGCCGTTCGAGGACGGCGAGCGCGGTGCCGGCGGTCAGGGGCCGCTGGCCGCCGGCGGCCAGGTACGCGGTGACGTGGTCGTGGTCGGCCACGCGCTGGGCGGCGGCGCCCATGCCGCCGTCCTCCCACAACGGCCAGGCGACGGCGAGCAGCCGTCGCCCGCCGCGCTCGGCGAGGGCGCGCGCGTACGCCCACTGGAAGCGGTTGGCGACCGCGTAGTCACAGCTGCCGAAGTCCCCGAGGGCGGCCGAGCTGGACGAGAAGAGGCAGACGAACTCCGCGGAGCGCCCGGCCGGGGTGCGGGCGAGGGCCCGTTCGAGGGCGAGGGTGCCGTCCACCTTGGCGGCGAGGACGCGCCGCGCCGCCTCGCGGGTCGAGTCCGTCACGGCGTGCCGCTGCGCCGTGCCGGCGGCGTGCACGACGCCGTCGATGGCGCGCAGCGCGGGCGGCAGGGTGCCGAGTGCCTCGACGAGGGCGTCCTCGTCGGTGACGTCGGCGCGGCGGCAGACGACCGCCCCTCCGTACTCACCGAGCCCCGTGGCCCAGGTCTCGTCGGCGGGGCTCAGGGGTGAGCGGCCGAGCAGGACGAGGTTCGCGCGGTAGCCGCGGGCCAGGTGCTCCGCGACGCGGCGGCCGAGGCCGCCGAAGGCGCCGGTGATCAGGTACGTGCCGCCCTCGCGCAGGGCGCCCGCTGCGGGTGCGGCGGTGTCGGGCAGGCTCCGCACCGCGCACACGTGCCGCTGTCCGCCCCGGTACAGGGCGGCGGTCCTCGGCTTCTGGTGCTGCTCGGTCAGGAGCAGCTCCGCCCAGCGGCTCGCGGGCGCGGCGCCCTCGTGCAGCACCACGCGCAGCGCGGTGCCGGGCAGTGGCCCGGACAGGGAACGCTCGTAGCCGATCAGGGCGTCGAGGGCGGCCTGCTCCACGGCGTCGTCGAAGTGGCCGGCGACGAGGACGTCGGGGACGGGGCGGCCGGTGGCGGCGAGGGCCCGTACGAGCACGCCGACGTCGGCCAGTTCGCGCAGCGGCGGCCCGCCGTCCACCCGCTCGGTGGGCCACAGGTAGTGCACGGCGTCGACGGGGCCGTGGGCCTCGGCGACGGCGGCGAGCACCCGCGCCGGCGCCTGCTCGTCGGCGGCGTCGACGCGGTACTCCGGCGGTCCGGCCGCGGGCTGCTCCGGGGTGCCGGTCGCCGGGGCCCGTTCCGGACCGCCGGTCCTGGCGAGGAAGGCCAGGCGGGTGCCGGGCGCGTGCCGGAGCGCCGCGGCCCGGTAGGCGTCCTGGGCCGCGGGGTCGGACAGGAAGACCGCGACCACGCGCCGGGCGGCGGCGTCCGAGACCGGTGCGGCGGCGCGCGCCACCCAGCGCTCCTCGAACAGGTGCGGGGCGACGGCGTCCGGCGCCGGGCGCGGCTGCTCCGCCCGCAGCCAGAAGTGCCGCTCGTCGAACGGGTAGGCGGGCAGGCTCAGGCGCCGTGGGCGCGGCCCGTCCGCGTACAGCCGCCGCCAGTCGACGGGCTCGCCCGCCTCCCACAGCCGGGCCGCCTTGTCGAGCCTGCGCTCGGCGAGCCACTGGTCGAGGAGGGCGAGCCGGTCGTCGTCGTCCAGGACGTCGAGGACGCCGGGCGCCGGAGCGGCGACCCGCCCCCGCTCCGCGAAGTCCGCCAGGGCCGCCACGAGTTCGGCCACCGTCCCGGCCAGGAACGCCGCCCGGCAGGGCAGGGCGGTGCGGCCCACCTGGAAGGTGAAGGCGACGTCGGCGAGGCGCGCGTCCCGCTCGTCGGTGAGGTGCCGGGCCAGGGCACGGGCGTACCGCCGCAGGGCCTCGGGGGTCCGCGCCGAAAGGGGTACGAGGTGAGGGCCGGGCAGGTCCGCTGCGGGGCCCTCGCGCGGCGGGGCCTCTTCGAGGACGGCGTGGACGTTCGTGCCACCGATGCCGAAGGAGCTGACGGCGGCGCGCAGCGGCTCGTCCGACGGCGGCAGCGGGGTGAGCCGGTCCACCACGTGGAACGGGGAGTTCGCGAAGTCGATCTGCGGGTTGGGCGCCTCATGGTTGATGGTCGGCGGCACCGTGCGGTGGCTCAGGACGAGGGCGGACTTGACGAGGCCCGCGAGGCCCGCCGCCGCGTCGAGGTGGCCCAGGTTGCCCTTCACCGAGCCGATGCCGCAGAAGCCGGTGGCCCGCGTGTGCCGCCGGAACGCCTCCGACACGGCGTTCACCTCGACGGGGTCACCGATGACGGTGCCGGTGCCGTGCGCCTCCAGGTAGCGGACGGACTCGGCGCGCACCCCCGCGCGGTCGAGGACGGAGGCGATGAGCTCGCTCTGGCCGGCGAGGCTGGGCGCGTAGTAACCCGCCTTGCGGGCGCCGTCGTTGTTCATGCCGACGCCGCGCACCAGCGCGTGGATGTGGTCGCCGTCGCGCACGGCCGCACGGGCGTCCTTCAGGAGGACGACGACGGTGCCCTCGCCGCCGACCATGCCGCGGGCGTCCGCGGCGAACGGCCTGCAGTGCCCGTCGGGCGACAGCGTCATGCCCTCCTCGTGGAGGTGGCCGACGGTCTCCTCGCCGTACATCGCGCAGCCGCCGACCAGGGCGTGCGTGGTCTGGCCCGACTGGATGCCCTGGCAGGCGAGGGCGAGACCGGCCAGCCCCGATGAGCAGTTGCTGTGCACGAACAGGCTCGGTCCGCGCAGGCCGAGCCGGTGCGACACGGTCGTCGGCACGGTACCGGGCTGGGCCTGGAGGAAGCCGACGAGGGCCTCCGAGTCGCGGCGTGTGCCGGGGCCCGTGACGGGCGCCTGATAGAGGGAGTTGGCGGTGGACATGTACACCGCCGCGTCGGCGATGTCACCGGGCAGGTACGCGGCGTCCTCGACGGCCTTCCAGGCGTGCTGGAGCAGCTGGCGCGCCTGCGGGTCCATCAGTTCGGCGTCGCGCGCCGACACCTGGAAGAAGGCGTGGTCGAAGTGGCCCTTGCCGCGCATGCTCGCGCGGACCGGCACGTACGCCGGGTCCTGGATCAGGTCCTCGTCGACGCCGAGGCGGCGCAGCTCGTCCGCCGTGCACAGCTCCACGCTCTCCGTGCCCGCGACGAGGTTGCGCCAGAACGCGCGGTGGTCGTCGGCGCCGGGAAGGCCGACGGAGACGCCGATCACGGCGACGGCCCCTTCGAGGTGGGCGGGCTGCTCCGCGGCGGCCGGGGCCGCGTGCTCGGCCCGGGGCGCGTGGCCGGTGCGGGCCTCGGCGTCCGGCCGGCGCTCCGCGCCGAGGCCCTCGCGCAGCCGTGCGGCCGTGCCGGCCGCGTCGACGCAGCCGAAGACGTCCGCCGCCGTGAAGGGCACGCCGAAGCGCTCAGCGACGCGGTCGGCGAGCACCACCGCGAGGACGGAGTTGCCGCCCGCGTCCAGGAAGGCGTCGGTGGGGCGGAGCCCGGCGATGCCGAGCACATCCCGCCACACGGCGAGGACGTCGCCCTCCCGCACAGCGCCGTCGGCGGGCTGCCGGGTCGCGCCCGGCTCCGCCGCGGGCTCGTCCGGCAGCGTGATCGGCCGGCGCGCCAGGGCGAGCCGGTCCACCTTGCCGTTCGGGGTCTGCGGCAGTCCTTCGACCGGCAGGACGAGGGCGGGCACCATGTACGCGGGCAGGGTGCGGCGCAGGTGCTCGGTCAGCTCGCGCGCGGTGGCGTCCGTTCCGGTCCAGTAGGCGACGAGCCGGGTGGCGCCGGTCGCCGGCTCGGCCCCGGCGACGACGGCGCACTCGCGCACGGCGGGATGCCGGGTCAGGGCGTGCTCGACTTCGCCCGGCTCGACGCGGAAGCCGCGCACCTTCACCTGAGAGTCGATGCGCCCCAGGCACTCGATCGCGCCGTCCGCGAGGCGCCGCGCCAGGTCGCCGGTGCGGTACAGCCTGCCGCCCGGTGCGAAGGGATCGGCGGGGAACCGTTCGGCGGTGAGCCCGGGCTTGTCGAGGTAGCCGAGCGCCAGCCCGTCGCCCGCGATGCACAGCTCGCCGGGCACGCCGACGGGGGCTGTGGCGCCGCTCTTGTCGAGGATGTGGATCCGGGTGTTGTCGATGGGGTGCCCGATGGTGACGCGGCGGCCCGCCTCGACGCGGGCGACCGTGGACCACACGGTGGTCTCGGTGGGCCCGAACAGGTTCCACACCTCGCCGCCGAGTCCGGTGAGGCGCTCGGCGAGCGACGCGGACAGCGCCTCGCCGCCGCACAGCACACGCAGGCCGTCGGCGTTGGTCCAGCCCGCGTGCAGCAGCATCGTCCACGTCGCGGGGGTCGCCTGCATCACGGTGGGCCGCACGCGCGCGATCAGCGCGGCGAGCCGGTCGCCGGAGCGCGCGGTCGCGGGGTCGCTGAGATGGCACTCGGCGCCGGTGACCAACGGCAGAAAGAGCTCCAGGGCGGCGATGTCGAAGCTGTGCGTCGTCACCGCGAGGACCCGGTCGGCCGCGCCGAGGCCCGGCCGCTTCGCCATCGCGCACAGGAAGTTGGTGAGCGCGCGGTGGGGCACCACGACGCCCTTGGGCAGGCCCGTGCTGCCGGAGGTGTAGATGACGTACGCGGGGTCCTCGGCGCCGGGAGCCGCGCCCTTGCCCGGCTCTCCGGCCTCCGGGTCGGCGCCGGGGTCGTCGAGCACGAGCAGCCGCTGGCCGGGCCGGTCGAGGTCCGCGGACCGTGCGCGCAGCGCGGTGTGGGTGAGCAGCACGGCGGGCACGGCGTCGTCGAGGATGTGGGCGATCCGCTCGCGCGGGTAGTCCGGGTCGAGGGGGATGTAGGCGCCCCCGGCGCGCAGCGTGGCGAGCAGGGCGACGACGAGGTCGACGGAGCGCTCCAGGTACACGGCGACGAGTTGGCCCGGCCGCACGCCGGTCGCGCGCAGCCGTGCGGCGAGCGCCCGGGTGCGCTCGTCGAGGCGCGCGTACGTCACGGACTCGGTGCCCGCGACGAGCGCGACCGCTTCCGGGGTGCGGGCCGCCTGCTCGGCGAACAGGTCGTGGACGCACCGCTCCGGCTGGGTGACGGCGGTGTCGTTCCACTCCACCTCGAGGGTGTGGAGCTCCTGCGGCGAGGCCGCCGAGCAGTCGTCGAGCGGCCGGCGCGGGTCCATGGCCGGGGCCGACTCCAGGAGGTGGGCGTACTGCCGCAGCAGCCGGTCCACGGTCACGGCGTCGAACAGGGCCGGGTCGTACTTCGCCTTGACGGTGTACGCGTCCTCGGCGGCGTGCGGCTCGATGACCTCCACGACGAGTTCGTACTCGCCTTCCTGGTGGATGCCCTCGACGTAGCGCACGCCGGGGGCCCTCGCCGTGACGTCCTCGTGCCAGTCCTGGTACATGAAGGCGTTGCGGAACACCGGGGCGGTGCCGTCGGCCGTGCCCAGGCCCAGCTCGCGGACCAGCGGCCCGAACGGGTAGGCGTGCGCGAGGGCGTCGATCAGGGTCCCCTGGACGTCCGCGCACAGCTCGGCGAACGTGCGGCCGCCGGACGTCCTGGTCCGGACCGGCACCATGGTCACGAAGTGGCCGACCGTGCCGTCGAAGCGGCCGGTCCGGGTGCTCACCGGCATGCCGACGACGAGGTCGTCCTGCCGCGTGTACTGCCGCAGCAGGACCTGGTGCGCGGCGAGGAACACCGCGGACGGGTAGACGCCCCGCTCGCGGGCGAACCGGCGGACCCGGTCGCCGAGGTCCGCGGGCAGCCGCAGGACCTCAGTGGCGCCGTGCCGCCCCCGCTCCGGGGCGGAGCGCGGCCGGTCCGTGGGGAAGGCGGGGGCGGGCGGCAGCGCGGCCAGCCGGCCGCGCCAGAACGCGAGCCGGGCCGCGCCCTCGTCCCCGGCCAGCAGGCCGGCCTCGGCGGCGACGAACTCGGCGTACGGCGCGGACGCGGCGGCCGGCGGCGGGGCGGCGCCCTCGGCGGCGCTCCGGTAGGCGGCCAGCAGGTCCTTGACGAGGACGACGGCGGAGGCGCCGTCCAGGACGAGGTGGTGGGCGTTCAGGAGCACCCAGGAGGTGTCCGTGCCCGGGGCGCCGTGGAAGACGCTCAGCCGGCACAGCGGGCCGTTCTCCAGGTCGAACGGTTCCCTGGCGTGCGCGCGCAGCCGTGCGCGCACCTCGCCGCGGTCCGTCGCGGCCGGCTCGTGCTCGGTGAGCGCCGCCCGCGCGGTCTCGGGCCGGACGAACTCGAGGCGGTCGCCGTCCCGTCGTACGACGGCCGCGAGCAGCGGGTGGCGGACGCGGACGACGTCGAAGGCGGTGCGCAGGGCGCCGAGGTCGAGGCCGGACACCTCGAAGCAGAGCGGCACGTTGTACACGCTCGCGTCGGGTGCGGACCTCTGGAGGCTCCACAGGCCCCGCTGCCCTTCGGACAGCGGGTGCGGCACGAACGCGTCGGCCCCGTCCGGGATCCGCACCGCCGGCGGGAGGAGGCCGCGGAGGTGCGCGGCCAGGGCGTCCACGGTCCGGTGCTCGAAGAGCGCGGCCGATGCGAAGTCCGCGTGGAGCTCGTCGCGCACCCGCCTGGCCAGGCGCACCAGGCCCATCGACGAGACGCCGAGCGCGGCGAACTCGCGGCCGGTGGCCACCTCGTGGGGCGCCGCGTCCAGCTCGTCGGCCAGCGCGGCGCGCAGCCAGGCGCGGAGGTCGGCGGTGCCGCTCGCGGGACGCGGTGCTGGGTGTGCCTCGCCCGAGGTGCCGGACGCGGGCCCGTCGGCCCGGGGCGGCGCGCCGACAGCGGGCTCGTACCAGTGGGCGCGGCGCGCGAACGGGTACGTCGGCAGGCTGACGCGGCGCGGCGGGCGCCCGGCGTGCAGCTCGTCCCACGGGACACTCGCTCCGGTCAGCCAGGCACGGGCCGCCGCGTACGGGTCACCGGCCACGCCGCCCGCCACGGGCCTCTTACCCGTGCTGGTGCTGGTGCTGGTGCTGGTGCTGGTGAGGTCGGCGTACCGGCCGGGCTCCACGACGCCGTGCTCACCGAACTCCGTGAGCGCCGCGCCGAGTTCGGTGGTGGAGCGGACGACGAGCGCGAGGCGTACCGGCAGTTCGTCGCGGCCGGTCTGAAGGGTGTACGCGAGGTCGCGCAGCGGCAGCGGGCGCCGCTCGCGCTCCGCGTCGCCCAGGTGTGCGGCCAGCCGCCCGGCGGCCGTGCGCAGCTGCTCGGGGGTGTGCGCCGACAGCGGGACCAGGCAGGCCTCGTCGGTGCGTGCCTCGTCCTCGGGCATGTTCTCGTATCCCTCGATGATCAGGTGTGCGTTCGAGCCGCCCGCGCCGAAGCAGGAGAGGCCCGCGCGCCGCGGCAGGGGGCGCCCGTCGGCGTCGACCGGGTTCCAGGGGGCGAGTGCGCGCTGGACGTGGAACGGCGACTGTTTGAAGACGATGCCGGCGTTGAGGTCCTCGGCGTTGATCGAGGGCGCGAGCATGCCGTGGCGCAGCTGCATCAGGACCTTCGTGAGGCCCGCGATGCCGGAGGCGCTCTCGCAGTGGCCGAGGTTGGACTTGAGCGAACCGACCGCGCAGTACTGCCCCGGGCGGTGGCCGGCGAAGGCGCGGCTGAGCGCGGAGATCTCCAGGGAGTCGCCGAGGGGCGTCGCCGTGCCGTGGGCCTCCACGTAGCTGACCGTGTCCGGCGTGACCCCGGCGCGGGTGAGAGCGCGGGTGACGACGTCGCGCTGCGCGTCCGGGCTCGGCATGCCGTACCGGCTGGTGCGGCCCCCGGAGTTGACGGCGCTGCCCTTGATCACGCCGTAGACGTGGTCGCCCGCGGCCACCGCGTCGCGCAGCGGCCGCAGCACCACGGCGCCGACGCCTTCCGCCACGAGGAACCCGTCCGCGTGCTCGGAGAAGGGGCGGCACCGCTCGCCCGGTGACAGCAGGCCGTGCTCGCGGAGCACGTCGAAGTGGTCCGTGTTCAGGACCAGGTTGACGCCGCCCGCCACCGCGCAGGCGCTGTCGCCGGACAGCAGGCTCTGCACGGCCAGGTGCAGGGCCGTCAGTGACCCGGAGCAGGCCGTGTCGACCGCCACGCTCGGCCCTTGGAAGTCGAAGAGGTACGAGGTGCGGTTGGCGATGGAGGAGTAGGCCGTGCGTCCGTTGTACGTGGCGTTCATGACGCCCACGAACACGCCGACGCGGCCGTGTCCCGCGAGGGCCGCGGGCGTGTAGCCCGCGTCCTGCACGGCGCCGTGCGCGGTCTCGATGAACAGCCGCTCCTGCGGGTCCATGGCCGCGGCCTCGCGCTCGTCGATGCCGAAGTACGCGGCGTCGAAGGAGGCCACGTCGTCGAGGAAGCCGCCCCAGGGGCGCTCCCCGCCCTGCCAGTCGCACCACCAGCGGTCGGCCGGGTAGGGCGCGGCCGCGCTCTCCCCCCGGGTCAGGTTCTCCCACAGGCGGGCCGGGCTGTCGGCGCCCGGGTAGCGTCCCGCGAGGCCCACGACGGCGATGTCGGCGGACTGCCGCTCGGGCCCGCGCCGGGCCTCGGCAGCCGACCGGACCTCCCGGACCCCTGTGCTCACCGGTACCGGGAGGGTGTCTTCCCGCGGCGGGGCCGCGGGGGCCGCCGTGCCCAGGACCTCGGCCAGGCGTGCCGCGTACGTCTCCGTGAGGTACGCGGCCACGCCGCGGACCGTCGGCCGGTCGAGGAACAGCGTGCTGCTGAGGTCCTCGAAGTCCCGGCCGAGCGTGTTGTTCAGCTGGACCACGAGGATGGAGTCGAGGCCGAGGCCGAACAGGTCGGCGTCCACGTCGAACCGCTCGGGGTCGAGCTTCAGGGTCTCGGCGACGAGGCCGGTGACGTACGCGACGGCCCGGTCGGTGAGGGAGGCGTCGGATCCCCGGGCACCCTCGGCCCGTCCGCCCTGCGCGCCGCCGGTGCCCCGGCTTCCGAGGCCGAAGAGCGTCCTCAGCTCCGGGCGCCGCCGCTCCACGAAGTGCTCGACGAGCTCGTCCAGCGTGCGCAGTTCGAAGAACAGGGTGCTGCTGACGTCCGCGAAGTCGCGGGACACGGTGCTGTTCATGCCGGTTACGAGGATGGAGTCGAGGCCGTAGTCGTGCAGGTCCCTGGTCGGGTCGAGGTTCTCGTCCGCCAAGTGCAGGGCCTCGCGCAGCAGCCGCTCGAAGTAGTCGGCGGTCCGTGCGCGCAGTTCTGCCTCGTCGTCCGCGGGGGGCGCGGCCGCGGCGGGCTCGGGCCGCGTGCCGGAGGAGGAGGAGGCGGGCCGGGGCGCTGCCTGGGCCGCGGGCGTCCGGGGGGCGTCCGTCGTGCGGAACCGTCCGTCGCTCTCGGCCACGAGCAGCATCTGTCCCAGGGCGTGGGCCTCGGCGTCCGGCTGGGCGCCGGTGCGGAACCCCTCGTCCTCCAGGACCTCGCGCCAGCTCTCGGCGGAGAGCACCGGGCTGCCGGCGATGCGCAGGGCCGCGTCCCGGTACCGCCACCAGCCGTCCGTGAGGCCGAACGTGACGTGCGCGAAGAGGGTGTTGCGGCTCATCTCGTTGAGGAGGAGCAGGCCGCCCTCCCGCAAGGTCGCCTTGACGTTGCGCAGGGTGCGGGAGATGTCGGCGGTGGCGTGCAGGACGTTCGTGGCCACGACGACGTCGAAGCCGCCGAGGGCGAGGCCCTGCGGCCCGGGCGCGTGCTCGGCGTCGAAGATGCCGGTGGTCACGTGCGGGTAGCGGGGCTTCAGGCGCTCCTCGGCGTGGAACAGGAAGGCCTTGGACAGATCGGTGTAGTGGTATTCGGCGATGCGGTCGCCGAACGGTTCGAGGGCCGTGAGGACCTTGACGCTGGTGGCGCCGGTCCCGGCCCCGACCTCCAGGATGCGCAGCCGCCGCCCCGGCTCGGCCGTGCCCCAGGCGCGCACGGCGTCGGCGAGGAGCACGCTGAGCCTGTCGTTGAAGTAGTCGACGACCGGGTCGCCGCGGTAGACGCCCTCGACGCGGGACAGCGAGGAGCCGGGGAAGAGGATCTCGGTTCCCTGGCGGGCGCCGGTGAGGACGTCCGGCAGGGCTTCGAGGCAGGACTCGACCAGGTCGGTCTGCGCGCGCTGGTTGTCGCCCGCCTGCCGGCCGTCACGGTCGGCCCGCCACTGCCGCCACAGCTCCGCGCTGTCCTGGTCGTGTGCGGCGAGAGCGGGTCCGGCCTCGGCGAACAGCCGGTGGCTCTCCGCCAGCCAGCGCGCGTACCGGGGCAGGACGCGGTGCCCGGTCCGGTCCGGGCGTTCGGCGCCGAGGTCGCGGAGCGTCGCGTACAGCAGGCGCAGGGTGAGTTCGCGCACGCGCGGGTGCGGCAGGAAGCGGCGCAGCCGTTCCACTTCGCCGTGCGGCGCGCGGTGGGCGGCCACGACGGCGTCGCGCACGGAGGGCAGCGCGGGACGGTGGTGCCCCTGCCGCTCGTCCAGGGCGAGGCCGCGCAGCGCCTCGTCGCCGAAGGTGCGCATCAGCGCGATCTGGCCGTGCTCGCCCGCGAGGAAGGACTCCAGGGCGGTGAACGCCTCGTCGGGGTCGAGCGAGTCGACTCCGGCGGCGGCCATCCGCTCGCGGTAGAAGGAGTCGCTGACGACGCCGGCGACGCCCCAGTAGCCCCAGTTGACCGTCTTGGCCACGGTGGTGCCGCGCTGGTTCAGGGCGTGCGCGAGGGCGTCCTTGAAGGTGCAGCCCGCGGCGTAGTTGGCCTGGCCCGGGGCCCTGACGAAGCTCTCCACCGAGGAGAAGAACAGCAGGAAGTCCAGCGGCTCGGCCCCGAACACGTCGGCGACGCGGACACCGACGTCGGCCTTCGCGGTCAGGGCGGCGCGGAAGCGGTCCTCGTCCATGTGCGCGAGGGTCTTGTCGGCGAGGACGATCGCGGAGTGCACGACGCCGTCGACGCGCGGGTGCTCCCGCCTGATGCGCGCGTGGGCGGCCCGCAGGCTCGCGTCGTCGCGGGCGTCGGCCTGGACGTAGGAGGGGGCCGCCGCGCCCGCGGCGCGGGCCCGCTCGGCGAGGCCGGCGAGGCTCCGCCCGACCGCGCCGGTCGGGGGGCGCCGGCCGATCCACACGATCGTCGCGCGGTACCGGTCGACCATGTAGCGGCTCCACAGTCCGCCGATGCCGCCCGCGCCGCCGATGACGACGTAGACGCCGCCGTGCCGGTAGGGGCCCGCGGCCGGTTCCGGGGCGGTGGTGGGCAGCAGTTCCTGGGAGAACCAGCGGCCGCCGCGCAGGGCCACGGTGGTGCCGGGGCGCACGCCGGTGAGGTGCCGCTCCTCGCCCAGGCGGTCGCCCGCGCGGTCGCCGGAGTCCGGGTGCGGAAGGTCGACGAGGTCGACCGTCCAGCGCGTGTGCTCCTGGGCGAGGCTGCCCGCCAGGCCGTGGACGCTCGCGTGCGTGGCCGCGACCGGGTCGTGGTCGCGGACGCGTTGGGTGCCGAACGTGTAGAGGGACCAGGCGAGGTCGCGCGTACCGTGGCCGAGGGCCAGCAGGGCCTTGACGATCCGGAAGACCTCGACGGCGCCGCGCTCCTGGCCCTGGACCATGCCGTCGGGGTGCTCGGCGGGGGCGACCCAGACGATCCGGGCGATCCGGCCGCCGACGGCGGCACAGGCGGTGCGGATCAGTGCGGCGATGTCGTCGACGGACGCGCCGTCGGGCAGGTCGACGCGCTGGTGGCCGGGGTGGAGCGCGGCCAGTTCGGCGCGCAGCCTGCGGTCGGCGTCGAGGACGAGCACCGCGCCTCGCGGACCGTCGGCCGGGGCGGAGGCCTCGGCGGGGTGCCGGGGCTCCCACACCGGGAGGAGCGTGCGCAGCTCGGAGGCTCGGGCGGCCTCGGGGCGGGCGGGCTCCCGGCGGCCGGGGGCGGTCAGGGCGCGGTAGGCGAGGCCGCGCAGCGTGGCGCAGACCCGGCCGGCCGGGTCGACGAGGTCGATGTCGAGGACGCGTTCCGCACCCGTGGCACGCCGCGCCGCCGGGCGCACCCAGGCGTACATCGTCTCGTCGAACGGCGCGTGCGCGTCGAGCCGGTCGAGGGCGAAGGGCACCCGTGTGGTGCCGTCCGCGACCGGGACGGCCGTGGCGGAGTCGAAGGCGGGGTCCAGGCCGAGCGAGGCGTGCACGGCGGCGTCGAGGAAGCTCGGGTGGAGGGCGTACGCGTCCGCGGTGGCGCGCAGGTGCGCGGGCAGCCGCAGTTCGGCGAGCACCTCGCGGCGCCCGTCGCGCTCGCCCCGGTGCAGCACGTGCACGAGGCGGAAGCCGGCGCCGTAGGCGACGCCCGCGCGGGCGATGTGCGCGTACACGTCCTCGCCCGCGAGGGGCGTGAGGCGCAGCCGGTCGCGCAGGTCGTCGAGGTCGACGCGGGGCGGCGGGGCGGCCGCCCCGGTGACGGCGCGGCCCTGGACGCACACCTGGTCGCCGTCCGTCAGGAGGGCGAAGGTCAACGGTCCGGAGGGGGACGTGCCGTCGCGGGTGAGCGTGAACTCCACCTGCCTGCCGCCGTCGCCCACGACGACGGGGCGCGCCCACGTCACGTTCCTCAGGAAGATGCGCCGCCCGGCGTCCTCGGGCAGGGCCCGTCGTACGGCCGTGCAGGCCATCTCCAGGCTCGCGACGGCGGGCAGCAGCTTCCTGCCGTCGACGACGTGGTCGCGCAGGACGAACTCGTCGCCGGTGAAGGCGGAGCGGTAGCGCTGCTCGTCGAACCGCGACACGTTCTCGTGCAGCAACGGGTGCGCGAGCGGTGCGCCGGGGGTCTCGCCCGGGCGGGGCGCGGCGGCGCGGGCGTGCGGCGCGCGGGCCGGGTACGGGTGGGCCACCGGCGCGAAGGCGTACCCGGGCAGGCTCACGCGGCGGGCGGGCCGCTGCCCGGTGAGCCGGCTCCAGTCGGCGTCGGCACCGCGCGCCCAGGCCCTGGCCGCCTTCTTCGGCTTGCCGTCGGCGAGCGCGCGGGCCAGCCGCGCGGTGTGCTTGCGCGCGGCGCCCCCGGTGGGGCCCGCCGCGGGTCCGGTGAAGCGGCGCGCGGTGTCCTCGCCGTCCGGGTCCCGTACGAACGCGTCGAGTTCGGCGGCCAGCCTCTCCAGGTCCCGCACCACGAACGCCACGCGGCAGGCCATGGCGACCCGGCCGGTGCGCAGCGTGTGCGCGACGTCGTCGAGGCGCAGCGCGGCGGCGCGCGGGCCTGTCAGGTGCCGGCGCAGCGCGGCGGCCGCGCGCACGAGGTCGTCACGCGTGCGGGCGGACAGCGGCACCAGCTGCGGCGCGCCCGCGCCGTCGGCGCGCGCCGGGGTGTCGGCGGTGCGGACGTACTCCTCGAAGACGGCGTGGGCGTTGGTTCCGCCGAGGCCGATGGAGCTCTGCGCGGCGCGGCGCGGCCCGGTGCCGGCGGGCCAGTCGCGCAGTCGGTCGACGACGTGGAACGGCGACGTCTCCAGGCGGAGTTGGGGGTTGGGCTCGCGGTAGTGGAGCGTCGGCGGGAGCTGCGCGTGGTAGAGGCTCAGGAGCACCTTGACCGAACCGGCGAGTCCGGCCGCGGTGTCGAGGTGGCCGAGGTTCGTCTTCACCGAGCCGATGCCGCAGTAGCCGGTGTCGTCGGTATGGGCGCGGTACGCCTCGGTGAGCGCGGCGACCTCCACGGGGTCGCCGAGCTTCGTGCCGGTGCCGTGGGCCTCGACGTAGCCGATGGTGCGCGGGTCGACGCCGGTGCGGTCGAGGACCTGCCGGATGAGGCGCGACTGGCCGTTGACGCTGGGGCTGTAGAAGCCGGTGGCGTCGCCGCCGTCGTTGTTGACGCCGATGCCGCGCAGCAGTCCGTAGATGTGGTCGCCGTCGGCGACGGCGTCGGCCGCGCGGCGGACGAGCAGGGCCACGACGCCTTCGCCGCCCGCCATGCCGTCGGCGTCCGCGTCGAACGCCTTGACGCGGCCGTCGCCGGACAGGTTGAGGCCCGCCTTGTGGACGTAGCCGAGCCCGTCGACGCTGTTCGCCGAGGCCGCCGCCACCAGGGCGAAGTCCGTCTCGCCGGTCTGCACGGCGCGGGCGGCGAGGGCGAGCGCGCTCAGTGAGGAGGAGCAGTTGGAGTGCACGGACATGCTCGGGCCGCCGAAGCCGAGCTGGTAGGACACCATGGAGGCGACGGTGCCGCTCTGGCTCATCACCCACGACAGGTACTGCCGGGGGTCCTCGATGACCGCGGCGGGCGTCTCGCCGGTGTCGTCCGGGGCGCCGTAGTGGTGGTTGCCGGTGGAGACGTACACCCCGGTGTTCGGGATCTCCCGGTGGTCGCGGCCCGCGTCCTCGACGGCCTTCCAGGCGTGCAGCAGGACCTGGCGGAACTGCGGGTCCATCAGCTCGACGTGCTGGGGCGAGAGGCGGAAGAACGCGCCGTCGAACTCCTCCTTGCCGTCGAGTCCCGAGCGCAGCGGCACGAAGTCCGGGTCGCGCAGGACGCGTTCGGGCACGCCGGCCGCGCGCAGCTCCGCCTCGCTCCAGCGGCCCGCGGAGGCGTGGCCGCGCTTGAGGTTCTCCCAGAACTCCCAGTGGTCGCGGGCGTCGGGGAAGCGGCAGGAGATGCCGACGACGGCGACGGCGTCCTCGGGCAGGGAGGCGCGCTGCGGCTCCGGCTCCGGCTCCGGCTCGGGAGTGGAGGCGACGGACAGCGGCTCCTCGTGCTCCGCGTGGTCCGGCGCCTGCTCCCGCACATGCGCGGCGACGTCGGCGGGGGTGGCGTACTTGAACAGGTCGGCGGCGGCGAACGGCACCCCGAGCCGGCGGCTGATGAGGTCCGCGAGGACGACCGCCGACAGCGAGTTGCCGCCGGACTCGAAGAAGGAGACGGCCGGGGTGAGGTCCCGGACCTCCAGGACCTCCCGCCAGCAGGCGAGGACGTCGCGCTCGACGTCGCGGGAGGGCTTCCCGGACCGCTCGGTGCGCGCGGCCGGGGCGGGCGCGGCGGACACCTCGCGCCGCATCAGGGCGGTGCGGTCGACCTTGCCGCTGTCCGTCAGCGGGACGGCGTCGAGCGGCACGTAGAAGTCCGGGACCATGTACGCGGGCAGCAGCGCGCGCAGGTGCTCCTTGAAGGCGGCGGCGCGGACGCCCGCACCGCGCGGCACGTAGTAGGCCACGAGCTGCCTGGCGCCGTCGTCGCCGCGCGCGACGACGACGCACTCGGCGACGCCCTGGTGGCGGCCCAGGTGGTACTCGATGTCGCCCAGTTCGACGCGGTAGCCGCGGATCTTCACCTGGAAGTCCTTCCGGCCCAGGTAGTCGATCTCGCCGTCCTCGGTCCAGCGGGCCAGGTCCCCGGTGCGGTAGAGCTTGCCGCCGGGCACCAGCTCGTGATCGACGAACTTCTCCGCGGTGAGGTCGGGCCGGCCCACGTAGCCCCGGGCGAGGCCCTTCCCCGCGATGCACAGCTCGCCGGTCTCCCCGTGGGGCACCGGGCGCAGCCGCTCGTCGAGGATGTGGACCCGGGTGTGGGCGACGGGCCTGCCGATGGTGGTCGGCCGGTCGTGGCGGACGAGGCCGCCGGTGGAGTACACGGTGGTCTCCGTCGGCCCGTACAGGTTCCAGGCCTCGGTCCCGGTGTCGCGGAAGAACTCCTTGAGCGTGCGGGGCAGCGCCTCGCCGCCGCAGAAGACCCGGACGCCCTCGGTGTTGCGCCAGCCCGAGTGGAACAGCATGCTCCATGTCGCCGGGGTCGCCTGCATGACCGTGGGCCGCACCCTGGCGATGCGTTCCTTGAGCCGCTCCACGTCCTTGACGGCCGGCCCGTCGCAGACGTGGACGCGGCCCCCGCACACCAGCGGCAGGAGCAGTTCGACCTGGGCCATGTCGAAGCTGACGGTGGTGACGGCGAGGAGGGTGTCGGCCGCGGTCATGCCCGGCTCGCGGCGCAGTGAGCCGAGCAGGTTGGTGAAGCCCCGGTGCGGGATCATCACGCCCTTGGGGCGTCCTGTACTGCCCGACGTGTAGATGACGTACGCCAGGTCGTCGGCGGTCACGGGGACGGCGACCGGTCCGGTGCCGAGGGCGGCCGCGAGGGCGTCCCGCTCCTCGTCGAGCACGAACAGCCCGGGCGCGGCGGTGCCGCTGCCGTCCGTCAGGCCCCGCGCGCGGACCTCGTGCCGGGCCTGGGTCACGATCAGCGGGGCGCCGCTGTCGGTCACGATGTCCGTGAGCCGGGCCGCGGGCAGCTCCGGATCGAGGGGGACGTACGCGGCGCCCGCCTTGAGGATGCCGAGCAGGGTCACCACGAGGTCGGGCGAGCGGTCGAGGAGCACCGCCACCAGGTCACCGCGCCGCACGCCCCGCGCCACCAGGCAGGCGGCCAGCGCGGCGCTGCGGGCGCCGACCGCCTCGTAGGTCAGGATCTCCTCCTGACCGGCCACGGCGACCGCGTCCGGGGTGCGGCGCGCGGTCTCGTCGACGAGGTCCTGCACGCACCGCTCGCCGCTCCGCCGCCGCAGCGCGGCCACGGTCGTGCGCGGCTCTTCGCACGCCGCCGCCAGGACGTCCAGGAAGCGAGACGCCAGTTCCTCGACGAAGGCGTGGCCGTACAGCTCCGGCTGGTACTTCCAGTACAGCGCGTAGCCCCCGCCGCCGGGCCACACCTCGACGGAGAGTTCGTACTCCCCTTCCTGGTGCAGCTCCTCGACGAGCCGGTAGGGCCGGTCGGCGCCGGCGATGCCGTCGAGGACGTCCTGAAAGACGAACGCCGTCTGGAACACCGGGGAGCGCCCGGCCGGGGTCCCGGGCGCGAGGTCCCGCACGAGCGCCGGGAAGGGGTGGCCGTGCAGCAGGTCGTCGGAGACGTCCCGCTGCGCGCGGGTCACGAGCCGCTCGAAGGGCTCGTCGGGCGGGAGCGCGACGCGGACCGGCACCATGTTGATCATCAGGCCGACGGTCCGGGCGAGGGCGTCGTCGCGCTCGTTCACGGGCATGCCGACGACGAGTTCGCGGGCGTCGGAGTACGTCGCCAGGGTCGCCGCGTAGGCGGTGAGCATGGCCGTGGACACGAAGGTGCGCCGTGCGGCGGCGAACTCGGCGACACGCGCGGCCAGTCCGGCGGGCACCTCGGTCACGAGGGTCCTTCCGGCGAAGCGGTCGGCGAGGGCCGTGTGCGGGCGGTCGGCGGGCAGGTCGAGGACGGGCAGGGGCGCGGCCAGCCGCTCGCGCCAGTAGGGCAGGCGCTCGGCGGCGCGCCCGGCGAGGGTGCGGCGCTCCTCGCGGACGAAGTGGTGGAAGCCCGCGGCGTCCTCGGAGGTGCGGCTCGCGGCCGGGACGCCCTTCAGCCGCGCCTCGTACTCCTCGAACAGGGTGCTCAGTACGAGACTCGCCGACGTGCCGTCGAAGACGATGTGATGGACGACGATCAGGACGATGCGTTCGCCCGCCGGGCGGTCGAAGACGCGGACGCGGAACAGCCGGTCGCCGTCCTGCCCCGCCGCCCCGCCGAGGGAGAACACCTGCTTGCTCGCACGTTCGACGGCGGCCAGGGCCTCGCCCTCGTCGCGCGTGTCCGTCAGGTCGACCGTCGCGAAGTCGAGGGCCCGGGCGGGGTCGAAGGACTGCGTCGGCTCCCCCGCGTCCTGGCGGATCACGGTGCTGAGCGCGGGGTGGCGTACGAGCAGCGCCCGGCAGGCGTCCTGGAACACCGCCGTGTCCAGGCCGCTGACGCGGAAGCACAGCGGCACGTTGTACGCGGCCATGTCCGGGTACGCCCGCTGGAGCGCCCACAGTCCGCGCTGGCCCTCGGAGAGGGGGTGGGCGGACTCCCCGGCGGGCCGGGGCTCCCCGGCCCGGTCGCGCAGGTCGCGCAGGAGGTCGCCGACCTCACGGGCGTCGACCCTGCCCGCCTTGTAGTCCGCGATGAGGGCGCTGAGCTCGTGCTTCACTTCCCGTAACTCTCTTCGTCGAGGAGCGCGATGGCGTCGTCGAGGTGCAGCGCCCCGGTGCGCAGGCACTCGAGGACGTCCAGGACGTCGGGCGCGGTGGGCCGTTCGTCCGCCCCGGGGGCCGGCCGGTCGCTTCCGGGGGTCTCCGGGCGAGCGGCGACGAGGCGTGCCAGGCCGGCGGGCCACTGCGCCGCCAGGTGCCCGGCGAGTTCGGCGACGGTGCCGTACTCGAACAGGGCGCTGGGCAGGAAGCCCGGGGCGACCGTGGCCGCCAGGTCCTTGCTGAGTCCGACGGCTCCGAGCGACGTCAGGCCGAGGTCGATCAGCCCGTCGTGCGGGCCGATGTCCCGTGCGGGGCGTCCCACGCGGGCGGCGAGGAGCTGGCGCAGATAGCCGTGGGCCTTCTCCGGTGCGGGGAGGTCGGCCCGGTGGGCGGAGGCGGGCGGCGCCGCGCCGTCCGGGACGAAGTGCCAGTGGACGCCACCGGTCGCGGGGGCGGGGACCGTCGCGGTGTTCGTCGGGGCCGGCGCGGTGGTGGTGCGTCCGGGCGTCGCGACCCAGTGGCGCCGCTTGGCGAACGGGTACGTGGGCAGGTGCACGCGCCGCGGGGCCGCCGTGCCGTGCGGGGCGGGCCAGGCGACCGCGTAGCCGTCGAGCCACAGCTCGGCGATCTTGTCCCACTTGCCCCGTGCCGCCCACCGGCCGACGAGTTCGGCGCGCACGTCGTCCTCGTCGAGGAGCCGTGCCTCCGCGGTCGTCTCCGGCACGCGGCCGCGCCACACCCGGACGCCGGTGCCGTCGGCGTCGGTGCCGCGGGCCAGGGCCTCCAGGCCCTCGCGGACCTCGTCCAGGCCGTGCGCGAGGATCACCGCCCGCTCGGCCAGGGCCACGCGCCCGGTCTGCAGGGTGCGGGCCAGGGCCGCGGGGGCGAGCGCGGCACCCTCCTTGGTGTCCAGGAAGCGCAGCAGCCTGTCCGCGTGGGCGCGCAGCCGGTCGCCGTCGGTCGCCGACAGCGGCACGAGCACGGGGGCCGCCGGGTCGCCCCGCAGGGCGTGGTCGAGCACCGGTGGCGCTTCCTCGACGACGACGTGGGCGTTGGTGCCCGTGGCGCCGAACGCGCTCACTCCGGCGCGGCGCGGCGTGCCGGGGCCGCCGGCGTCCACCGTCCACTCCGCGAGCTCCGTCTGGAGCCGGAACGGCGAGTCGGCGAGGTCGAGGTACGGGTTGGTCCCGGCGCCGCCGACGAGCGGCGTCAGGGTGCGGTGGTGGAGCTGGAGGACCGCCTTGGTGAGCCCGCTGATCCCGGCGGCCGCCTCGGCGTGGCCGATGGCGGACTTGACCGAGCCGAGCGCGCAGTAGCCCTTGGCGTCGGTGTGCTTCTCGAAGGCCCTGCGCAGCCCCTGCACTTCGATGAGGTCGCCGATCTCGGTGCCCGTGCCGTGGGCTTCGAGGTAGCCGATCGTGCCGGGGTCGACCCCGGCACGCTCCAGGCAGGTCTCGATGAGTTCCGCCTGCGCGGCGACGGACGGCACCCGGATGCCGGGGGTGCGCCCGGAGTGGTTGACCGCGGTGCCCTTGATGACGGCGTACACGGCGTCGCCGTCGGCGAGCGCGCGGTCGAGCGGCTTCAGGAGCACCGCGCCGACGCCCTCCGCCGCCACGTAGCCGTCGCCGCCGGCGCCGAAGGAACGGGAGGGCGTCTCGCCCGCCAGCAGGTCGAGGCTGCCGTACGTACGGTACTTGGCGGGGTGCAGGGAGAGGTTCACGCCTCCCGCGAGGGCCGCGTCGCACTCGCCCCGCCGCAGGCTCTCCACGGCCAGATGCACGGCGCTCAGCGACGAGGCGCACACGGCGTCGACCGCGAGGGAGGGTCCGTGGAAGTCGCAGACGTGCGAGACGCGGTTCGCGATGGCCGCGGCGTTCAGCGCCAGGGGCGCGGCCGGGGCGCCGTCCGCCGCGTCGTGCTGCACCAGCAGGTAGTCCTGGTGCATGACGCCGACGAAGACGCCGACGGCCCCGCGCCGGCCGCCGTCCCCGGTCCCGGTCCCGGCAAGGCCCGCGGGCGTGTATCCGGCGTCCTCGACGGCCTCCCAGCACACTTCGAGGAACAGCCGTTCCTGCGGGTCGAGTTGTGCCGCTTCGGCGTCGGGTATTCCGAAGAACTCCGCGTCGAAGCAGTCGGGGTCGTCGAGGAAGCCGCCCAGACGGGACACCGGCCGCCCCGACGGTGTGCGCTCACCGGCGAAGGTGTCGCCGGGCCAGCGGTCCTCGGGCACGTCGCCGACGCAGTCGCGCCCGGACTTGAGGTTCTCCCAGAACTCGGCGAGGCCGCTCGCCTTCGGGTACCGGCCGCTGATGCCGACGATCGCGATGTCCCGGCCGGCGGCGTCCGTGGTGGCCGGGGCCGCGGCGGGGCGCGGCGTCCCGGCGTCCTCGGGCGCGTCGGTGGCCCCGGCCGGGGCGACGGCCGCGGCGGGGACCTCGACCGGCTCGTGGTGGCGTGCCAAGTGCCCGGCGAGCGCCGACACGGACGCGTGCTCGAACAGCAACGTCGGCGCGAGCTTGGTGCCGAGCCGCTCCCCCAGCTCCGCCGCGATCCGCAGCAGCGTCGCGGAGTCCAGGCCCAGCGCGTAGTAGCTCGCGCCCCCGTCGATCCGGTCCTCGGGCACGCCGAGCCGGCCGGCGACGACCGACCGTACGAGCGTCTGCATCGCGTCGTCCGCCCGGGCGGCCGCGGGAACGTTCCTGTCGGCCGGTGCGGCCAGGGCCGCGGGCACCGTCTGCGACGTCGTGCTCCGCGCGGGGTCGAGGTGCCCGGCGTCGCGCACCGCCTTGGTGGTGAGCCCCGTCAGCTCGCCCAGCTTGCGGCCGTGCTCGTCGAAGAACTCCATCCCGAAGGTGAGCAGTTCGTCCCCGCGCGTGATCCCGGCGCGGCGTACGCGCGTGTGGCAGGCACGGCCCAGCGGCGCTGCGGCCCGGAACGAGGCGTAGTGCAGGGGCAGGAAGAGCCGCGGTTCGCCGTCCAGGGCGACGGCGCTCGCCGCCACCGCGCTGCCGTCGATGAGCGCCGGGTGGAACCGGTGCCCCGGTGCGGCGGACGCGTCGACCGCCACGCTCACCCAGATGGCGTCGGACGTGGTGCGCACGGAGCCGACAGCCTTCATCACGCCCGAGTGGACGAGTTCCCGCGAGCGGAAGCTCCGGTAGACCTCGGTGAGGTCGCGCGCGTCCTCACCGGGGACGCGGAGCGCGTCGAGGACGTCGGCGGGCACCGTCTCGTCGAAGGCGGTGGTGCCGTCCGTCAGGTGGACGTCGGCGGTCACGTACGGCTCCGGGGCTCCGGCGTCGCCGCGTACGGCGTCGGTGACGGTGATCCGCCAGGCGTCCGCGGCCGTGGCGCGCGCCTCGACACGGAGGTCCACGGCACCGCCCTCCTCCACGGCGAGCGGCTTGTAGATCGACAGATCGCGCAGCACGAGCCCGGCGGTGGACGCGTCCGGTGCCAGGTCGACGCAGCAGCCGTACAGCAGGTCGATCCAGGCGAGGCCGGGCAGCAGCCTGCGCCCGTGGACGCGGTGCCCGTCCACGACGGCGTCGCGGGCGTCGACGCGCCGCATCCACACCCGTGCCTCGGCGGTGGCGACGGGTGCGCCGGTGGCGACGGGTGCGCCGGTGCGGACGTCGCGGCGGTCGAGGTCCGGGAGCGGCACGGGGCCGCGCGGCTCGTGGCCGGGGAGCCGCGCCGGGGCGCGGCCCAGGACGACGTGTCCGTTCGTGCCGCCGTCGGCGAAGCTGCTCACCGCCGCGTACGCGAGGTCCACGGGCTCGGCGTGACGGGGCAGGCGGAGCGCGGCGGGGTCGATCGTGAAGTGCTCCATGGGCTGCTCGCCCGAGAGGAACGGCACCGACCGCTGGTGGTGCAGCGTCAGCGCCACCTTGATGAACGCGGCGATGCCCTCGGCGCACAGCGGGTGCCCGATGTTGGGCTTCATCGACCCGATGTGCAGCGGCGCGGTCCGGTCCGTTCCGTACACCTCCTGGACGGCCTTCAGCTCCAGGAGGTCGGTGAGCTCGGATCCGGAGCCGTTGACGTCGAGGTGGCCCACCTGCCGCGGGGCGCAGCCGGCCTGGCGCAGCGCCTCCCGCATCACCTGCTTCTGGGCGGTGGGGTTGGGCGTGGCGGGTCCGGCCGTGCGGCCGTCGTTGTTGACGGCGAGGCCCTCCACGACGGCGTACACGGTGTCGCCGTCGCGCTCGGCCGCGGCGAGCGGCTTGAGCAGGACGACGCCCGCGCCCTCGCCGAGGACGACGCCGCCCGCACGGCGGTCGAACATGTGGAACTCGCCGTCCGCGCGCAGCAGTCCGCGGCGCCGGAACAGCTCGTGCGCCTCGGCGTCGGCGAGCAGGCTGACGCCCGCGACCAGGGCGAGATCGACGGAGCCCGCGGCCAGCGCGTCGGTGGCGACCTTCATGGCCGTCAGCGCGGACGAGCAGGCGGTGTCCATGACCATGGCGGGTCCGCGCCAGTCGAAGAACTGGGAGACGTTGGCGGCCAGGTAGTTCTGGCCCACCGCCATGACGGGATTGCGGGCACCGTCGACCAGCGTGCCGTCGGGGCGCTGCCCACTGCGGGCTCCCACGTACACGCCGGTGCGCGAGCCCTCCAGGTCGGCCGCCCGGTAGCCGGCGTGGTGCACGGCCTTGAGGCTCTCCTCCAGCAGGACGAGGGCCTGCGGGTCCATGGCGCGGACGTCCTCGGCGTGAAGCATGAAGTGCCCGGCGTCGAAGCCGTACACGTCGTCGACGAGTCCGGCACGGAAGCCGGTGGGCCGCCCCCAGCGCTCGACGGGCACCTCGCGCACGGCGCGGCGGCCCCGGGACAGCAGCTCCCAGTAGGCGTCGAGGCCGGGCGCGCCGGGCAGCCGGCAGGCCATGCCGACCACGGCGACCCGGTGGCCGCCCGCGCGGTCCGCCTCCTCGGCCGCGGCGCGCGGCTCGGTACGGACCGGCGCGGCGGCCGGGGGCAAGGGCACGGCGACGGACGGCGCCGGCTCGGTACCGAAGCGCGCGGCGACCTCCGCCGGGTGGGTGTCGAGGAGCCAGGTCACCAGTTCGCTGAGGGTCGGGTACTCCAGGAGGACCGACGGGTCGAGCGGCACGTCGAGGCGCCGGCGGATCCGCTGGAGGACCTGCGCGAGCAGGATGGAGTCGGCGCCGTAGTCGGCGTAGGAGGTGTCCTCGTCCAACTGGCCTGCCTTGAGGCCGATCTCCTCGCTGAAGGTGTCGCTGAGGAAGGCGGTGAGCCGGTCCCTGGGGGAAGCGGACCCGGCGGTGTCCTGCCGGGGTTCGACGGTACGGGGCCGGGGGGCCGGGGCGGTCGGGGCCGCCGGGGAGGCCGGGTGCGCGTCCAGGAGGGCGGTCACGTCGAAGCGGGCGGCGTCGACCCGGACCGGCATGACCACGGGGCCGCGCGGCGCGGTGAGGATGTCGTCGAGGAAGGCCAGGCCCTCGGCGTCGGTGATGCTGAGCAGGCCCGTGTCGGTGTAGGCCCTGTTCGTGACCTCGCCGAAGCCGGTCTCGCGCCAGCTCGGCCACTGGACGCTGGTGACGGGCAGCTCGTGGGCGCGCGCCTGGGCGTAGTAGTCCATGAAGGCGTTGCCCATGGCGTAGTCGCTCTGTCCGGCGCCCAGGGCGGGCAAGGCCGCGGAGACCGACGAGAAGAGCACGGCGAAGCGCAGGGCGCGCGGGTCGAGGGCCTCGAGCAGGTGCACGGTGCCGTCGATCTTGGGGGAGACGACCCGGGCGATGCCGCTCACGTGCTTGCGGACGAACGCCGGATCCTCCGTGTCGACGAGGCCCGCCGCATGCAGCACGCCCGCGACCGGACCCAGCGTGGACGTGACGTGCGCGACGGCCTCGGCCACCGCGTCCGCGTCGTCCAGCGGCAGCGCGAGCACCCTCACCTCGACGCCCTGTGCCTCCAGGGCGGCGACGGCGTCGGTCTTCGCCCGCACGGCGGGCGGGCAGGCGGCCGGGTCCGTCCACAGGTGGCGCGGCGGCAGCGCCTCACGGCCCGTCAGGACGAGCCGTCGTACGCCGTGGCGGGCGACGAAGTGCCGGGCGCAGAGCAGCCCGATGCCCCGGGTGCCGCCGGTGACCAGCAGCACCTCGTCGGCGGTGAAGGCGAGCGGGGCGGGCCGGGGCCCGGTGAGCGCCGGGGACTCGGCGAGTACGGGGGTGAGCCGGGTGCCGTCGCGGTGGCAGACCTCCGGCGCGGGCCCGTTGTCGAGGAGCTCCTGGTGGACGGCGGCCGCGAGCGCGGCGTCCCGCAGGTCGGGGTCCAGGTCCACGTGGCGGGACGTGAGGCCCCGGTACTCGCTCTGGAGCAGCCGGTAGAGCGCGGCCCGCGCGGCGCCCGCCAGCGGCCTGCGGCGGGACCCGCCCGGCGCGTCGACGGCCTCAAGTCCCCGGGTCACGAACAGCAGCCGGACGTCCCGCGACGCCTTCGCGTCCAGCACGCGCCGCAGCAGTGCGAGCGCGCGGCCGGAGGTGCTGTCCTCCGCGATCCGGTCGATGCCCCCGGACGGGGCAGTGCCGTCCCCGATCCCGGTCAGGTCGATCAGGGCGGAGCAGACGGCGGCGCTCCGGTCGACGACGCCGTCCGCGCCGGGGTCCGACGCGTCCAGGAGCGTGGCGGCGTCGAGGAGTCCGGCGACGCGCTCGGCGAGGTGCCGGGTGCCGCGGTCGTGCAGCACGAGGGCGCCGGACGGCGCGGACCGGCCGGGCGCGGCCGGGGCGGGGCGCCACTGCTTGGTGAGGTAGAGCGCCGTACCGAACGCGGGGCCGGCAGTGGGAGGGGCGGGCTCCGTGCGAGGAGGGACGGGCGCGGCCTGCGGTACCCAGTGCCGCTCGCGGGCGAACGGATACGTGGGCGCGCTGATCCTGCGCGGCGCGGCGGCCGCGTCGGCGTGCAGGGTCTGCCAGTCGGGCGCGGCGCCACGCACCCACAGTTCCAGGAGTTCGGTCGGCTTGCCGCGCCGCGCCAAGGCGGCGACGGTCTCGGCGAGTTCCTCGGCGGGCAGGACGGCCAGTTCCTTGCGGTCCCGCTTGGCGTTGCCGCGGCGGACGCCGTCGACGGCGGTGTCCCCGGTGAGATGGCGCTCCAGCTTCTCGGCGAGCGCGGCGAAGGAGTCGGCGACGACACCGAGGCGCTCGTCCATGGCCTCACGCCCGGTCTGGAGGGTGTACGCGAGGTCCGCGGGAGTGATGGCGGCGGCCTCCGCCTTGTTCCGCGCGTCCTTGGCGAAGTCCAGCAGCTGCCGGGCGTACGCGCGCAGGCGGTCGGCGTTCTTCGCCGAGAGCGGGAACAGCTGCGGTCCGTGTGCGGCGGGGGCCGGGCGGCGGTCGGTGTGCTCGGCCACGATCAGGTGCGCGTTCGCGCCACCGGCGCCGAACGAGGACACCCCGGCGATCCGTGGCTGCGGACGCCCGTCGACGACGGGGCGCTCCCAGTCGCGCAGCTCCTGGTTGACGACGAACGGCGTGCGGGAGAAGTCGATGTGCGGGTTGAGCGTCGCGGAGTGCAGTGACGGGGCGATCCGGCCGTGCTGGAGCTGGAGCAGGACCTTGGTGAGCCCGGCGATGCCCGCGGCGCTCTCGCCGTGGCCGATGTTGGACTTCACCGAGCCGAGGTAGCAGCGCGCCGCCGGGCCCGCCCCGTCCGGGGACGCGGCGGTGAAGGCCTGGCTGAGGCCGGTGATCTCGATGGGGTCGCCGAGCTTGGTGCCGGTGCCGTGCGCCTCGACGTAGCTGATGGCCCGCGGGTCGACGCCGGACTCGCTCAGCGCGTCCTGGATCGCGGCCTGCTGGGCGCGCGGGTTGGGCACGGTGTAGCCGTTGGTGCGGCCGCCGTGGGACACGCCGCTGCCCTTGATGACGCCGTAGACGTGGTCGCCGTCGCGCTCGGCGTCGCGCAGGGGCTTGAGCAGGACGACGCCGACGCCCTCGCCGGGTACGTAGCCGTCGCCGCCGACGCCGAAGCTCTCGCAGTGGCCCTGGCTGGAGATGAACTGGCCGGTGCTCAGGCTCAGGTACTTGTTCGGGTGCACGGTCACGTTGACGCCGCCGGCGAAGGCGAGCCGGGTACGGCCGCCGCGTATGTCGCGGCAGGCCAGCTCCACGGCGGTGAGCGAGCTGGAGCACATGGTGTCCACGGTCATGCTGGGGCCGTGGAGGTTCAGCACGAAGGAGACACGGTTCGCGACGCTCGCGTAGCTGCTGCCGAGGGCGTGGGGGTTGCCGCGGCCCGCGCCCCCGTCGGGGAACAGCAGCTGGTACTGCCCCCACATGACGCCCGCGTACACGCCGACCCGTCCCCCGGCGCCGTCGCCGGTGGCGCGCCCGAGCCGCTCCCGGGTGTACCCGGCGTCCTCCATCGCCGTCCAGGCGTGCTCCAGGAACAGCCGCTCCTGCGGGTCCAGGTAGTCCGCCTCGTGGGGCGCGATGTTGAAGAACAGCGGGTCGAAGCGGTCCACCTCGGCGATGAAGCCGCCCCACTTGCTGTAGTGGCGGCCGGGCACGGTGCGGTCCTGCTCGTAGTACTCCCGCCAGTCCCAGCGGTCCTCGGGGACCTCGACGACGCAGTCGCGCCCGGCGCGCAGGTTGTCCCAGAACTCGTGGACGTCCCGTGCTCCCGGGTAGCGACCGGACAGGCCGATGACGGCGATGTCCAGGGCGGTGTCCTCCGCCGCGGGGGCGTCGGCGCGGCCCTCCGGCCGGGGTGCCGTCGTCCCCGCGCGCGGCGGCGCGGGGGCGGCCACGGGCTCCACGGCCCGCGCCCGCGTCCGCTCGGGGGCGCCCGCGAACATGCCCTCCAGCACGGCCCGGTGGCCGCCGAGGAAGTAGTCGCCGAGCTCGGCGAGCGTGTGGTACTCGAACAGCAGCGTCTTCGGCAGCGGGCCGAACGTCTTCTCCAGGCTCGCCGTCAGCTCGGTCGCCAGGATCGAGTCCATGCCGTACGAGCCCAGGGGTTCGGCGTGGTCGATCTCGCCCGGCGGCAGCTGGGTGAGGCGGCACAGCTCCGCCTCGAGGAACTCCGCCGTGCGGGCGCGCAGGGCCCGCTCTTCGGGCTCGCCCGCCCTCGTGGGCCGCGGGGGCGCGGGCCGGGCGGCCTCGGGGGCGGGCGCCTCGTCCTGGAGCGCGCGCACGCCGGCCGCCCGGTCACCGGCCCAGACGACGACGTGGGGCTCGGCGCTGTCCAGAGCGCGGTGGAACGCGTCGGTTCCCGCGTCCGTGGCCAGGGGCAGGAAGCCGCGCAGCCGCAGGGCCTTGCGCGTGTCCTCGTCCGCGCCCATGCCGCCGCCGTGCCACAGCGGCCAGGCGACCGACAGGGTGCGCCCGCTGCGCTCGCCCGCTGCGACACGCGTGCCGCGGTGGTGGGCGAACGCGTCGAGGAAGGCGTTGGCCACGGCGTAGTCGCCCTGGCCCACGTTGCCGGTCGCTCCCATGACGGAGGAGAACAGTGCGAAGAAGTCCAGGTCGAGGTCCTTGGTCGCCTCGTCGACGGCGCGGCAGCCGGCGAGCTTGGGGGCGAGAACGCGGCGGAATTCCGCGTCGGACTTGCGCTGGAGGAAGGCGTCGCGCAGGACACCGGCGGCGTGCACGACGCCGTGCAGGGCCTTGTGACGCCGCGCCAGCTCACGGACGAGGCGCTCGGTGGCGCGCGCGTCCGTGACGTCGAGCACGTGGTACTCGGGGCGCGCGCCCTCGGCGCGCAGTGCCGCGAGCTGCGTCTCGATCGCCGGGCCGAGCGGGGACCTGCCGGTCAGGCAGAGCACGGCTCCGGGAGCGCGGCGGGCGATGTCCCCGGCGAAGATGCGGCCGAGGCCGCCCGCGCCGCCGGTGATGAGGTACACGCCGCCCGCCCGCCACGGCACGGGCGCGGTCCCGGGAGCGGCCGTCTCGTCGAGCGCCTCCCAGCGCAGGACCTTGCGGGTACCGTCGCCGTGGCTGATCCTCCCGTCGCCGGTGCGGCGGCTCTCCGCTTCCAGGGTCTCGGCGAGGTACGCCGCGGACGCGTCGGCGGGCACCGCGACGAGCTGGCCGACGAGGGCGGGGTTCTCCAGACGGGCCGTGCGAAGGAGTCCGGACAGCGCCTGGTGGAGCGCCTGCTCGCCCTCGGCGTGCGTGAGGACTTGCAGCAGGACCGGCCTCGTCGGCTTGCCGGCGAGCAGCCCCCGGACGGCGCGGAGCAGCTCGACGGCGTGCTCGGCGACGGCGTCCGCCACCGGGGTGGTGGCCGTCCGGGCGGCGGAGACCTGCTCGGGCGGCTCCAGAAACGTCACTTCCGGTGCCAGGCGACGCAGTTCGTCGAGTCGGTCGGTGAAGCCGCAGGCGAGCACGAGCCGCGCCGTGTACGCGGGAGCGGTGGCATCCGCCGGGATGTCCGCCTCGCGCCACACCGGGCGGAACAGTGTCACGTCGTGCGTGGCCCCCGCCTCCGCGGTGACCTCCGTGGTCTTGCGCAGGGAGTAGCCGCGCAGCCGCGCGAAGATCCTTCCCCGGGTGTCGCAGAGGTCGAGGTCCCATCGCCGTACCTGGCGCGACGCGGTCGGCACGGCGCGGATCCACACGTACGCGGTGCGCGGCGTCGCCCCGTGGACGTCGACGTGGTCGAGGGCGAACGGCAGCGCGAGGCCGCCCGCCTCCGCCGTGTGGAGGTCCGGCGCGTACGCCGCCTGGAGCGCGCCGTCCAGCACGCTGGGGTGCAGTACGTAGTCGTCGAGGGTGGCCCCGACCTCGTCGGGTACGCCCAGTTCGGCGAGGAGTTCGCCGTCGCCCAGGCGGATCGCGCGCACCGCCCGGTGCGCGGGGCCGTAGTCGAGTCCCGTCGCGCGCAGCGCCGCGTAGAAGTCGTCGACGCCGGGCCCCGCCGCGCGCGTGCGGGACGTCAGCGCCTGGAGGTCGAGGGGCTCGGGCGGGGCCGTCCGCGTGCGCGAGGCGAATCCACGCGCGTGGATGACGCCGGCGGCGCGGATCTCGAAGGGAACCGGGCTTTCCGCTGCGGTCGAGCGGTCCGGCGTGTTGTCCGGGACCGCGTCCCGGGCGGCCGCGCCCTCTCGGCCGGTCCGGGCGTTCGGGGTCTCCCCCACGACCGTGCGGACTGTCTGTGCCCCGTCCCCCACGACGACGGGACGGGACCACACCACGTTCTCCAGGCGGAGCACCTCGACGGTGTCGGCCGGACCCGCGGCCTCGGCGTCGGGCAAGGTGCGGCTCGCGGCCTCGCGCGCCAGCTCCAGGGAGGCGACGGCGGGCAGCACCGGCTCGCCCGCGACCCGGTGGTCGCGCAGGAAGAAGTCCTCCGCGCTGAAGGTGGATTCGAAGGCGGCGGGGCCGTCCGGGGCCGGCGCCTCGCGGTGGAGCAGCGGGTGCCGGGCCGGCGCGGACGTCCCGGCGTCCCGGTCCGCACGGGGGCGCGGGGAGGCGGCGGGCTCGTCGCCGATCCAGTGGTGGTCGCGGTCGAAGGCGTGCGTGGGCAGCGGGACGCGGCGCGGCCGGGGGCCGCCCTGGTGGTGCGCCTCCCAGTCGACGCGGGCGCCGCGCACCCACGCGGCCAGGACGTCCTCCTCCGCCGCCGCGCCGGGGACGTCGACCCCGGTGCCCCCGGCGTCCCGCTCGGCGCGGCCGCGCAGGACGGCGGGCGAGGTGGCGTCGCCCGACACGACGTCTTCGAGGAGCGCGGTGAGGGAGGCGACGCTCGTCACCGGCAGGCCGAGCCGCTCGGGCAGTTCCGCGCGGCCGACCTGCGTGGTGTACGCGATGTCCCGCAGGTCGGCGTCGGCCGGCCGCTCCCGCCGGAGATGGTCGAGCAGGCGCTGGGCCTGACGTCGCAGTTGGGGCGTGTTGCGGGCGGACAGGACCACCATCGAGGTCCCGGCCGCGCCCCGGCTGCCCGCGTCCGGCTCGGCCCCGGCCCGCGGGAACTCCTCGACGACGACGTGGGCGTTGCTGCCGCCCGAGCCGAAGCTGCTGATTCCGGCGAGGCGCGTGGGGCGTCCGTCGAGGTGCCAGTCGGAGAGCCGGGTCACGACGGAGAACGGCGAAGCGTCCAGGTCGATGTGCGGGTTGGGACGCTCGTAGTGCAGCGAGGCGGGGAGCTGCCGGTGCTGGAGGGCGAGGACCGTCTTCAGCAGTCCGGTGATGCCGGCGGCGGCTTCCAGGTGGCCCAGGTTCGTCTTCACCGAGCCGAGCGCGCAGGGGGCGTCGCTTCCGGCGAACGCCCTGGTGAGCCCCTGGACTTCGATGGGGTCACCGAGAGCGGTACCGGTGCCGTGCGCCTCCACGTAGCCGATGTCGCGTGCGCTCACGCCCGCGTCGGCGAGAGCGGCTTCGACGAGGCTCGCCTGGAGGGGGGCGCTGGGCACGGTCAGGCCGCCCGCCCGACCACCGTGGTTGGTGGCGCTGCCCTTGATGACGGCGTGCACCGTGTCGCCGTCGGCGAGCGCGGCGGCGAGCGGCTTCAGGAGGAGGGCGACACCGCCCTCGGAGCGCACATAGCCGTTCGCCGAGGCGTCGAACGTCTTGCACCGCCCGTCGGGCGACAGCATGCCCGCCTGGTGGTAGGCGATGCTGTTGGCCGGGTGGCAGAGCACGTTGACGCCGCCGACCAGGGCCGTGTCGCACTCCCCCGCGCGTAGCGCGCGCAGGGCCGTGTGCACGGCCACGAGCGAGCTGGAGCAGGCCGTGTCGAGTTGCACGCTCGGTCCGCGCAGGTCGAAGAAGTACGAGACGCGGTTGGCGATGACGGCCATCGAGGTCGCCAGGCCGCTGTGGGCGCGCACGGGGAGGCCGAGGGTGTCCATGAGGCGTTGGTAGTCCGAGCCGCTGGCGCCGACGAAGACACCCGTCCGCGTGCCCGAGACGCCGCTCGGCGCGTATCCGGCGTCCTCCAGGCAGGCCCAGGCCAGTTCGAGGGTCCAGCGCTGCTGCGGGTCCATGTGCCGCGCCTCGTACGGGGTGACGCGGAACAGGCCCGCCTCGAAGGCCCCGGCGTCGGTGACGAAGCCGCCCCGGTCGATGCCGGGGTGGGTGTCGGGTCCGGTTCCGTCGGGCCACTTCCACCGCCCCTCGGGCAGGGTGCCGATCGCGCTGCCGCCGGAGGCGAGCAGTTCCCACAGTGCGGCGCGGTCCTCGATGCCGCCGGGCAGCCGGCAGGCCGTGCCGATGATCGCCACGTCGCGGGATGCGTCGGAGCGCCCGGGCCGCGCGGGTGGGGCTGAGGGCGGGGCGGAGGGCGGGGCGTCCGGCGCGGGGTTCGTCTCCTCGTTCCCCCGGTCCTCGGGGCCCCTGAGGTTCTGCAGATAGGAAACGATCAGGGCGCCCGTGTTGTGCTCGAAGAAGAAGAGCGGGGCGAGCGCGATTCCGTAGCGGGACTCGATCTTTTCCTGGAGATCCAAGAGCCCCGCCGAGTCGAACCCCAGCTCGAAGAGAGGGCTTTCCAGGGGATTTTCGATCCCCTCGTGGTCACCGCCGAGTATCGCGTCGAGGAAGTCGCCTATCTCTTGGGCGAGTTGACCGCTCGACGGTATCCGGGCCGCGTCGGAATTCTGTCCTTCGCTTCGCAGGACGCGCACTCGTTCCCGGCGGTTCGGCAGATCGTAGACGACGAGTACACCGCTTCCCTCGTTGACCAGATCGCCCGGCCGATATCCCGGGACGAGCGCGCGGATCTCGGCGCCGTGCAGTTGATGCATACGCAGGACGGTGTCCAGACAGCGGCCCTGAACGTTCGTCGCGTGAATGTACGCGGCCAACTCTGTGTCCGGATGCCGGCCGAAGTCCCGGCACCGGGTCACACCGACAGCGGTGTGCACGGACGGCTCGTCCTCCGCCCACGTCAGCAGATGTTCCAGCAGCATGTCGCCGAAACGGAGGCTTTGTTTCGACGGGTCGACGTTCAGCGAGAGGACTTGCGCGACCGGGCCCTCGGGGCGGTGCAGACGGTCGGCGGTGTCGAAGGTGACGGAGAACACGTCGTGCGGACTCCCGATGCGCTGGGAGTAGATGACCGCGTGCACCGCGCCGTCGGACTCGACGACGAACTGACCGATGGGATAGGAGAAAAGGCGCCGTCGGATGACTTCTCCGGAGACGCGCAGCGGCTCGGGCCAGCACAACTCCTCGAGTTCGAGAAGTCGCGGCATGTCGGAGAGGCGGGCATGCCGAATGACGTCATAGCGCTGCTGAACCATGTATGTGTACGCCCCGTCCCCCGTGCCCGGCGTTTCCCACCGTCGAGCAGCCGCCTGCCAACCCACTCGTTGACGGCTACCACGCTACGCTGCGTCACGAAGTGACCAAATGTCAAGCGTCAATTGTTCACGCCTCGTTCGTCATCACCGGTTCCGCTTGCTCAGGACTTCCTGGTGATCCGAGGATCCGGTGGGTGCGAGTTGCGGGGACGGAGTCATGAGCCGGTGGCCGCATCGGCTCACCATTCCTACCTCAGCGCTCCGGGACCCCCTCCGGTGTCCTGTCGGGAACGCGGGGCGCTTAGGGTGGCCCTCGCCCGCGCGCCAGTCGTGCGCGAGCACCGTCGGCGGGAGCGGGCACCACCCGGCCGTCCGTCGCCACTGGCACGACGCGAAGAAGAGGCACCGTGATGGCAGCTATGGGAAGCGCCTGGGTCCGGCGATTCCATCCGGCACCGGAGGCGCGCGACCGCGTCGTCTGCTTCCCTCACGCGGGTGGCTCGGCGACGTACTACTTCCCGTTCTCGGCCGCGCTCTCCCCGGCGGCGGACGTGCTGGCCGTGCAGTACCCCGGCCGGCAGGACCGCCTTCACGAACCGCGGATCACGGACATCTCGGCCCTCGCGGACCAGCTCACCGATGAGCTCGAGCGCTGGGCCCTGCGGCCACTGACGTTCTTCGGGCACAGCATGGGCGCCACGGTCGCCTTCGAGGTGGCCCGGCGGCTGGAGGCACGCGGTGTCGTCCTGCGCGGCCTCTTCGTGTCCGGGCGGCGGGCGCCGTCGCGGCAGCGCGAGGAGCAGGTGCACCTGCGCGACGACCAGGGGCTCGTCGAGGAGCTGCGGCGGCTGAGCGGCACGGACTCGGACCTGCTCGCCAACGAGGCGGTCCTGGCCATGGTGCTGCCCGCCATGCGCGACGACTACCGAGCCATCGAGACCTACCGCTACCGGCCGGGGCCGCCCCTGAACTGCCCGGTCCTCGCGCTGACCGGCGACAGCGACCCCTTGGTCGAGGTCGCCGACGCCAGGGCCTGGGCGCAGCACACCGTGGCGCCGTTCCAGTTGCGAGTCTTCCCTGGTGGTCACTTCTTCCTCAGCGATCACACCGAGTCGATCGTGCGGGAGATCACCGACCACCTCGGCGCCACTGCCCCGGGCTGCTGACCCCTCCGCCCACTCGCCCACTCGCCCACACGACCGCAACGCACGGCACAGAGAGAACAAGGAGTGGGAGCGCTGGAGCTCGACGAGTACGCGTCCTTCGACGCGGTGGGGCTGCGTGAGCTGATCCGGACGCGCCAGGTGACCGCGGCCGAGGTCGAGGACTGCGCGCGGCGCGCCCTGGAGCAGGCCGACGCCGATCTCAACGCGCTGACGCAGCCGCCGTTCGACCCGTCCCTCGCCCATGACCCCGAGGGCCCCTTCGGCGGGGTGCCGTTCGTCATCAAGGACAGCGGGCCCTTCGCGCAGGGCGTGCCCTTCACCATCGGCAGCCGTGCCATCGAAGGCGCCTACGCCCTCGTCGACCACGACCTGATGGCCCGGTTCCGCGCCGCGGGCCTGGTGACGCTCGGGCAGAGCACCGCGCCGGAGTTCGGCCTGAACTTCGCGACCGAGTCGGTGCGCTACGGCCCGACGCGCAACCCCTGGAACCCCGAACGCGGCGTGGGCGGGTCGAGCGGCGGGGCGGCCGCCCTGGTCGCGGCAGGCGCGGTGCCGTTGGCTCACGCGAACGACGCGGGCGGGTCCATTCGCGTCCCGGCCTCGTCGTGCGGCCTCGTCGGGCTCAAGCCGGGCCTCGGGCGCACGCCGTGCGGGCCGACCAGCGGAGAGATCGCCTTCGGGCAGTTGGTGGAGTTCGCGGTCACGCGCACCGTGCGGGACACCGCCCACCTGCTGGACGCCGTCTGCGCGCCCGCCGTCGGCGACAAGTACCAGGCGCCGCCACCCGCCCGGCCGTATGCCGAGGCCATCCGCACCGACCCCGGGCGGTTGCGGATCGCCCTGACCACCGAACCGTGGACGGGCGGCACCGTGGACCCCCAGGTCGCCGACGCGGCGGTCACCACGGGCCAGGTCCTGGAGTGGATCGGCCATGCGGTGACCGGGGCCGGGCCGGACGTCGACGGCCAAGCCGTCATCGAGGCCGCGATGCTGACGGTCGTCACCACCGGCGGCGCCGTGCTGCGCGGCGCACCCCGCAGGCCCGACCCCGCGAAGCTGGAGGCGGTCTCCCGGCGGGTACTCACCGAGGCCGAGGGGTTCACGCTGCTCGACGTGATGGCCGCGACGCAGGCGCAGAACGAGGTGACGCGGTCCGTCGGCCGCTTCTTCCAGGAGTACGACCTGCTCCTGACGCCCACGCTCGGCCGTCTGCCCGCACCCCACGGGGCCCTCGACTACGACCACGACGGGCACTCGGCGCGCTCGTGGCTGCACCGCCTGTTCACATACGGCCCCTTCACCGCCACGTTCAACGTGTCGGGCAACCCGGCGATCAGCCTCCCGCTGGGCCAGAGCCGCGAGGGCCTGCCCATCGGTGTACAGATGGTGGCCACGCACGGCCGTGAGGACCTGCTGCTCCAGGTGGCCGCGCAGCTGGAGCAGGCCGTTCCGTGGCGGGACCGCACCCCTCGGATCCACGTCGGCTGAGCGCGCCCGGCCCCTGACCGACAAGCGCCGAGGAACTGTACGACCTGCTGGCCAAAGGACAGGTGGAGGCATACCGGAACCGGGCGTACGAGCTACGCGACACCTGCCCGACCAGCACCACGGCCCCGCTGTGGGCCCCGTTTCCTTCGGCGACGACGGCACCGTGATGGCCTGACGGCTGCTGCCTACGCAGAACGAAGGAGAGCTCTCGCCGGTGCTTGGCGCAGTAGTCCGCCCGGCCGTCGCCGACCCGGTCGCACGACGAAGTCGGGTTCGTGCTCGCGCAGGACCTTGAGCAGGCCCGGCGCACGCCCGGCGAGCAGGTCGACGACCGCGCTGGTGCAGGCGTGGCGGTGGACTCGCTGATCCCGAAGCCCGTGGCGATCTTCGCGAGAGTGGTGTGCTCGCGCACGTACACCAGTGCCACCATCGCGCGCTGGGCCGGACGCAGCTTGCAGCGCCGGTCGCCCTCACGGGTGACGATCAGCAGGGTGACCCACTCCACGAGTGCATGCGGAAGGCCGCGTGCGGCGGGACGGACGACCAACGAGGCTCCGAGCAACGTGATGGAGACGTCAGACACCTCGATCAACAGCCCGGGGGCCTCGCTCGTTGCGCTTCACGGCCCATCACCCGATCGGTGGCCCACTCGAAGAAGCTCAGTCTTCGGGTGTCCCGGCGCTCGCCCACTGGGGTGCGTGGTCCTGGACGAACTCGGCGAAGGTGCGGGGCGGGCGGCCGGTCAGGTCCAGCACCGCAGTGCTGACCTGGTCGTCCCGGCCGGTTCCGATGCCGGCGTCGACGGCGGCGAGGGCGGTCGCGAAGGCGTCCGGCAGGCCGGCCGCACGGTAGGTGTCTGCCTGCTCGGTGACCCCGACGGGCACGACCCGGACCGGTCGCCCGGTGTGGTGGGTGATGATCTGTGCCGCGTCCTGGTAGCTCAGCGCCTTCGGCCCGGTGAGCAGGTAGTCACGCCGGTCGTCGGGGTGTTCGTCGGGGTCGGTCAGTAGTGCGGCGGCGGCCGCCGCGATGTCTCGTGCGTCGATCCAGCCCACCCGGCCGGTTCCGGCGGCGGTGCGGATCTCGCCGTGTCGCCGGATCCGCTCACCCAGCGGGTGGGGGGCCAGGAAGTTCTGCATGAACCCGGAGGGGCGCAGCACCACCCATCCGGGCCGGGCCCGCACGTGCGCGGCCAGTTCCAGCGCGCCGGGGGCATCGGGCAGCACGATGGCGGAGCCGAGCAGCACCACCCGGCGCACGCCGAGGTGTTCGGCCTCGGCCAGGAACGGTTCGACCAGCGGCATCGGGTCCGTGGTGTTCACCGGAGGCACCAGGTAGACCTGATCCATCCCGTGCAGCGCGGCCGAATGGGTGGCCGGGTCGTTCCAGTCGAACCGCACCGCGTCCGGGGCGTCGGCCGGTGGGGTGCGGCTGGCCACCCGGACCGGTACACCCCTTTTGCGGAGCAGTCCGGCCAGGGTGCGGCCCGTCTTCCCGGTGCCGCCGCTGATCAGCACGCCGGTCATCGGGTGGCCTGCGAACGCAGCGAGCCGAGCAGTTCGGGCAGCGTGCCGGCCGCTGAGGCGGCGGTCAGCGGGTTCCAGTAGTCCCGGTAACGGGTGATCAGGCCGTGGTGGGTGGTGAGCACCGTGATGTGGTCCAACTGGTACGGCTCATCGGTGGCCACCGTGCGGCCGTGTGCGGTGAACTCCACCACGATGGTGTCCGGCTGATCCGTGTGGTGCACGGTGACGGTCGGGATCGCCCGCACGTCCATCAGTTCCGGGTAGCCGGCCAGATAGTCCCGGACGGCCTCACGTCCGGTCAGCTGTTTCGGTGAGGCCCCTGCGGCGAAGGGGAACTCGGCGGTGCCGTACTCCGCCCACAGATCGGCGATGGCATCCATGTCTTTGGCCAGCAGCAGCTCCAGCAGCCGGCGGAAGGTCTCTTCGCAAGTGCGTGGTGGCACGGTGATTCTCCAGCGTTCAGCAGGTCGTGTGACCGCACCAGAGTGGGCGCACGGGGCGGCACCGCGGAACGCACCAATGAGCCCCGGACCACTGGTCCGTGGATAGGCCGAGTGCCGTTGTGCCAACCTGGCCGGGTGAACAGAGGAGAACTGGCCGACTTCCTGCGCCGTCGACGCGAGGCGCTGCGCCCGGCCGAGATGCCGGCCACGGCCGTCCACCCACCCGGCCTGCGGGCACGGCGCACCCCCGGGCTGCGCCGGGAAGAGGTGGCTGCCCTGGCCGGGGTGTCCACCAGTTACTACGAGCGACTGGAGCAGGCCCGCGCGCCGCGTCCGTCACCGCAGGTGCTGACCGCGCTGGGCACGGCACTGCGCCTCACCACCACAGAGCGTGAGCACCTGGCGCGGCTCGCCGGGCAGATCCCGCCCAGTACGGACGCCGATCGTGCGCCGGTGCCCGCCGATGCACGCCGACTGCTGCACCGGCTCGGGCCGATACCCGCCTATCTGGTGAACGACCTGGAGGACATCGTGGCCTGGAACGCTGCGGCGGCCACGTTGATCACCGACTTCGCACAGCTGCCCCTCCACGAGCGCAACACCGTGCGCCTCGCCATCCGGCTGGGCGGCACCCTCTGCTCGGCACCCACCGGCGCGGAAGGCGACTTCGCCCGGCAGTCCGCCACCCACCTGCGCGCGGCCGGCGCCCGCCGCCCGGCGGACCGTGCGCTGGGCGAGCTGGTCAACGAGTACGCCGCACACAACCCGGACTTCGTCGCCGGCTGGCGCAGCCACGACGTGCGCCCCCGCCCGACACTGCGCAAACGCCTGCATCATCCGGAACTCGGCGAGCTGGAACTGGACCGCCAAACCCTGCTCATGCCCGGTACCAGCCTGCGGCTGGTGCTCTACACCGCAGATCCCGGCAGCCCGAGCGCCACCATACTGGCCCAGCTGGACACTCCCGACACGGCACCGTGACCGTTGGCCCAGGCCAGGTGGGGGGGTAAACCCTTGTCCCGAACGCTCGAGAGCCCCGGTCCCGTGACTGGCACGGCTTCGCGGCCGCGTCACGGCCATCGTCCCAGTCCCGTAGACAGCCGCGCACCTCAACCAGTGCCTTGTACCGACGACAGGCGGGAGCTCCCCGGGACTGACTCTGCTGCGTGTGCGCTGGCGTCACCGTGTCGTGCTTTGGATGCCGAGGACGTCATAGAGGTGCTCGCCGTGGGCCCATCGTTTCAATTCCGGGCGGCCCATGAGGATGAGCTGGTGATGCTGGGCGAAGTCGATCGCCGGCTGCGTGAAGCCGTTGAGCGCGATCATGATCGGGAGGTCGGCTCCGTGATGCGGGCGGGCTGTCCCGTTGAACTTCTGCACGTGGCCTGACCCGACTGGGCTCTGATACTGCTTGCACTGCACGATCAGGAGGCGCTCTTCGTCATCGCGGACAGTGATGTCCACGCCGAGGTCACCGGCGCCTCCGACCCGCTTGGGACGCCGGAATCCGTCACGGGCCAGGAGCTCAGCGCACGCCTGCTCGAAACCCGTCGCGCTCATCGCCGAAAGCTGCTTCATCTTGAAGGTCAGCGCGTCCGCTTCGATCGCATCGCCAGAGGGAACGGCGAACGTGTCGTCCGCGCAGGCGTAGGTGTCGGCGCCGAACAGAAATGACAGGATTCTGGGAGCAGGAGCAGCATGGACACTCCGCCGACCACGAAGAGCCCGGTCCACCACGGGTGATCGGCTATCAGCCCCCACAGATCTACGGTGATCCACTGGCCGACGTCCTCGGTGAGCCACTCCCAGAGCATCTTTCCGACGGCCAGCACGATGACCGCATACAGCAGGAACTTCAGCAGCGGGTCGAGCGACCCGTCCTCGTCGAACACCACACCTCCAGACGTCTTGGGCAGCGATCACGATCTGTGCCAGTCATGCCACACGCCTGAATCGGCTCGGGCGGGAGCGCGCGGACCATCCGAGGAGCTCGTGCAGAGCGGCACCGTCCTCGGCCCAGCGCCGTAGCTTTTCCCGGTCGATCCAGTGGACGCCGTGCCGGTCGCCCCACGCCATGGCATCGCGTGTGAAGGCTCCGTTGGTGACGACGACAGCGTGATCGGCTTTGTGGACCGGCCCGGCCGTCCCCTTCACCGCGTACATCACAGCTGAGCCCACCTTCCCGCCGACGCGGGTGTGCTTGGCCTGCACCACGATCCGGCCGCGCTGCGGATGGTCACCGATGACGTCGGCGGCCTGGTCGCCGCCGCCACCCACTCTGCGGGCCGGCCAGCCGTCGCGGACCAGCAGATCCCGCAGGGCGTACTCGAAGCGACGGTCGTCCATGGTGTCGAACTCCGCGAGCGTGATCCGCAGAGTGGCCAGCCGCTCCTTCTCCCGACGCCGCATCGTGGCCGCCTGCCTGATCCGCCACGCCGCGCCGGCCCCCGTGAGCAGGGCGAGAGCCAGCAGGGCAGGCCAGGCCGCCTTCAGTGTGCCGACCGCCGTGGCCGCCGTCCGCGCCACCAGGACGAGCACAGCCAGGGCGACGACAGCCGCTGCGACCAGTTCCGCGGCACCGCGAGGACGCCGCAGACGTACCCGTCCCATCAGCGGTCGCCCGTCGCGCTGGCCGCCGGCTTCGGATCCGCCGGCGGTGTCGTGGCAGTGGACTCACTGAACCCGAACACCTGCCCCCACAGCCACACTCCCGCCAGTAAGCCGGCAATCATCCAACCGCTCATGCGCTTGGCACTCCTGGGCTTCGGATTGCGACGGATGTGTCCGCGCACCCGGTGGAACCCGTCCGGCACCTTCGACATGTTTCCCCCTCCCGTCGGTGGGCCGCGGAGCGCGGCTCATCCCAACAAAAGGGTGTAGCAGTGGGCACTGACAGCAACTGATGGGTCATCACGGCGCTACGCCCCGGTCGAGTCGCCATCAGGCCAGGAGTGCCCACACCGTCAGGCCAATTCACGAGGCAGCGAGCCTGAGGCAGCTCAGCTGGGCGAATGCCCTTCTCAGCTCCCAAGCGGTTCACCACGGCCCTTTCCCGCCAGTCCTCACACGGCGCGTGACCGTCCATCTCTCACCTGCGGAAACAGCCCCGGTCACGCCAAGCGGATCTCTACCGACGAATGGCGAAAAGCAGCGGAGGCGCACTCACAGCCATAGTGCGCCGGAGCCGCCCCCTTCGAACCGTGGTACTGCGACCACGGCCCGGGGGCGTCACAGGGTCGCTGTTTCGCTGGTCCAACTGCATCTGAGCCGTCTACCACCAGCAGACGAAGAATCTTCTGGTGTCGTACTCGCCGAAGAGGCTGGGCTTCTTCTAGACACATGCGAAATGGCGCCTGACCTGGGTTTTCACCCGTCAGGCGCCCTTCGTGCAACCCGTTCTCGACCGGGCCCGGCTTGCGTGCTAACTCCCAATTCCTCCCACGACTGCACCCCTCCTGACCAGTGCTTCCGGACCAGTCACGGACCAAACCCCCGGTTCAGCCCTCGGGTACGTCACCCTGACTGACGCGCTGCCACTCGTTCATGGACTGCTCGATGAGACGGTTCGCCTGCTCTCGAAGGCCGTCAAGGAACTTGGCGTAGTGGCGAAAGAGAACCTCGATGCTCTGGCCGGCGCGGCGGGCGCACTCGGCCGGGTCCACTCCGGAGTAGAGCCAGAACGAGATCCCGGCGTGACGGAGATCGTAAGGCCGCTTGGCCAGGCGAGAAGTGCGCTCAGTACGGGTCAGGGCGTATTCCCGGGCCCGCGCCCATGTGATGCCGTAGGCGGCAGCGTCCACGTAGTTGCCAGCCTGGTTCCGGAAAAGTCGACCGTCAGGTGCCACGTCGAACCGATTCACATGGGCACGCAGCATGCGTACGAACTGCGGCGGGATGGGAACAGGCCGCGTCGCGCTTGCCGCGCGACGCTTGAGCGAGTGCACCTCGTGCACCTCACCGTCGTCGGTCCACCCCTTGCCAGACGTGACGACCCCGCCCGAGAGGTTCAGCATGCCCCATCCCGTCTTTGGCAAGTGGCATTGCTCGATCCGAAGGTGGATGACCTCTGCTGGCCGCATAGCCGCGAAGTACATGCAACCGAAGAATGCTTCAAGATGAGGACCCCGCCCCCGCTGGCGAGCAACGGCCTCGAGCAGCCGAAGCACCTGGGCCGGATTGGGAACGGCGGCCGGATCCACCTCCTCACTGACTGCTGGCGCTTGCCACCGGAGCCCTTTGAGGGGGTTTTCTGCGAAGTACCCCTTCTCCACCGCAGTGTTGAGAGCTTCGTTGAACGCAGCCCTCTTGCGTCGGGCTGTTTTAGCCGCAGCCGCCTTGCCGTCCAGCTTGCGGCACATCGCATCGAGGGCCCGCCTCAGAACGTCGGCTTCCGCGAGGGCGCTGACCGGCAGCGAGTTGCGCTTCATCCAGTCCAGCGCATGGAGCCACTCCTCGGTGGGCTCGCACTCCCAAGCTTTCTTGTTGAATGCCCACGAGTACAGGGCACGCCGCAGTACCCGCGGATCGGAATAGGCTGCGCCGGGGCGTACCAGGGCGGGCGTGACCGTAGCGAAGGCATCAGCCAGGGTGCGGCGGGTGTTCCCTGGCGTGCGCTCCCATCTTTGCTCGATGTATTCGTGCACCAGGTCGTACCACGTAGTGCGCTGCTTGATGGACCGCAACTCGGATGCTGGCAGACCTGTGTGCTCGTCAAACGGCTCACCCTCGCGCGCGGCTGTCATCAGCTTCGCACGCCGGCTGTCAGCAAGCGCGAACGCGATGAAGGACTCAGACTTCTCTCGCCCGTTAACCGTCCACCGAATCTGGAAAGGCTTGCGCCGGTCGGGGCGCTCACGTATCTCCCAGAAGCGGATGTTATAACTCATCGCCATCCAGGCGTATCCCTTTCACACGCATCCCACCACGCATCCAGATCGGCGCGGCGGCAGCGCAGTTCACCATTGGGCAGCTTGATCATTCGGGGTGCCTGACCGCGAGCGCGCAGGCGATAGAAAGCCGACGGGCTCATCCTGATTTCCGCTAGGACCTCGGCGAGCTTGAGCGCAGGTGGACGAGCCATTGATGTTTCCTCGGATGTTCCAGATATGTCGGCGGCCCAAGCAGCAGTGCTCGACTTGCACCCACTCCGCCGCAACTGATGGGCAAACTCTGTCAGTTACGGGGACTACTGGTCGCCGACATGAAGGGCCATGGTGTCCGAACGGCTCCACCGCCAAGCACAGCCGCTGAGAACACCTCAATGGTCGTCACGATCGCCGGTTTGGCCAACCGGCGATCGTGGTCTATGTTGCGCCCCGCAGGGCAACTCACGGACGATTGCAACGGACGAAACGCAGGGGGCCAATCGGCGCGATCGGAGAACAAGGCCGCGCCGTCCGTCACGAACACCCCGAGTCCGTTGTCAACGCGGTCGCACAAACACAGAGGCACAGCGCCGGGGAGGAGCGGCGCAATCCTCTCGCTCCGATGTGGTCCATACGTTCAGGGCACCAAGTGTCGAGCAGATGGGGGCGTTGAATCGGACCGATCGGAGAGCGGCATTCGACAGGGGTGCTCCTTGGGTCGGGGCCTCTGCGATGAGGCCGAGCAGCGCGAGGTGTCGGACGTCGTCATGGCCGACGTGCAGGTCGGCCTGGAATCCTGAATCCCGCCACTGACCTGGTATTTTCCGGGACGTTGTACGTTGACATATTCCCAGAGGAGGTTCCAGTCCTTCGGGGCTGTTTCTCGTCTGCCGTGGGCGAATGCCGAGCCGCGGGAAGGCCAACCGAAAGACGCAGGGGGCGTTCCGTCGGAGAAGAGGGGCAAGGCGTGCTCCTCCTTCACCTGACTCGGTCGCACCTTGATGTCGATGTGCACGATGCCAGGGACCAGCCCGGACGAGCGGCAGACAACCTCCGAAAAGAAGGCGGCGGAGGTCGCCGGCTACGCTGCAGACATACCAGTGGAGGGCGCAGGCAATTGGGGAGCGAAGTGAAACTGAAGAGCTACAACACCTGAGTGTCGGAGTGTTCGTGAGGGTTACATGGATCCCTCTCCAGTTCCAGGGTCACGGCGCTGCACGGCCATGCAGGCAGTCGACACGGTACTGAGCCTCTGCTTGCCACTCGGTCGCGTGGCCTCATACGGGGCTTGTAGGTTGCCATGCGCAACTCGCGAGGAGGAACTCGTATCCTTCGCACCTCGGTGACGTCCGTGCCGTACGTCTCGCGAAACTGGGCGTACTCGGTCTCGGTGGCCGCGTTGGCCGTCGTCATCTCCGCGGCCATAGAGTCAAGATCACACTCCGACGGCACGACGGCGACCCGCTTGAAGTCCATCAGTAGCGGACGGGCCGTCGTGCGGTCGACGTTCACAGGTCACGCACTCGGGTGTGCCCGCGGCTCTGTGCCCCCTAATTGCGGGGTTCCGCTTTCGATGCCGCAACTACCCGTGACCGTCCTCGGACAGGGGCGTCGCCGCCTCGATGGCTCGGTGACCCGCATGATCACGCCGCTCTGTTTAGCGGATGGTCCGGCACGGGCCGGGATGATGCTGTTTCAGCAGCGTGACGTGTGCCCTTGACGGCTCGGTAGAGTCGCGGTAACTGAACTGGAGAGGTAATTGCATGGCCAACGAGATTGTGATCGCGCAGACGACCAGCGACAACGAGGATCAGGCGAAGGCGTTGGCCCGTGGCGCGGTCGAGAGCAAGCTGGCAGCGGGCGTTCACATTGATGCGCCGATCACAGCCTTCTACTGGTGGAAGGGGAAGGTCGAGACGGCGCAGGAGTGGCGGATCTCGTACATGACTACGACGGACCGTCTCCCGGCACTAGAGGCGTGGCTGCACGAGAAGCACCCCTACGACGTTCCCCAGTGGATCACGCTGCCCGTGACCGGCGGGTCGGAGGCGTACCTATCCTGGGTTATCGAGGAGACGGCATAGGTTCTGCGGAGCGCCGGGCCGCCCGTACGACGGCGCTCGCGTCCTGGGCTTACCCGCCTACTGCGTGTGGGGTCTCAGGATGCGAACTTCCGTAGATGGCGGCCGAGTTCCTGCTCACTGTCAGGGAGCGACGAGGCGATAGTCGATGCGCGCTCCTTGCCCATCGTGTTGGGCTTGGCCTCTGCAGCTGCGACGAACTGACGTGACACGTACACCCCTTGATCGACGTCACCCCCACGCAGTAGGGCCGAAGCGAGATCACCGAGGACCACGACGCCCCCGTCCGGTAGTCCGTCTCCGAGGCGGTCGACCGCGGTATCAGCTGTGGACGTGAGCTCGGGACGCCTCAGCTGGCCGTACACGGACAGGGCCAACGAGTCCATGCGGTATGGGGTCACGAACCTGACCCATGCCTGCTCGCTGGCGTGGTCCGCGAAATCGTAAGCGAAGCGCGCTCGGTCTAACGCCCGGAGCGCCCCCACCTCGTCGCCGGCCGCCGCAGCTTCTTCCGCACGCCTACCGAGAACCCAGGCGGCAGCAGTAGCGTTACCGTGGCCGCGCACGTCGTTGGCGGCTTGGGAGAGGAACTCCATCTTCGCCTTTGGCGTCAAAGCGCCGTAGCTGCTGTAGGTCAGGGCCAGGGCTCGGAGTGGAGGATGCCCGGCAGCCGCCGCGCACTGCGACGTGACTTTGTAGTAGGCGTTGGCTTTGTCGTGCTCCCCTAGGTCCCAGGCCACCCAACCGGCCAGAGCGGCGGTTTCTCCGGCGGCGATGGTGAGAGCGCCTTCGTGATCGCCTGCACGAGGCAGGGCCGCAGTGATCGCGTCAAGATGCGACTCGACCGTTTTTTGTAGCCGCCGCGCGCTGAGGTTGAGTTCCTGGACGTGCAGTTCAGCGGCTCGGTCGATGAGCGCGGCGGCAGCGGGCGAATCGATCTTGGCCCCCTTGCTGAGGGCGAAGGCGAGGCGCCCCCAGGGCTCGGCGGCCACGCTCACGCCGATGGTGGCGCTACCCAGGAGCGTGCGACGCTTCACGGCGTCTTGCTCCTCCCCTGCATCGGCATGCCCCTTTCTCTTCCGAGCGCGGGCGGCCTTGGCCTCTCGCTGTAGTTCCTCGAAGGGGACACCACAGGCCGCCGCGATGTGCCCGATCGTGTGGTTGGTAGGAATGTTCTCGAAGTTCTCATAACGGCTGATCTCTCGGCGGGTCATGGTGTCCCGGCCGGAGACAGCGTTGATCGCCTCCGCCTGCTCCTCCTGAGTCCGGCCCGCCTCCTGCCGAAGCCGGAGGAGCAGGTCGGCGAACGGGTCTGGCATGAGTGTGACCTCTGTTGGTGGGCGGAATCCAATCATGGCCTCAATTCCCCCTGCAGTTTCCCCCTTGCCGTACTTTTCCCCCTCTGGATTCCCCTGGTCGACGGCGTCGCCGCGCGGTGCCATAGCCCACATGACCAGGCTCCAAGAGGCGGCCCCGCCCGGCGGGGGCATCCGTAGCTGTGCGGACACAGCAGGCGCGTCATGCGTCAGGCCCGTTCAGGAAGACGAGCCCGGCGCATGGGCGAGGGCAGAGGTACCGGCGGCATCCCATGCCTGTCAGGCGGCCCTTCTCCCCGACCTCGCGAAGGTCGGGGAGATGCGGCGCATAGCCAGGGCGTTCCTGCGGCGGTGCCGTGTTTCGGAGCCGGTGGCGGGGCTCGTCGTACTGGCCGTCTCGGAGCTGGTCACCAACGCCGTAGTCCACGGTGAGGGCGAAGTCGTGCTCCGCATCACGGTGGGCGTCGACGTGGTGCGTGTCTCGGTAACCGACCACAACCCGGCGCCCGCTGTGCTCAAGGAAGCCGGACCCGACGGTGAATCGGGGCGCGGGATCCGGCTGGTCGATGCGATCTCAGACGCATGGGATAGCAGCGGCGAGGAGACGTGGTGTGAGTTCCAAGACGCGAGGGCTGCAGCTTGAGCCAGACCTCCAGTTGGTTGCCGACGATGCAAATGGCAAGCCGGGCAGCTCAGTCGCTTCTGTCACACAGGGCGCTCCGAGGGCCGTTCGCTTGCCTTCGCCCAGTAATTCGGTTCGAGCATCTCGCCGGGCCAGGCGGGCTGACGGATCGGGCCACGAGGCCCCATCTGTTCGAAGTACGGTGCCAAGTCGATCACGGGCGTTCCGTCTACAGCATCGAGATCGGTGACCAACAGGTCCCGTCCCTCGACCTCGAGCAGCCGCGGGTAGCTGATCGCCAGTTGATTGGGACGCCGATGGTTGCGGTGGACGAAGGTACCGGTCGACGGCCAGTCCGGATTCCCGCGGGGGCTGCGTGCGTGGAGCTGGACATCTTCCGGTCGCGCCAGGTGGAAGAGCCAGGTCACCGTCAGGTGGGAAAACTCTTCGATTCCCTGCAGCGTCTCAAGCGGGTACGCCTCGTTGAGTCGGATGACCGACTCGACTCCGCCCTGGTAATCGTCCTGAACGCGGGTGTGGCCCCCGACCACCGTTGCGATCGATTCGACCTCGTACGTTGCCATCGGCGCTCGTTCCTCTCTAACGGGGTCGCGTGTTCAGCAGCTGCCGTCAATAGCTGCGGACGTGCCCTGTGGTCAGCCTATGGCGCGCAGCATTTCCCGCGCCCGGCGGTCCAGTTCGGCGACGTGGCGGCCACCACGTTGCCGCACAGGCGAGAGGTCGCTCTGCATGCGGACGATGACGTCGCGGGCGCGGCCGGACTGGACGCCAGCCATGGCGTCCAGCGCTTGTCCCCAGGTACCACATGCCTCATCAAGGCGTCCCTGCTGGACCTGGACAGCACCGAGGTAGCCGAGCGTCACACTGTGGGTACGGGCATACTGCTGCCGCCGGCGGGTGGCGACGCTGCGCTGGAAATGCAACTCCGCGTCGAGAGGATTTCCCAGGTCCCGCAAGGCACACGCAGTCTCGTGGGCGAGGGAGGCTTCCTGGAAGAAGCTGACGCGGTCGGGGGCATCCTCGTTATCGGCACGTGCGAGGTCCCTCTCCGCGCGACTGATGGCCGCGAGAGTGCCGCGGCGGTCGCCGCCGGCGGCCAGGGCGCGGGCATGGACTACCGCGAGCAGGGCCTTCTCCCGCGAGCTGGCCTGGCCATAGTGGGTGCGGGACATGGAGGCGTCTGCCAGGTCGAGCGCTCTGCGTGGGTGCCCGAGGTCGACTGCTTGATGGGCGAGGGCACGCAAGATGTGGCCGCCCAGCGGTCCGTCTGCGGCTTCGGCCGCAATGCGTGCGGCGAGGGTGAGGTAGCGCTGGGCGGTCCGATGCTCGGAGGCGTCGAAGGCCATCCAGCCGGCGAGGTAGGTCATCTCTGCCACAGCCGAGTACGTATCCCGGCGGTGCTGTTCCGTTCGGAACCTGCTGCCCAGGAGCGGCACCGCTTCGTCGCGAAGATGGCCGGCCAGGGCCGAGCGCCCCGAGGCTCCACCGCGCTGCTGGTCCCTCGCGGAGTAGAAGGTGGTCAGTTTGCGGACATCGTCGATGTCAGCCTGAGTCACCAGCCGGGAGGAGACTGCAGGGCGCGAGGCCGCCGCGGCCGGGGCGGCTGCCCACCATGGAGCGGCAGGCAGGACGAGGCTGGCGGCCGAGTACGCGGTGGTAGCCAACAGCTTGCGTCGGTGCATGTCCAGATCGTCGCTTCCCAGCTCGGCCAGCACGGTCAGAGGGTCGACGCTCCAGTCAGAACTACTGTCAGTGGATCCTGTCGGCCCATCTTCCAGTCCGAGGTCAGCGAGGGTGAGGCGTCGGCCGAGCCTGCGGGACAGCGTCTCACGCAGGATATGAGGCGCTCGTCCACTGGGCTTCGTGCCCTGGACCCACATGGCGATGTGGGAGCGGGAAATGGCCTCCAGTTCGCGTACACCGCTCTCCGCGGCAACGCGAGCGACCGCGGCGGCTGCTTGGGGCTGGGACCAGCCCGCTTCGCGCAGGAGCGCGGCAAGGGCGACGTTTCTCTCACGGGCCATGTACTGCCCCTCGGTTCCGAAATGATCTTTGACGCCTTTGACGGCCTTGAGGGCCGCGTAGGCATACCCCCTGACAGGGATTCGCGGTTCGCTCAACGTAGCCGCAGGATCACTCACCTTGCACGTCAGTTGCCTGCGGTGCACAGCGTTCCTCGCTCAAGTTGGCTTGATTCACCTAGGAGTTGCGTCATGCGTCCCTCGCTGGCCCTTCGCCGGGCGTGCCAACTCAGTGATCAGGGAAGGAGAAGCCACGCCCTTGGTGAGCCCATCCTGCGACGGGACCCGGCGGCCTCGGCGACGGAAACGGTGGCGCTCGTGCTGGGCGAGGACTCGCCGTTACCCGATACTGCCGCCGATGTGGAGGACCTCGCACTGCGGCTGCGAGGACACGTCAGCCAGCTCGGAGCTCTGACGCCTTCGCAAGAGCCAGCCCTGCTCGGTGCGCAGCAGCTCTGTTCAGGCGGCCTCCCCGATGGCTACATGCCCAGCAGGGTTCATCTGGTCAGGCTGGCCGAGGCGACCCAAGACCTTATCGCTGCCGTGCAGGCCCACGACGTGGCCCCTGCGAAGTCGGTCCAGAGACGGCGCTGGTGGAAGCCGCCGATCAACGTGCTGCGCGGCGCGGTCTTCGCTCTCGCCCTCGCGTGCGTGGTTCTGGCCGCGTCGGCGCCCCGGACATGACCGCCGCCGGGGCAGTTCTGATCGCGCTGATTCTCGGTCCCATGGCGTGGCTGGCTCTTCGTGGTGAGCGAGTAACCGGCCGCATTGCTCCACGGGACGTGGATCCCCGGCCGAGGCAGAACAGACCTCCCCCGGACCGGTAACCACCGTGCCTCTCTCACCGACACTTCCCGGCCGCCCCGGCGGCCCCGAAGCCACCCCCGGGTCCACGGGGACTACGGAGACCCACACGATGAAACGCCTCCCGCGCATCGAGCAGTACGGCCTGATCGGCAACATGCAGACCAGTGCCCACGTCTGCGACGACGGTTCGATCGACTGGCTGTGCCTGCCCCGGTTCGACTCGTCGGCCGTCTTCGCCGGCCTGCTCGGCACGCACAAGCACGGCACCTGGCAGATCGCCCCGGCCGCGCCTGGCCCCTCCGGGCCCGAAGCGGTCGCCGAGCGCCGGTACCGCGGTGACACGCTCGTCCTCGAATCGATCTGGCGCACACCGGCCGGGTCGGTCCGCGTCCTGGACTTCATGCCGCCTCGCGACGGGGCACCGCAGGTGATCCGGATCGTCGAGGGTCTGGCCGGTGAGGTGGCATTGGTTTCGGCCATGCGTCCGCGGCCGGGATACGGCAGCGTCAGCCCGTGGATCCACGAGGCCGATGGGCGCATGGTCGCGGAGGCCGGCGCGGACGCACTGTGGCTCGACACCTGCGTCCCGCAGGCGGAGAAGGACGGGGTCGTCGTCAGTGCCTTTGCCATCCGCGCCGGGCGGAGCGTGGCGTTCGTGCTCAGCTGGTGCCCGTCCCACGCACCGGCTCCGGAGATCCCCGACCCGCACGCGGCGCTCACCGAGACGCTCGCCTTCTGGCAGGACTGGACGCAGCAGTGCACCTACGACGGCCCCTACCGTGAGGCCGTGGTCCGTTCCTTGATCGCACTGAAGGCACTGACCTACCACCCGAGCGGCGGGATCGTCGCCGCGCCGACCACCTCGCTGCCCGAGGAGATCGGCGGCCGACGCAATTGGGACTACCGCTTCACCTGGCTGCGCGACGCCGCTACGACCCTGGCCGCGTTACTGGAGACCGGCTACCGGCAGGAGGCGCAGGCATGGCGGCGCTGGCTTCTGCGTTCCGTGGCCGGCGACCCAGAGAACCTGCAGATCATGTACGCGATCACCGGAGAGCGTGATCTTCGGGAACGGGAGTTGCCCTGGCTGCCCGGGTATGAGGGCTCGACGCCGGTGCGGGTCGGGAACGGGGCGGCGGACCAGCTCCAGCTCGACGTGTACGGCGAGGTGATCGAGACCCTGTACCTCGCGCACGAGAGCGGTGTGGCCCACTGTGCCGACACCGCGGTCCTGCACCAGCGGCTCGTCGAGCACCTGGCACAGCGCTGGCGGGAGCCCGACGAGGGGATCTGGGAGATCCGCGGGGCACGCCAGCACTTCGTCCACTCCAAGGTGATGGCCTGGGTGGCGATCGACCGCACCATCCGCCTGGCCGAAGCCGGCGCGCTCGACATCGACCTGGCCCGCCTGACCGAGCTGCGGGCAACCATCCACCACGAGGTCTGCACCAGGGGCTTCGATCCGGTGCGCAACACCTTTACCCAGTCCTACGGTTCCAAGGAACTCGACGCCGCCACGCTGCTGATCCCCCGCGTTGGCTTCCTACCGCCGAACGACCCGCGCGTCATCGGCACCGTGGACGCAGTGCGCCGTGGACTCTCCACGTCTGACGGGCTTGTGCGCCGTTACCCGACCATCGGCGACCACACCGGGGTGGACGGCCTGAGCGGAGACGAGGGCACATTCGTCCTCTGCTCCTTCTGGCTCGTAGACGCCCTGGCCCTGACCGGCCGCCTCGACGAGGCCCACGCCCTGTTCGAACGCCTCCTCGCACTGCGCAACGACCTCGGCCTCCTGGCCGAGGAGTACGACCCCGTCCAGCAGCGCCAGCTCGGCAACTTCCCGCAGGCATTCAGCCACATGGGCCTGATCCAGAGCGCCCGGCTGCTTCAACTCCTGGCGACGCAGTCCTCCCACCGCGGCGCGGTCGCGTTTCCGTCACCCCGCTCGACCGCACGCAGCACACACAAGACCTGCGCAGATCTGACGCTGCAGCACGCCTAGCCACCCCACCCTGACGAGGATTCCCATGCCTGACAGCGCCTTTTCGGCACGGCCGGCCGCCACCGGCCACCGCCGACGGCGGCCTCCGATCAACGCGTTCACCCTGCACCGTGTCCACCGCGCCGTCGCACTGCCCCTAGTACTCCTTGCCGCCCTGCTGGGTGCCGCCTTCACCCTCTGGTCGGTGTCCGCGGTGGGCCCCGGCTGGCTCCTGGCCGGCCTGATCTGCGGACTCGCGGGCGTCGCCACGATGGCGGCTCGCGGAGCGCGAACGGCCGCAGGAGCCATACAGGCAGCGGCGGAGGAGGCCCGGGCAACGGCACTGGCAGCAATCGCAGGGGCAGCCGCGGCCATCGAGAAGTCGGTGCAGTGGTCGGCGGACGAGCTGTGCCGCGGGGGACGCCCGCCGCTGCCGGACCTGCAGGCGCCACCTGCCAGCCCTGACGCCGAGATTGACAAGGCGTTGAGTGCTCTCCAAGTGCGGGCCGTCGCGTCGTTGATACGGGTGCACGACGAGTCCCAGTCCGTCGTCCTCCTGGAAGTGCTGCGCCGCCTGGCCATGCGCGAGCACGCCTTGGTCGGCAAGGCACTTGAAGCACTGAGCCAGCTGGAGATGCTGACCGACGACCCGGAGCTGCTGGCCAAGATCTTCGAGATCGATCACCTCGTGACGCGGATGCGTCGCCAGGTCGAGAGCACGGCGGTGCTGGGCGGGCAGTCCCTGCGCAGCGTGCGTCGGCCCGTTCCCGTCAAGAGCGTGCTACGCGGCGCGGTCTCCGAGGTCGTGCAGTATCCGCGGGTGGCGGTAGCGGCCGGGTCCGTGGGCGCGGAGGTGGGTCTTCCCGGCCATGTGGGGCCGGACCTGACGCACCTGCTGGCTGAGCTGATCGAGAACGCCTGTGAGTGTTCCGATCCGGCTACGAAGGTGATGGTGCGTGCGCAGCGGGTGGCGAACGGGCTGGCGGTCGAGGTCGAGGACCGGGCCATCCCCATGCATCCGCAGACGCGGGCGCAGATGAACCACCTGCTCCAGGCCCCCGACGAGGTCGACGTCAGCGGCCAGGTGCGAGCGGGGCAGCTCGGCTTGCTGGTCGCCGCGAAGATCGCCCAGTCGCACGGGCTGTCCGTTCTCCTGCAGGAGAACGTGACGGGAGGCACCACCGCCCTGGTGGTCATCCCGGCACGGCTCCTAGTAGCGATTCCCTCCGTCGACGATGCGAGCGCGCCGCCCCAGGACGCCCGCCCCTTGGCGCCGCAACCGCAGCAGGTTGCAGCGACTCCAGCCACCCCGAGGCCGGGGCAGGTCCCACGCCCCGGTACCGCAGGGGCGCCGGAAGCCGCACAGGCAGGTCACTCTGCTGATGCGCCCGCCCTTCCCATGCGTAGACGCCAGGCCGGCACGTTCCATCCGCCACACGAGCGGGAGCAAGCCCCCGTGACCGCGGCGACGCCAGGGCTCGCAGCCGCCTTCCGCACCGGCATCCAGGCCGGCGGGCAAGCCGGTTCTCCCACCGCTTCGACAGAGCACCCCAGTTCCTGAACCTCGTCCCTCCACGTTCCCGGTGGCCCTTACATCCGCTGGCCCTTCCCCCCTTCTGGAGCGATCCCTATGAGCACCCACCCCGCGATGAACAACGTGACCGGCGACGCACCCGCAACCGAGACAACGGCAAGCGGACAGCGGGACAACATGGCGTGGCTGCTGCGGCAGTTCGCCTCCGACACGACGGGCGTCACGCACGCCGTCCTGCTCTCGCGGGACGGACTACGGCTGCTGGACAGCGACGTCGACAAGGACTGGGCGGACGAACTGTCGGCCGCCATCAGCGGAGTGGCCTCACTCGCGGCGAACATCACCGGTCCCACCCACAAGAAGAGGCCGGCGAGGCAGGTCGTCATCGAGCGAGACGACTGTCTGATCTTCGTCCAGAGCTCCGGTCGCAGCGCGGCCTTCGAGGGCCATCCCGGCAACGAACGGGGCGTGGTGGACACGGTCCTCGCGGTGATCGCGACCATGGACGCCGATGCCGGCACCGTCGGGTTCGAGATGGGGCGCCTGGTGCAGAAGTTCGCCCCCTACATGCAGATCCCCGTCCGCGTCGGCACGGGTGATGAGGTCCGGTGACCGCACACGGCAGCGCGGCCGAGGATTCGACGTTCGTGCGGACTTACACCCTGACGCGCGGTCGCACCCGGCCACGGCATCTGCTCGGCCTGGACACGGTGCTGGATGCCGGACCCGGGCGGCCCGGCCCGGGCCAGGCCGAGGAATGCTCAGAGATCCTCGCCCTGTGCCGGGACCACCGGCGTTCGGTGACCGAGCTGGCGGGCCGACTCGGCCGTCCCGTAACCGCCATCAAGATCCTCATCTCCGACCTCCTGGACGCCGACGCCCTGGTCGTCCCTGTCACCGCCTATGCCGCGTCCGACGCGCATGCACGTCCCTCTGCACAACTGCTGGCGGCCCTGTCTGCCGGCCTGAAGAGGAAGTGGCCCGATGCCATCGCCTACCCCCAGGCCGGGTGACCCGGCCGTGGTGCTGCGGCCGTCGTCGCGCCCGCGTACCGGTGCACCGACCGTGCTGAAGGTCGTGATCGCTGGCGGTTTCGGCGCGGGCAAGACCACCGCCGTGGGTGCCGTCAGTGAGATCACGCCGCTGAGCACGGAGGAGTACCTGACCGAGGCGAGCGCGGACGTGGACAGCCTGGCGGGCGTCGAGGCCAAGCAGACCACCACGGTCGCCTTCGACTTCGGTCGCCTCAACCTGCCCGACGCGCCCGTGCCCCTGGAATTGTTCCTGTTCGGCACGCCCGGCCAGGACCGGTTCGTCGACCTCTGGTACGACCTTTGTCGCGGAGCCGTCGGCGCGGTCGTCCTGGTCGACACCCGCCGCCTGGAAAGCAGCTTCACCCCCGTCGGCTTCTTCGAGGACATCGGCCTGCCCTTCGTCGTCGCGGTGAACCAGTTCGACGGAGCACATCGTTACCCCCCCGAAGAGGTCCGCACCGCCCTCGAACTGCCCGCCTCTGTGCCGGTGGTCACCTGCGACGCTCGCGATCCGAACCACGTCGCTGGCGTCCTGCTGACCCTAGTTGGCCACGCCTTGAAGAGCGCATCGGCAAGCCCCGCTCGCCCCGCATCCACTACCACCTTTCAGGACGCCTGATGTCGTATCAGCCTAACGATCCCTACCGCACACGGCAGATCGCCCCCCTCACGCAGTCGCTGCCGCGACGCACCATGCGCGAGGTCACCCATGGGCCATCCCTCCCCGCCGGCGCCGCCGTCCCCGTCCCGCAGGCCCAGCAGGCGAGCGAGCTGGCGCAGCGATACGAGCTGCTGGATCGCCTAGGCGTGCCCACCGCTGCCAGCGAGGACTTCGACGAACTGGCCCGCGACATGGCCACACGAGCCGGGTTCCTGTACGGCTTCGTCAACCTCTTCCTGGAGGAGCAGACCTTCGTCGGGCTGCACCAGCCGCCCGCGGACAGCGGGTACGTCATAGTCGGCCGCACCATGAGCCGCGACCACGGCTGGTGCCCGGAGGTCATGGCCCGCAAGAAGGCCCTTCCGCTGCACGACGTGCACGCCAGCCCGCGCTTCAGCGGCAACCACGTGGTCGACGCGGTCGGGATCCGTTCCTACTTCGGTGCCCCGCTCATCCACGACAGCGGCACCGTGCTGGGCACGGTGTGCGTCATCGACCCCGAGAAGCGGCCCCTGAGCGAGGCCCGACGGCTGAGAGACATCGTCATCAACGCCGGCGTCCGGGTGATGGACCACATCGCCCGCGCGCCCGTCCGCTAGTCCGTTCCACGACCCCCCACCCGGGAGCCGCAGGCGATCCCCGGCCGCTCCACCGTGCGACCTTCATCCAGGGAGAGGGAGACGACCATGCCCGCCACACCCCCCACGCCGCCGCCGGCGCTGCGCCCCTATCTCACCGCCCGCCACGAACTGCTGTGGGACGAGGCGGACGCCTTCGCGGCCGAGCACATCGCGCCGCGCGCCGCACGCATGGAGGCCGCCCCCGGCAGGGTGGAGCGCAAGGTCGCCGACCTGATGGCCGCACGACGCTGGTTCGCCGTCACCGTCCCGTCCTCCTTCGGCGGGCTGGGCGCCGGGCACGTGGCCAAGACCATCCTCGTCCACCGCATTGCCCGCGTCTCGGCGGCTGCGGCGGCCATCCTCCAGGCCACGCTGATCCCCGTCGGCGCCCTGCTGCACTTCGCCACCTACGAGCAGAAGGGCCGCTGGCTGCCCCGCGTAGCGGACGGTTCACTGCTCTTGTCGATCGCCGTGACCGAACCGCGAGCTGGCGGGCACATTGGCGGCATCGAGACCATCGCCGAGCACGTCGGCAACCAATGGGTGATCACCGGCAGCAAGATCCACATCGGGAATAGCCACCTCGCGGGAGCCCACCTCGTGGTCGCCCGGACCGCCAAGGCAGGCGTGAGCACCTCCCAGGCGCTGACCGCGTTCATGGTCGAATCCAAGCGCCGAGGGCTCTCAGTCGCCGACCACCGTCCCGGCCTCGGCCTGCACGGCTTCTCCGCCGGCCGCCTCGACCTCGATCACGTCCGCGTCCCCGAGGAAAACGTGGTCGGAGAGATCGGCCACGGGCTGGGCGTAGCGCAGAGCAGCAGCATCCTGTACGGCCGTCCCAACCTGGCCGCAGTCAGCCTGGGAATACACGAGGCAGTCGTGGCCGCCTCGACCGCTTACCTCAAGGCGCGCTCCCGCTACCGGGGCGCCCTCTCCGATCTGCCGGTTCTGCGGGACCGCATCGGTGACATGGAGGCCCGCCTGCGCGCCGGTCGAATCCTGGCCTATCAGTCCGTGCACCTCCTCGACCAGGGCCTGCCCTGCGACACCGACCTGATCAACGCCAAGTACCTCGGCCACCAGTGGGCGATGCAGTCAACCCAGGACGCCATGGAGCTGCACGGCGCCCACGCCCTCAACGGCGACTACATCCTCCAGCGCCTGTGGCGCGACATCCAGTTCACCTACCCACCGGCCGGAACCGGCGAAGTCCAGCGCATACGCCTCGCCGACGCCGCCTTCGACGAGGCCCACATCCAGTGGTCAGAACGTCTCGCCGCCGAAGCGGCGTGGGCCCGCCCCGACCCGACAGCCGCATGAGCCCCCGTGTGCGGCGCCCCGTGAATCCAGACCGCCGCGCACGGGCCCGTGTCGCCGGCCCCCGGCCCCCGCGAGGTCCGGCGACACCCCACCCGATATCCCTCAACCCAGCCGCGAAAGAGACACCCGTGACCCCGCGCATGACGACCAGCGCACCGATCACCCCCCTGACCCCGACCCAGCAGCGCGTCGCCCAGCACCTCGTGGACGGCCTCGGCCCTCAAGAGATCGCCGCGAGGACCGGGCTGTCGGCCGTGACCGTCCGCCAGTACGTACGCGACATCCGGGAGAGCCTCCACTGCCCGCCCCGCTGCAAGCCCCCGGTGATCGTGCACTTCCTGTGCAGCGCCCGGCAGGTCGCTCCGCCCGCAACGGACAGGTCAATGCCGGAACTCAGTCCAGAGCAGCAACTGTTGCTGCGGGCGGTCGCTGAGCACAGCAATCCCAGCGACATTGCTGCCATAGCCAAGATCGCGCCCGCCGACGTGCGAGCCGCACATGACGAACTGCTCGCCAAGACCGGGGCGGCCAACACCACCCAACTTGTCGTCTGGGCCCACGCGTGGGGCCTGCTGGGCGCCAGGCGGGTCACCACGATGGAGAGCGGAGCTCGCCAGTGAATGCCTCACCCGCTTCTACTGCCATCGAGTCCTCCCCCGCGCCTCGAAGCCAGTGCGCGACAGGGTTACCGGCCGTGTACGAGATTCGGTCGTTGCGCACCGACGCCGAACGGGACGAGGCCGCGGCCCTCGTCCAGGACCGTCAGCGCTGGCTCGCCATGCGCGGCATGCCTACACCCGCCCGGTCCGATATCCCGGCCCTGTTCCGCGCCCCGCAGGTGAAGCCGGCTGGACTGTTCGAGGACGGGCTGCTGCTGGCCTGCATGATCCCGCAACGCGGGCCCGACCTCGGATGGGGCGAAGGCCCGTGCCTCTTCCTGGACTGTGTCCACACCCTGCCCGGTCACTCCGATGACACCGTCCCGCTGATCACTCTGTGGGCCTCCGACTTCGCCGCCCGGCTCGAGGTACCGCTTGTGCGGGCCGAGGCCATGGCCCGCCATCCTCTCGACGTCGATCCGATCGCCACATTCCTTCGTCGGCTCACCGACATGGGCTGGGACGTCCGTGGATGGGGCACCGGACAGCACCATGAGCGAGTCGCGCGCCTCGAACTCACCGCCGAGCTTCGGCCTGGGCTGAGCGCGCTCATCGGCTGCCAGGTCCACGAGCCGCAGTCCGCCGCCGACCAGCGGAGTATCGCGTGAGGACCGCGGAACCGCTGCGGGCGGACCTCGCCCGCGAACTCATCGCCCGCGCCGCACAGTCGGCAGCACGCCGGGCAAGACGCGTACGCAACCAGCTCGACGCCGTCCACCTCGGCCAGGACCGTCACGCTGAGCACGCCGACACCAAAGTGCTGCGCCGCATCCTGGCCGAACATGACTGGCCCGGCCACCGTCTCGTGGGCCCCGACGCAGCACGTGCCGCCTGGAGCATCGCTCTGCACGCCGACGACGAACCCGACTTCCAGCGGGCGGCCACCACCCTTTTGAAACGTGCGGTCCAGGACGGCGATGCGCGCATCCAGCACTGGGCCCACCTTCACGACCGCGCCCTGGTCAACAGCGGGCGACCCCAGGAGTTCGGGACGCAACTCGTCCTCAGCGCAGCAGGGGTGGAGCTGTGCCCACTGCGTGCGCCGCAGTTGCTGGACCAGCGAAGGGCCGCCGTCGGACTGCCGCCGATCGCCGTCGCTTTGGACACTGTGCGCCGCCGGTACGCCCTGGATCGCATTGACGGCGGCTCACCGGCCGTCGTGCTAGCGGGGGTCGCATGACGCAGCGAGCCCCGCAGGCTTCCACAGACCCGCCCTCGCCCCAGATCACTTTGCGTGAAAGGACCGTTAAAGCATGAAGCTCACCACCGCCGTCCTCGCTGCCGGCGCCGCGGTTTCCCTCGCCACCGTCGTGGTCGGAGCCGCCCGGCTGAGGCAGGACGCGCGGCACCAGGCCGAACGAAATGAGGCGACCGTCGCGCGCAACCAACTCGACTGGCTGACGCAGATGTCCGCCAACCCTGACCTCGCCAAGCTCTGGACGCCCGAGGACCTGGATGTCGAGGAGTACATGCAGCTGCTGAAGGCCAACCAGCTCATCTGCATGCTCAGCCTGCGCGACCGCCTCGGCTTCGTCCGGGACGGGCGTCTGCCGTTCTACGCCTCGAAGCTGATGGAGAGGGACGTCTGCCGGCGGTACTGGGCCCGTTTCGGGGGCCTCCGCGCTCAGGAGGCCGAGGGCGACGAGCGCGCCGAGCACTTCACCAAGGTGCTGGACAAGGCCGCGAAGAACCACCTGGGGGCACAGCCCGTAGCCGCCTGAAGAGGCGGCTGCCCCACCCCGCCCGAATCAGCCACACCCTCACCTCTCGGAGAAATCGAATGGGCTTCACTGCTGTTCCACTACCGCCCGGCAATTTCACCATCGGTAAGAAGTTCGCCTTCGAGGCTGGCCATCGGCTTCCCCGGCTGCCGCATGAGCACAAGTGCTCCCGCCAGCACGGGCACAGCTACGAGGTTGAGGTCATCCTCACTGCATCCGCGCTGGAGGATCCCGGCTTTGTCACGGACTTCGGTGCGCTCGCCCCGTTCAAGTCGTTCCTGGACACCGAGCTCGACCACCACAACCTGCACGAGATCCTGCCCTTCGAGCCCACCTCGGAGCGCCTGGCCCAGTTCCTGGCCGGCTGGTTCGTTCAGAACCTCCAGTCGGAGATCCCCGGCCGCCTTGTCGCCGTCCTAGTCCGCGAGACCGCAAGCAGCTGGGCCCGCTTCGATGTGGTGGGCCAATGACCACAACCAAGCCGCTCAACCTCGAACCGGAAGCTGCCGAAGGCGAATCCCTGATCGTCGCGGAGTGCTTCGGTACCGAGGTGCCGACGTTTCAGGGCGAGGGCCCAAGCTGCGGACACCCGGCCCTGTTCATCCGCCTGTCCCGGTGCAACCTCACTTGCACGAGATGCGACACGAAGTACACCTGGGACTGGTCTCGTTTCGACCCGCACGAGGAGTCGACGAGGGAATCCGTCGCGGGCCTGGTGGCCTGGGCCACGTCTTCACCGGTCGAGCTGGTCGTGATCACCGGCGGCGAGCCGTTGATCCAGCAGGCGCGACTGGTGCCTCTCGTCCGGGGACTGATAGCAGCCGGCAAGCGGATCGAGTTCGAGACGAACGGCACCATCGCGCCCACTCCCGAGCTGGTAGCCGACGGGGTCCGGTTCAACGTCTCGCCCAAGCTTGCCAGCTTCGGCGTGAAGGAGACCAAGAGCATCGTGCCAGCCGCGCTGGAGGCGTTTGTGGCCTCCGGGCGGGCGGCGTTCAAGTTCGTCGCTTCCACGGTGGACGACCTCGACCGGATCGCCGAGCTGGCCGACGCCCACCGGCTCGCGCCGGTGTGGGTGATGCCGGAGGGCACCACCCCCGAGGTGATCACCGCGACTACCCGGGTCCTCGCGGACGGGGTCGCGGCCCGGCACTGGCACTTCACCACCCGCCTTCACGTGTTGGCCTTCGCGGACGCCCGAGGCCGCTGACCGCACGCGACTCCACGCCCCATCCGTTCCCCAGTCCCCGGAAACGAGAGACGCCCATGACGACCTCTATCGCCAGCCCTGCGGCGGCGCCGACGGCTGCCGGCGCCGGGCCCACTGCGGTCATCGACACCGGCCGGGTCGCCGGCCTGATCCACCAGCTCTTGGTCGAGCTGGGCGAGAACCCCGCCCGCGAGGGGCTGACCGGCACCCCGGACCGCGTCGCGGCCTGGTGGAGAGCCTTCCTGTCCCCGGACGGCGCCGAAACGGCCACCTGCTTCACCGAGTCCCAGCTGGGTGGTCAGCTGGTCATCGTGGGCGGCATGAGCGTGTGGTCGCTCTGCGAGCACCACATGCTGCCCATGAACTTGCAGGTCACGGCTGGATACGTGCCGGATGGCGAGGTGGTGGGCCTGTCGAAGTTCGGGCGGATCGCCCAGCACTTCGCCGGCCGACTGCAGGTCCAGGAACGCTTCACCCGCCAGGTCGCCGAATACCTCAACGGCGTGATCGGACACGAGAACATCGCCGTCGCCGTGCGCGGCGTGCACCTGTGCATGAGCATGCGGGGCGTACGGATGGAGGAGGCTCGCACCACCACGGTGCACTCGGGCGGGCGCTTCGGCACCGACCCCGTCCTTTCCCAGCAGTTCCTCACCCTCACCACCGGCCTGTGGGGGGCGTCGTGATCACCACCGCGGGCATCGACTTCTCCGTCATCGCTCCGCCTGCCTACCTGAAGAACTTCGTCGCCCAGGAGCCGGCCCGCGTCCACCATGTGGCCGCCCAGCATGTGCTGTCCAACGAGAGCTACCGGGCCTTCTTCGCTCACGAGGCCGAGCGCGGCGCCGAGATCATCATCGACAACGGGCTCTTCGACCTCGGCTACGCCCTGCCGGCGGAAAGCCTCGTCGAAGCCGCGCTGGCGGTGTCCGCGAGGGAGATCATCCTGCCGGACGTCATGCGGGACGGGACCGCGACCTTGAAGGCGAGCGAGAAGGCCGCGCGAGAGATCCGGAAGCTGTCCGGCGACGCATTCCGGCTGTGCGCGGTCCTGCACGCCGCGGACGACGACGAGTGGCTGCGCACCTACGACGCCTTCGTGACCAGCGGCTGGGCCGGGGCCATCGCCCTGCCGGCCTCGCGTCGACCGGATCCCGACGAGCAACTGTGCCGCACCCGCTGGTTGGCGACCGCCTACCTGCAGGATCGCGGCCTGGTCGACGATCTGCTCATCTACCGGCTGCTCGGTCTGGGCCGGACCGGGCACCTGGAGCTGATCGAGCAGCGCGAGCACGAGTGGATCTCCTCCGTGGACGGCGCAGCCCCGGTCATCCTCGGCGCGATGGGCGTCGCCCTGCTGCCCGAAGGGCCGTACGAGAAGCCCTCCACGCCCCGCATCGAGAAGCTCGGCCCGATCCCCGAAGACCGGTTCGACCTCATCCGGAAGAACATCTCCGTCGTTCGCACGGCGGCCGGCAGCACCGTGACGATCGCCGAGGAGCACCGATGACGCCCTTACTCGCCGACCCGACCCCCGGACTCCTGCGCGCCGCCCCGATCGAGCCGGCCGGGCACACTATGACCCACGCGAGGCTGCTGCGCTACCTGGAGATCAAGGTCCACCACCTCATCCAGGACCAGGACTGGGACAGCATCCGCGTCATCGGCGGCTACGACCGCACGGCGGTGGTCTCCCGGTACGAGAAGACCGGGAAGCTGTTCAACATCGAACGGCCCACCGCAGAGATCCACGGCCGTGACCTCGTCGTCAAGGCGTTCCCCGGAGCCGACTACGTCCAGCACTACGCCCTGATCATCGCCACGTACCTGGCCATGACCGGCCGCCCCGCCGATACCGTCACCTATCAGCCGCCCGAGCAGGAGGAGTGCCGAACGGCGCTCGATGCGCTCGACGTGGAACTGGACGGCGACCTGGTGATCGTCGGCTGGGGCCTTCAGTACCTCGCTCCCGAGAACGGAGTGTGGACCCGCGGACCCGGCTACGCCTGGCAGCGCCTCGACATCGCGGGCCGTCGCGTGGTCTACCTCGGGTTCCTCCACAGCATCTGGGGAGACGTGGCCGGACGGGTCGTCACGCGCCTTGCCGAACTCGGCGCAGGCGACATCGTCTACGTCGGCAAGGTCGGCTCGCTGACCCCCGGCGTCGAACCGAACGCCTGGCTGGCGACCGGCAACGCCAGCCTGGTACGCGGGGCGATGGTGAGCTGGGACGACTTCTTCGGCGACTACGCCGCCGCCCACGATGGGGTGCGCAGCGGCCTGCACGTGTCCTCCCCGTCGATCCTGCTGGAGAACCGCGACTGGCTGGCCCAGCACACCGCCTCGTACGCCTTCGTCGACCCGGAGATCGGCCCCATGGGGGCGGCGGCGCGCCAGGCGGGGATCAGATTCGGTTACCTCCACGTCATTTCCAACAACCTCGCCACGCACTATCCCGCCGACCTGTCCAATGAGCGTCACAGCGACGTCCTGCGCCAGCGCGCCGTCCTGGTGGACCGCATCCGCACCATCATCACCGGCCGCCTGACCGCCAGCCCGACCCACGCCCTGGGAGAATCCCGATGACGGCGAACGCGCCGACCACCACCGCAGCCGGGAAGCTGATCACCTTCGTCGGTGGTGACGGGGCCGGCAAGTCCACCCTCGCCGCCCGCCTGCACCAGGCCCTCAACGACGCCGGCCACACGGCAGTCCTCATCGGCAAGCACAGCACCGACGTCCGCCGGGACCCGGAGCTGTCCGCCTACCTCGACCGCCTCAACGAGCTGGTCTACCGGCGCGACGCCGGCGTCGCCCAGGCATGCGGCGACCACTACTGGCTGCTTGCCCTGGCCTCCTGGTACACCCTGCAGGACCGGCTCGTCATCCAGCCGGCCCTCGCCGCGGGAACCCACGTGATCCTCGACAACGCGCACCACAAGATCCTCGCTCGGTACGCGGTCAACCCCGAGGTCTCCCCCCGCCTGTGCGAGCAGGTCTTCGCGCATCTCACAAAGCCGGACCTGGTGTTCTTCCTGAACATCGGTGCCCGCGAGGCTCTCGTCCGCAAAGGCTCGTTCACTTCCCTGGAGGCCGGCCACGCCGGCGGCGGTGACGAGGACTTCATCCGCTACCAGGACACCGTCCTGGACCAGATGCGCGAACAGGCGGAGCGCGGCGCCTGGCTGACGCTGGACGTCGCCCAGTTGGACCGCGACCAGGTCTTCAAGGCCGCCGCCGCTGCCCTGGCCGACCGTCTGCGCTTGACCGTCTAAACCGGCCCTCCCTCCCCGATCGACAAGGAACGCACCATGGACCAGGCCCTGCCCGCCAGCGGGACATACGTCTGTCACGGCATCACCTGGGCGAGCGCAGACCCCCGTCTTCTGCTCGCCCCCGTGACCGGCGGACCACTCGTCTACGCCCCGGTGATGGGCAGGCGCCTGAGTTACCAGGTGAGCGGTACCGGCCGGTGGTGCACCGGCCGGTACCGGTTCGCCGACCGCGTCCGCGTCGAGGCGGTCGCCTGCCCTGACCGGGCCCCGGCCGAGGCCGGCGGACAGTGCCCGGCCTGCGCCGGGCGGGACGACTTCCGCTTCGCCCACCGGTTCCACTCCGGCGGGCATGTTCCCGACGCCCTGGCGGCGTACATGGCCCAGCCGCACTGGCTGTACCTGGCGACGTTCGCCGACGGCACCACCAAGATCGGCACCGCGGCCGAACCCCGTAAGCGCTCCCGCCTCGACGAACAGGGTGCCCTGATCGCTACCTACCTCGCCCGGAGTGCTGACGGCCGCGCCGTGCGGTTCCTGGAGGATGCCCTCACCCGCCACCTCGGCCTGACGCAGACCGTGCGAGCCGCGGCCAAGCTGACGGCCCTGGCCGAGCTGCGCGACCTCGCCCCGGCCGGTGCCGCCCACCATCAGCACCTCGACCGCGCCACCGCGGCCCTGAGCGGCCTGAACGTCCTGGCCACACCGGAGCCGTGGACGCCGCCCGGCGAAGGCGACCTGCTGCGGACGCCGAGGACCGGGCGCGCCTTGTACCCGCACGACCCACGCTCCGGTGAGCACGGGCTGACGGTGCTCTCCTGCCTCGGCTCCCAGGTCCTCGCCACCCTCGACGGCGACGGCGAACAACTGCCCTACCTGCTCGACCTCGGCACCCTCAAGGGCCGGCGCATCGTCCTCGGCGCACAGTTCTCCTCACCGCCCGCCGCCGTACAGTCCGCGCTCTTTTGACCCTGCCCGAACACCCGGCCTGCACTGCCGGGCCGCTCTGAGAAGCGAGGCCACAGCAACATGGCACCCCAGGACGCCATCCTCGGCTGGGACGAGGACAGCAACGCCGAGGCGTACGACGCATTCACCCGCGCCCACCCCATGTACGACGCGACCAGCCGCGACCTTGCCCGCCGAGGCCATCTGGCCAACGCCAGCCTGGTGGTCGACCTGTGCGGCGGCGCCGGCGCGACCGCCCGCGCGATCCTCGACCTGATCCCGGCCCGCGCTCGGGTCGTCTCCGTCGACAACGCCGCCGCGATGCAGCGTGTCGGTCGCCGCACCCTGACCGACGTCCGCCTGACCTGGATCACCTCCCCGGCCGAACGGCTCGCCGACCACCTGCACGCCAGCAGCGCCGACGCCGTAGTGTGCAACTCCGCGATCTGGAAGACCGACACCGCCGCAGTGTTCGCGGCCGTCGCCCACATCCTGAGCCCAGGCGGGCACTTCGTCTTCAACATCGGCGGCGGCTTCGCCGGCGTCCGGCACCCCGACGAACTGTCCACCCGCACCGGACCTACCCTGAACGCCCTCATCCGCCAAGTCGCCGCTGAGACCCACGGATACGCCCCACCGCCGCGCGACGCGGACAGGCCGCCGAAGCTGCCGCTGAAAACAGTCACCGAGCAGCTGACTTCAGCCGGACTGACGGTCGTCGGCACGGAGGTCACCGCCCAGCACAGCACCATGGCCGAGAAGAAGGCGTGGCTGTCCATCCCAGTCTTCGCGCGGCCCGAGGGCGACTTCACCCACGCCCAGCGGATGCAGATCCTCGACACCGCCTACGCCATGACAACCCCCGACGCCCCGGCCGTGACGAGCTGGCTCGTCGTCGTCGCCCAACGGCCGGAGGCCGCCGCATGACTCCGGCCGCCCCGGCTCCCGGCGGCGGGGCCCGCCTCTGTGACCACGCAAGTGTCGGGGTACTGATCTCCTCCCCGAGCGGCCTGCTGGTGTTCGAGCGGGCGATTCCTCCGGCCGGAATCGCCCCGGTCGCCGGCCACGTCGACGAGCATGGCGGCCCCGAGCAGGCCGCCCGCGACGAAGTCACCGAAGAGGTCGGTCTTACCGTCACCCACCTGCACCTGCTGCTGGACCAGTGGCGACCCAACCACTGCCACCGCACGCCCAGCGGTCTGGTCGGCCACCACTGGTGGATCTTCCAGGCCGAGGTTTCCGGGTCGCTGTGCCCCTCGCCCCGGGAGGTCCGCACCCCTCGGTGGATCCACCCGGCCCAGCTGCAGCAGCACGCGCTGCGGACCGCCGCGCACGCCAACGGATGCCTGGACCGTGAGGAGTTCGAGCGCGAACCCGGCCTGGAGCCGGTGTGGTGCCGCTTCCTGCACGACCTTGAGCTCGTCACCCTGTCCTCGGCCGACCTCGACCAGATCGAGGCCGTCCTGTGAACGGCGGCCAGGGGCCTACCTCAGCGGGAGCCGACCGCCCGGCCGGCTGCCAGACGGCGAGCGTGCGCACGGATCCGCTCGCGGTCCTCGGGGAAGACGCTGTCCCAGCCTGTGTCCAGACGGAACCATGCCGCCGGCTGGTTCTGCTCCCCGGCGAGCGGAACGTCGCGTCCGACGACCGCTGCGTAGGACAGGCCCAGCGTCGGAGTCCAGTCGGCCCGGTAGGAACGCACCGCCACGGCTGCGGGCTCGGGCAGCAGCTCGCAGCGCAGGCCGGTCTCCTCCAGCAGCTCTCGTGCCGCCGCCGCACGCGGCGCCTCGCCCGGCTCCACCTTGCCGCCTGGCGGCACCCATCCGCGCACGCGGTGCTTGACCAGCAGGACGTGCTCGAAAGCAGGGTCGGTGACCCACACCTCGGCCGCCAACGGCTCCATGGGATGCCGGCGGGCTTCCTCCAGCCAGGCCCGTGCACCGTCGAACTCCCATGCGGCGAGGCGGGCATCCGCAACAGCCTCGTCCAAAATCACCTGACCGACTTCACCATGACTCACCCGCCCCACCCTAGGCCGACAAACCGGCCGGACGTCGCAGCGACGAGCAGGCAGCCATCCGGGGATGTCCGGCCGACCCGGTGGCCCCTTCGGGCTGCAGGGCGATCACCCGTGGCACCCGCTTCACACGAAGGAGACCAGCGTGCCCGATGAGCAGCCCTCGGACCGGGGAGCCTGGGTCGTCCTCGGCGGCGTCCACCTCCTCAACCGCACCGCGCCACGGCGACCAGACGAGCCGATCGTGCTCGTCCGGGTGCCACCGCAGGAGGTATGCCGACCGGCCACCACCGTGATCGTCCGCTGGAACGCGCTGGGGCCCTGCCCGGCCGAAGCGCTGCACCCCGGCGGCACCCGGCTCGGGGCGGCCAGGATCGACGGCGGCGAACTGTTCCCCGACGCCATCGCCGGCCCCGCCCTGCGCGGCCTGGTCGGCACCGAGGCCGCCCCCGGCCTGGTGCCGCTGTGCTACCTGGCCGAACACCCCGGCGGCGGCTACCACGCGTACGCGCAGATCCGCTTCCACCCCGAGGACGCCTGCTTCGTCCGCACCACCCGGGACCCAGTAGGCCACGGCCCGGTCGAGGAACTGCGCTGGTTCGACCCCGTGCTGACGGCGCACGCAGAGTCGAGCACGGCGCTCAACAACCATCTGCGGTACTTCCGCAAGCACTTCTCCGGCACCGAGCTGGAGATCAAGTACACCCTCGACCCGGCACCGGACATCTGGTCCGCGTCCATGGAACTGCTCAAGGCCCTGCGCGACGGCAAGCTGGAAGGCTGCCGTCCGGAGTACCGGGAAGAGTTCCAGATCCACCACACCGAGAACCATCTGTTCGACGTCACCGGCCCCGAGCCCGAGATCGGCTACGCCTCCTTCATCCCCACCGTCACCGCCGGGCACGTGCTCAAGCGAAAGTGGTTCACCGAGGACGCCTTCGCCCGCCGCGAGGAACTCACCCCTGGCCTCGACATCCCCCCCGACCGCTTCGAGACGTTCCTGCGCGAAGACCTGAACCTCCAGGTCCGGGCCATGCCGCCCTTCCAGCGCGTCCGCTACGACATCCAGTGCGAGTCGCTGCGCACCGGACACGTCTACGGCATCTTCCTCGACCGCTGCGCCCTCCTGGCGGCCCCCGACGTGGTGCTCTCCCAGTGCGAGCTGGAGTACCGCCGCTCACGCAGCATCCTCGACCACGACCAGGACGAGATCCTCATCGAGATGAAGCGGATCGACAGCTGGCTCTGCGAGTACCTCGCCAGTCACGGTTGGGCCGCCGAGCACACCTTCTACTCCAAGCGCAGCTTCCTTCGCGACGCCATCGCCCTCCGCCCGGACCTCGCCACGCGATGACTGACCAAGCGCCCCCCCGGCAATCCCCCGCAGGAGGTACCGCAACCCACATGAGTGATCGAACACTGCATCACAGCCCGCCCCACCCGACCACACAAGGAGAGAGCCCGGTATCCGAAATCGCGTTCTAGATTTCGCCCCCCTCCACCCGTTACGGCTACAGCAGGACCGCCGTTACCCGATCACCTGTCCGCATCTCGCCCCGAGGAGTCCCCATGCATCCCGTACGCCGTCCTGGACTCGTTCATCCTGCGTTCGAAAATGCCGTTACCTCCTCGGGCGCCAGCCTTCACCTCACCTCCGGTCGCGCAGCTCTGCTCGCCGACGGGTCACGACCGGATACGAGGTACCTGGCATGACGCAGCCCACACCTCTCCCGTCCTCCGTCCTCACCTATAGCTTTCGGCACGGCGGTGCCCTGGTGACCAATGATCGGCACACCGTAGAACGCCTGGTACAGGAGGGCCGCCCGTGAGCGACTCGCCTCACCAGCTGATCGCCGACGTGGCACAGGTCCTGCCCCGTACGAACGGCACCGCCCTGTGCGTACGCCGCGCACTGGACGCCGCCCTCGCACCGGGACAGCTCACTGTCGTGGGCGGCCACCTGGAAGTCGGCGAACCACTCGACCATGCTGCGCGACGCGAGGCCATGGAGGAGGTGGGGGTCCTTATCACTGCTGAGCAGCAGGAGTTCTGCGGGCTCATCCACCACCACGACTCCGACAATGGCCTGGACCGGATCACCGCCGTGTTCGGGGCGCAGTCCTGGACGGGTGAGCCGTACAACGCCGAGCCACACAAGCACGAAGGGCTCTTCTGGGTGCCGATGGAACGACCGTCGCCGGACTGTCACCCCTACACCGCCACCATCTTCCACATGCTCACCCACGGCCCGTCCTACCGGGCCATCAACTGGCCTGCGGGAGGCGCCCGGTGAAGAGATTCTTCGGCCCGGTCACGATGGCCGATCCGCAGGTCTCCGACGCCGAACACGAGCTGTTCGGCGGCCCCCTGCGCTACGACATGGGCTGGTCCCAGCACGAGCACGCGACCTTGGACCTGACCATGATGTCCGCGCTGCGCTCCATGCCCACACTCGTCGGCGCAACGCTGCGCATGGCGTGGCAGGCCGACCGGCGTGCTCTGCTCTCGGTCGGGGTCAGCGAGATCGGCCAAGGCATCGCCGCAGCCGCCGGCCTGCTCGCCGTCAACGCCGTCATGCACGCTCTGCTCGCCGGCAACGGCAGCGCTGCCGAGCGGCTGCACGCCCTGTTACCCGGACTGTTGGCCGCCGCCGCTATCGGCGTCATCAACTCCGCCCTGTCCGCCTGGTCCACCTCCCGCGCAGGGCGGCTGGAGCCGAAGGTCGAGCGGATCGCTACCACGCAGTACCTGGCCGCCGCAGCCAGCGTCGAACTGGAGGCCATCGACGATCCCGACTTCCGGCGGCTCGTGGACATCGCCCAGCATGGCCCGGGTTCGGCCCGCCGCATGATCAGCGCCTGCGTCGCCGCACTGAACGGCCTCATCTCGCTGATCACCACCGCCGGCGTCCTCGCCGTACTCCACCCCGTGCTGCTGCCCATGCTGATCCTCATCGCCGCCCCGCGCGGCTGGGGCGCCATGCGCGTGGCCCAGGAACGATACGTGTCGGTGATGAGCTGGATCGAGCACGTGCGGGCCAGCCGCCTGATCGGCAACCTGCTCACCGAACGCACCGCCGCCCAGGAAGTGCGCCTCCACGCCGTCGGCGACTTCCTCCTGAGCCGTTACGAGCAGATGGCCGAGAGCGCCGAGGCCGAACAGGAACGCCTCGCCTCCAACAAGGCCCTGACCGAGTGGGTCGCCTCCGCGCTGTCCGGTCTGGCGATGGCGGCGACCTACGGGGCCATGTTCTGGCTGATCATGGACGGGCACATGAGCCTCGCCGTCGCCGGGACCGCCGTCATCGCGGTACGCACCGGCTCGGCGAGCCTGGGCGCGCTGGTCATGAACATCAACCAGCTCCACGAGGAGAGCCTCTACGTCCGTGACCACGGCCGCTTCCTCACCCAGGCCGCCCAGCGGACGCTGCCCGCCGGCGGTGCGCCCGTACCGGAACGCGTCAGGGAAATCGTTCTGGACCAGGTCACCTACCGCTACCCCGACCGGGACACCGCCGCCCTGGACAGCGTGTCACTGACCCTGCCTATGGGATCGGTCACCGCCGTGGTGGGTGAGAACGGCTCCGGCAAGAGCACCCTGATGAAGATCCTCTCGGGCATGCTGCTTCCCGAGGCCGGCACCCTGCGCTGGGGCGACGCGGACCTCACCGGTCTCGACCGCTCCCAGGTCTTCGAGCGTGTCTCCCTGCTCACCCAGGACTTCCAGCGCTGGCCCGTGACCGCCGCGATGAACATCCGCCTCGGCCGCCCCGACCACCCCGCTACAGACCAGGACCTCAAGCCCTCGGTCGACTACGCCGTTGCCGGCCCCGTCATCGCCAAACTCCCCGACGGCCTGCGCAGTCTGCTGGCCCGCATGTTCCGCGGCGCCATCGAACTGTCCGGCGGCGAATGGCAGAAAGTCGGCCTGGCCCGCACGCACTGGCGCAGTTCAACATCACATGCAGACGGCGTCCTCATCGTCGACGAACCGACTTCCGCCCTCGACCCCGAAGCCGAAATCGAAGCTTTCGACCGCATCCGCCGCCTCGCCGCACCGAACCGAGCCGTCGTCCTGGTCACCCACCGCATGTCCGGCGTCCGCCACGCCGACCACATCTACGTCCTCAACAACGGACACCTCGCCGAGCACGGCACCCACGACGAACTCATCGCCGCCCGCGGTCGGTACGCCACCATGTTCGACGCCCAGGCCGCCCAGTACGCCCCGACCGTGACCATCCCGAACCCTGCAACGCCCACCGTCTCGGACCAGGTATGACCCGCACGACCGAAGGGCGCGCCGTGACCACACGCCCCAGCACGGACCTCGACGAAGCCACCGCTCTGCGCCACCAACTGGCCGACGAACTCGCCGCCGCCGGACACATCCGCACCCCCGCGGTTGACCGCGCCCTGCGCACCGTGCCCCGGCACGCCTTCGCCCCCGAAAGGCCCCTCCATGCTGCGTACGCCAACGAGATCATCGCCACCCGCCAAAGCGACGACGGCACCGTCATCAGCTCCATCTCCGCACCCTGGCTGCAGGCCGACATGCTCGAAGCCGCCCGCATCCAGCCGGGCCACCACGCTTTGGAGATCGGCTCCGGCGGCTACAACGCTGCTCTCATCGCCGAACTCGCCGGCCCGACCGGCCACGTCACCACCCTCGACATCGACCCAGCCGTCACCGACCGGGCCACCCGCTTCCTGACCCAGACCGGATACGGCCGCATCCGCGTGGTCACCGCGGACGCCGAGCACGTGCCTGCCGAGGTAGTACCGGACGGCGGATTCGACGCCATCGTGGTCACCGTCGACACCTGGGATCTGCCCTGGATCGACGCCCTGGCCGAGGGCGGCCGTCTCGTCGCACCGTTGCGTCTGCACGGGTACCACTGGGCCATCAGCTTCACCAAGCGCGACGGGGCCTTGCACAGCGACGAGCCGCTCATCGTCTGCGGCTTTGTCGCCATGCAGGGCGACGGCGCCTGGCACAGGAATCGCCGCACCGTCCCAGGCACCGGCGTCCACCTGTCCTGGGAAGACGGCACCCCGTTGCCCGTCGACGAACTCGCCCTAGCCCTCACCTGCGAGCCGACCGTGACGCACACCCACGTCACCGTAGGCGGCCAGGAACCCTTCGACGCCCTCACCCTCTACCTCGCCGGCGCCCTGCCGGGCTTTTGCCGCCTCTCGGCCGACTCCGACGGCGACAACGGGGTCCTGAACCCGCCGCCCAAGCACTGGCCCGGCGCCGCGATCGTCCGCGGCAACTCCCTCGCGCGACTGGCCACCGAGCGCATCGGCGACGGAGACGAGGGCAAGGGCCTGTACGAGTTCGTTGTCCATGGCCACGGCCCCCGAGGACACCTCGCTGCACAGGAGATGGCCGAGCAGGTCCGGCACTGGCAGCACAACCACCGCGGCGCCCTCTGCCCCCGCATCACCGCCCGACCGGCCGCCAGTTGCGCCCCGCCGGCCAGAGACCACGAACTGCACGTATTTGCCAAGAAGCACACCCGCATCACCGTGGACTGGCCGATCGTTCCCGGCCCCGCTGCACTGCTCATCGGCCGAGGGAGCTGCAGCGCCGGATGAACGGCGGTACCTCCTGATCACCGCTCCCGGCCCGTGCCGAACCCATGCCCGCCCCACCGATATGGAAGGCACCGCCAAGTGACCACTCCCGTCTCAGGTTCGGATGACGTCGCACCGCGTGCCGCCCTGTCCGCAGGGCAGCACGCCGTCCCCCGGCACACGGTGTGGGTCGGCGCCGCCGCGCTCGTCACTGACCAAGTCGGCCGCGTCCTGCTCGTTCACCCCACCTACCGCGAGGACGGCCGGTGGCTGCTGCCCGGAGGAGTCGTCGAACCCGGCGAACACCCGCACGTCGCCTGCCGGCGCGAGATCACCGAGGAGCTCGGCCTGACGAGCCTGCCCCTGTCGGGCGTGCTCGCCGTCCACTCCCTCTCCCCGCACCACCCGGACAGCCAGCACAGCACGCGTTTCCCCGGAGAGATCCGGTTCGTTTTCGATGGCGGAACGCTCACTCCTGACCAGGCGGAGGCCATCCGCCTCCCGCGCGAGGAGCTGTCCGAGTACGCCTTCCTGGAGACCCGGGACGCGGTGCAGCGGCTGCGCCGCGTGGACGGGCAGATCATGCTCGCGGCCTACCGTGCACGGCTCGGGAACACAGCCACCGCTCACCTCGCGGACGGCCGGCACATCCTCGACGTCCCGGTACTGGACCGCCATGACGTGCACGTTTGCTACCGGCCTCTGTGGGAGAGCCCCTTCAACCGCGACCCCGTCCCGGAACGGCTCCCCGTGCAGCAAGCCTGGGCGTGGTGCTTCGTCCCCGACGGCCGGGTCGTCCTCTTGGCCGACCCCGGCCCGCGAGGCGCGCTGCCGATGCTGCCAGGCGGCACGGTGGAGAAGACCGACGCGACTCCCGAGGACACCCTCCACCGGGAAGCCGCCGAGGAAGCGCAGCTCGCTCTGACTGACCCGGTGCGACTGGGCTGGGTGCTGGACGAAACCGGTGAGGTCTACGGCGGGGTGGGGCCCAACGCCCGGCTCCGCTTGGCCGCCCGGGTCACCGCCGTCGGGCCGGCGGCCGTCGACCCTGCCACCGGCCACCCCTTCGCACGCCTGCTCGCCTCCCCCGCCCAAGCAGCCGCCCTGCTCGGATGGGGGCCGCCCGGAGCGCGGCAAGCCCTGCTTGCCGCTGAGACGGCCCGGGAGCGGTGGGGTCTGCCTGCCGCTCGGCCCGCTGCCATCGAGGAGATCCCTGCTGAGGGGATGCGGCTGAGCTGACACGAACGACTACCCCGTCTCCATTTGTCCCGCTTCACGCTCCTCTGAGGTAGCCGAATGCCGCTGTCACCCGACCACATCCGCACCACCGTCGAGACCTACCTCGCTCGCCACCCTCACGAACGCGCGCAGCTCGGCGGCATCCTGGGCGCCCTCGACCGTCCCACCGATATCGCCAGCCGCTCCACCTTCACCGGACACGTCACCTGCGGCGCGATCGTCGTCGATCCGCTCGGCCGCGTCCTGCACGTGCTGCACCTGGCGAGCGGCAAAGTCCTCGCTCCCGGCGGACACACCGAGCCCGAGGACGAGTCTCTGGCAGGGGCGGCTCTTCGGGAGCTGCACGAGGAGACGGGGATTCCGCCCCAGGCCGTGGCACCGTGGCCCGGCTACGAGACTGTCCCGTTCGACATCGACATACACGACATCGACGCCCACCCGGGCAAGGGGGAACCCGGCCACCGGCACTTCGACCTCCGGTTCCTCTTCCGCCTGCAGACCGCGGCAGAGGTGCCGCTGGTGCTGCAGGAAGAAGAGGTCGGCGGCATCGAATGGCGTCCCGCGGACAGAGTGGCCTCCCCCTCCCTGCGCCAGAAGCTGCTCAAGCTCCCGCCCGGAACCGGACCGGCGACCGCCAACGCCTCGGCCCTGATCTACAACGACCGTGGCGAGTACCTGCTCCACCTGCGCGACTACTTCCCCGGCCGGATCTGGGAGCCGGGGATGTGGTCACTGCTGGGTGGTGGCCGAGAGCCCCAGGACGCCACCCTGGAGCACACTGTGCGGCGCGAACTGGCCGAGGAAGCCGACCTCCACATCGCCGACCTGACCCCGTTCGGCATCGAGGAAGCAACCGACGACGCCGGCGTGACCGTACCCATCGCCATCTACGCCGGCCGCTGGAACGGTGACCCCCGCGAACTCCACCTGACGGAAGGGGTGATGCTGGCCTGGTTCGCCCCCGACGACCTCCACCGCCTCCGCATCGCAGACACCACCAGCGCCCTCGTACGGCGCCACGCCGCCAGCCGCCCGGCCGGCGCATCCCGCACCACGTCGCAGAGCGGGCCCGCATCGCACGAGGGGCGCCGCCCGGCCGCTCCGCACGGCACGGTTCCCAACATCATCGGCGTTCACCTCTACCTGGAACGGCCTGACGGGACGGTGCTGCTCGGGCTGCGCCACCCCGATTCCAACTTCGCGCCTTCCACCTGGCACGTCCTGGCCGGCCACTGCGAGCAGGAGTGCGCCATTACCTGCCTGATCAGAGAGGCTTGGGAGGAGGCCGGTCTGCGCATCGAACGACAGGACGTCGAACTCGTCCACGTCGTCCACCACATCGACCGGGCCGGGGGCCGGCCCCGCATGGGCCTGTTCTTCCGCGCTCGGACCTGGGGCGGCGAGCCGGAACTACGCGAGCCGGACAAGTGCACCCAGTGGAAGTTCTGGGATCCGGCCGCCCTCCCCGAGGACCTCGTCCCCTATACCAGGGTCGCCATCGAAGGCATCCGGGCCGGCCGCTCCTACTCCGAAACGGGCTGGGTGTGAACATGGCCGCTTCCATGCACCCGGACCTCCCGCCCGAGGAAGTGCGGCAGCTCGCCGAAACAAGCAGTGGGCTACATCGCCAGCTGGTCGGACACCTCCGCGGCCCGCGAGAGCAGCCGGGTGTGACGGGCCGACGGAGCAGGGGGCGGGACATGGTCCACCCTGAAGATTCCGTCACGGAGCAACCCCCGTTCACCTTCCATGAGCCGCTGAACGCAACGAACCACACCGTATCTATCGGAGGCATGTGTGCCAGACGACACCCAACAGGCGATCCCAGCCGTCCCGAGTCCGGCGGCCAGAGAGGAACGGCAAGAGCACCACATGCGCCTGCTCCCGCGGTACTACCGCCTAGTGGAAGCAGGCCGCAAGACGATCGAAGTGAGGGTGGCCACCCCGCGGAAGCGCGCCGTTGCCGTCGGCGACACGGTCGTCTTCCACGACCGCGACACCGGCCGGGAGCTCGACGTCATCGTGCAGCGGATCACCCCGTACCCCTCCTTCGAGGATCTGCTCAGTTCAGAGGACCCCGCGCGCATCGACCCGAACGGGCCGCCCGGAGAACTGCTCGCCAACCTGCGAAGCATCTACCCGCCAGCCAAGGAGGGCCTCGGCGTCCTCGCCTTCGCATTCGACCACCGCCCTGCACGGCCAGGCCGACCGATGCCGATGACGCCCGCGCAGTACGCGCACACCGTCCCCCACCACACGGTGTACGGCTGCCTGTACATCCGCGACGAACACGACCGGCCGGTTCAACTGCGCTCGGTCTACGGCTCGCGCCTCTGGCAGTTCCCGGGCGGCAACCTGGACGCCCAAGGAGAGGACCCGCTGCAAACCGCTCGCCGCGAAGCAGTCGAAGAGACCGGCCTCGAACTGGGCCTGGATACGCCGAAGCTTCTCCTCACGCACTTCCTGCACGCCGGGCCCCGCCTGCCGCTGAACAAGGTAGGGCTCATCTTCGACGGAGGGCGGCTGACCGCAGAGCAGCTCGGTCGGATCCGACTCGATCCCGCCGAGCACGACATGTGGGCCGTGCACGACCTCGCCACCTGGCAGGGACTGATGGCGCCGCGCGCCTTCGCCCGCCTCGACGCCATCGAACAGGCCCGTCGTGGCGAGGGCCCCGCCTACCTCACCACGCACACCTGATCCCCAGCGCACCCACCCAGGAGGCAATCGTGGCCGCCGAGGACACCAACACACGGGCCTGGCATATGTATGGGCAGCGACAACTGGCTCGCGCCTACACCCCGCCCGTCCCCGACCAGCTCACCTGGACGCCTTGGGAAGGGGTCGGACCGGGAGCAGAAGTCCTCGGTGACGTCACCGGCCGCCGCGTCCTGGACATCGGTTCGGGAGCTGGCCACCACGCCGTCCATCTCGCCCAGGCGCACGGAGCCCGCGTCACCGGAATCGAGCTGTCCCCGACCCAGCACGAACGCGCCATCTCCGCCCACACGAACGTGGAGGGCGTGGAGTTCGTCCAAGGAGACGTGGCCGAGTACCTGGCTGGCACCGCGCCGTTCGACGCCGCATACGCGATCGGGACGCTCGGGTTCATCGATCCGCACCGCTCCCTGCCCGCGCTGCGCGACGGACTGCGCCCCGGTGCCCCTCTGATCCTCTCGCTCCTCCACACCGACTTGCACGGCCGCGGCCCGTCCACGGAGGTGGCGCCGCGCGAGCAGATGATCCTGCTGCGCGACGATCCGCCCCTGCCGACGCAGATGTGGGTCCTGTCACCGCAGCTTTGGGAGGACCTGCTCACCGAGTACGGCTTCCGCGTCGAGGCCATCGACCTGCTGCCTCACCCCGACGAGGGCGCCACGGTTATCCAGCAGCTCATCCACGCCCGGCGCCTTCCCGACCGGCCGGCGCGAGTCTCCAGCCGGCCCCGCAGCACCCGAGCGCCAGCAGCCCACGCAGCCGTCGGCGTCGGAGCGATCCTGCTGAGCGAACAGGGCATTCTGCTGGGCCGACACCGACGCGGCACCCTCGAACTGCCCGGTGGGAGTGTGGAGGCCGGGGAATCCTTCGAGGACGCGGTGATCCGAGAACTCGGCGAGGAAACCGGTCTGGTCGCTCGGACCGGCGACGTCCAGCTCCTGGGCACGCTGGTCGACCACGTCGAAGGTGTCCTGCGGGTCACCGTCGGCGCACTCGTCCACGCCTGGCAGGGGCAGCCGACCACGCAGCCGGACGAAAGCGTCGGCGAGTGGGCTTGGCACCCGCTCGATCAACTGCCCGACGGCCTGTTCGTGTGCAGCGCCCAGATCCTCACCGCATGGCGGCCCGACCTGGCCATCGACCACTCGCCAGCGCACTTCACGCATTTCGCATCCGGACCAGCGGCCACGCCTGGCGACGGCCTGGCCTGACCGTCGACACCGACGTACGCCTGTCGCGCCGCTCCTCTTTTAGCGTCGAAGGAGACGTAGTTGAAGATCGTGCTGATGTCCGACCCTCGGGTCGCCGCCATCCCTGTCCAGGAATGCGGCGAGGAACTCATCGACACACGGGCGTCCGGCCTGTTTCTCGTCGATCAACGCAAGCAGGACCCCGGCGGCCACTTCGCGCACCTGCGGCACGGGCTCATCGAGCGCCTGGAACACGCCCAGCGACTGCTTCCCACTGAGTTCCGCCTGCTCGTCGTCGAGGGGTACCGGCCTCCGGCGCTCCAGCGGGCGTACTTCGAGGAGTACGCGACCAAGCTGCGTCGCGGAAACCCCGACTGGAGCGACAGCCGCGTCCACGAGGCCGCAAGCCGCTACGTCTCCCCGCCGGAGATCGCGCCGCACAGCGCCGGCGCGGCCGTCGACCTGACCCTCGCCGCCCCGGACGGCCAGGAGGTGGACATGGGGACGAGGATGAACGCCTCCCCAGAGGAAAGCGACGGCGCCTGTTACACCCACGCGAACTCGATCATCGGCGCCGCCCGGGCCCATCGCGACACGCTCTGCCGCGTCATGTCAGCCGCCGGTTTTGTGAACTATCCAACGGAGTGGTGGCATTTCAGCTACGGAGACCGATACTGGGCCCTCCACACCGGCCAGGCAGCCGCCGTCTACGGACCACGCGACCGCACGTAAGCAGCAGCTATCAGCAGTACCGCGAGGGAGCGCGACATCGTGAGCAAGCCGACCGCCGTCCTGCTCATCGGGATCACCGGCTCCGGCAAGACGCACCTTGCACAGGCCCTCGCCGCGATGGGCCTTGTCCGCCTCAGCGTTGACGAGGAGGTCCACCGCCTCCACGGCCGGTATGGGGTCGACTACCCCGAGCACGGGTATTTCGAGCGCGAGGCTCCTGCGGTCGAGACCGTACGTGCGCAGCTCACGGAGCACCTGCGCGCGGGCCGTGCCGTCGTCCTCGACCACGGCCTGTGGCGTCGTTCCGATCGCGAGGAATGGAAGAAGACAGTCCAGGCCGCGGGCGGACTCCCGCTGCTCGTCTACCTGCCAGCCTCCAGGGAGGAGCTCCTGCGACGCCTCGCCGCGCGCAACCAGCGCAAGGACGCCAATGCCTTGAACGTGACTCCCGAAGCCTTGGACGACTTCTTCGCTCGGTTCGAACCGCCTACCGACGATGAAGGTGCCGTCATCACCTGCAACGGCGACGCAGAGGTCATCCGCTCCATGATCCGATGACGCCCGCGGCCGTCCCGCCGAGCAGAGGCGCCAGGTGCTCGGCCATCACGAGCAAGGACCGCTCCGAATAGGCCGGTCCTACCAGCTGCACACCGATCGGGAGGCCATCGGCACTACGCGCAGCAGGCATGACCAGGCTGGGCAGACCGACGTGGCTGGTCAGGTTGGCCCAGCCGGTCTGGTCGAAGAAGCTCCGCTCGACGCTGTCGACCACGAGAGAGCGGCTCCCGGCTGGGATCGCCGCAGTAGGAGCGGCGGGCGTAATGAGGACGTCGTGCTGGGCGTCGGCGAAGAACCGGTGCCACGTCTGCCGGAGCCGGAGGCGCTCCTCGTTGGCGCGGAGCCAGACACGGTGTGTCTGCGTTCGGTGGCGGAGGAAGGCGGCTCGAGGGCTCGCATCGTCCGTGTGCAGGTCACGGGCAGCGGCGAGTTCAGCGGCGCCGACGTCGTCATCGGTGGCTGCGGTCGTGGTGGCGTAGAGGAGCTGCTCGAAGAGGCGCAGAGAGTCAGCGAAGCCGACCGGTCCCGTGGTGTGGCGGACACTCGCGCCGGCGGAGGTCAGCGTCCGCTCGACGGTGGCGAGAGCATCGGCGGTCTTGCGGTCGACTGGGCAGCTCGCGTCGTCGGCCCACACTTCCACGCGGAGCTGGCCGATCGGGCGTTGCGCTGTGGGCAGCGTGACGCTCCAGGGGTTGTTCTCGTCGGGTGACGGTGTCGTCAGTGCGGCGAGGAGCAGGTCGAGGTCTCGGGGGTGGCGGGCCAGGGGGCCGGGGGTGACCATGTCATTGCTGGTGATCCAGCCCGGCGGGCGAGGGACGTGGCCGCGGGCCGGGATGAGTCCCTGCGTGGGGCGCAGGCCGTAGACACCGCAGTAGTGGGCGGGGAGCCGCAGGGAGCCGGCGAGGTCGCTGCCGAGGTCGGCGGGGGTCAGACGGGCGGCGACTGCTGCGGCGGGGCCGCCGGAGGAGCCGCCGGTAGTGCGCTTGGGGTCATGCGGGTTAAGCGTGGGGCCGAACAGGACGTTGTCGGTGTGCAGGTCTTGGCAGTAGGCCGGGGTATTGGTCTTGCCCATGATGACGGCGCCTTGGTGGCGGAGCCGGGCGACTGCGTCGGCGTCGTGTGCGGGAACGTGATCGGCGAGGTCTTCGGCGCCACTGGTGGTGCGCAGGCCGGCCGTCTCGAAGCTGTCCTTGATCGTGAGGGGAAGGCCGTCGAGGATGCCGGTGCTCTCGTTGCGGGCGCGGCGTTCGTCGGCCGCGTGTGCGACGGCTCGGGCAGCGCTGTCGTCGCGGGTGACGACGGCGTTGATCTGGCTGGCGTCGATCTGCGCCAGGTGGAGGTCGAGCAGTTCGCGGCTGGAGATCTCGCGACGATCCAGGGCCTGGAGCTGGACGTGGGCGGGCTGGTGGGTGAGGTCGGTCGTCATGCAGAGACCTGCTCAAGGTGGGGGGCTCGTGCGGGCTGGCGGGGCAGGTGGCGCGCGACGTCGAGGAGAGCGTCGATGTCGTCCATGGGCCTGCTGGTCTGGCGTTCGGAGTCGGCGAACTCGGTGAGCTGGTCGGTCTCCGGGCGGGTACCGGCTGCCCGGGCGGCGATTCCGGCGAGGATCTGGTCGGCGGTGACGGCCGCGGACAGCTCTTCTCCGTGAAGCCCTCGGGCCCGGTGGCGGGCTTCGCTGGCTTCGCGGACTGCGGCATCAAGGTACTGACGGATCACGAACCGTCCATCTCTGATCTCGACTGCTCGGCGGTAGAGCCGGATCGAGATGCTGCGGAAGCGGCGCCTCTGGGCCGGGTCGACTCGGTCGATCGGCAGTGCGATCTCGGGCGCCTCGCTGTAGAACGCCAGCCACAGGGGGCGTAGGCCGTAGTAGCTGCGGTATTGCTTGATCCGGTACTGGAGGCTCTGAGCCTGATCGTTGATGGTGGGCACTAGCCAGCCGATGAGCGTGAGCATGGCGCCGACATCGCCGCAGGTCCACGCGAAGCCCTCCCACTCTGCGAGCGACGCGTTGAAGGCACCGGCGATCACGTTCCCGATGCGCACGGCGCTGTACCCGAGAGTGACGGTCGCGCCGAGGGCGACGATGCGCAGGCCGATACGGACGGACCCGCGTGTGCTGCGGTGGGCCAGGCGCCAGCAGGCACGGGCGAGGGACAGTTCACCGATGGTGTAGGCCGTGACGTACAGGGTGAGATACGCGGCGTACCAGCCATCATGCGCGTAGTACAGCGTGAAGTTGATCGGTCGCGGCGCGTTCGGCGTCAGCAGGGCGAACAGCACCAGCAGCCCTGCGATCACAGTGAAGCCTGCGGCTAGCCACTCCCGTGCCCTCCTGCGGGCAACTTCGGGGGGTGATCCCCAGTAGGTGAGGACGATCTGCTGGCAGGCGAGCAGCGCGACCACGCACCCCATCGCCAGGGGTACGGAGAGGTTCACCACGCCCAGGACATGGTCGAGGTACTGCCACATCAGTGTGATGGAGAACAGGAACGACAGCCCTGACAGCAGGAAGACGGCGGCCAGCGCGGTGAAGGCGGGGTCTCGGCGGCGGGTCGGCACGTCCCGCAGCAAGCAGAGGAAGCCGAGCGTGGCGACGACGAGGCTGATCGGGTGGAGCAGGTCCTTCACGGCCGGGCCTCCCGTCGGCGCAGCAGCGTGTGCGTGACCCGGTCCTGCACTTCGTCTCCGGAGGACTCGTCGCTGCGCAGCCACCGGTCGATGATCCGGCGCTGGATCAACGAGGCGAGGAGCTCGGTGTCCCGCTCCTCGTCCTCGTCGTACTTGGTACGGCCCAACATCATCTCGACGGTGGCCGAGCCCACGCTGGTGAAGATCGTTGAGGAGAGCGCGGACGCCGGGCGGTTCTTGTGGTGGCTGAGCAGCAGGTGGCTGAACTCGTGGGCAATGATGTGGTCCTGGTGCAGGGAGCTGGTCCGCGGGTCGTAGTACACGTGGAAGGCACTCTCCGTGACGGCGCATGCCCCGCACACGGAGGGCGCCTGCTCACGGGCCTCCAGGACCACCTTCCGTCCCGTGCGGCGTGAGACCTCGTCGCTGAGGTCGCGGATATTGGTGACGTGCGGGAGCTGCAGCTCGGCCAAGAGGTCAGGCCGGCGCAGCCTACGTGCGGACCACATTGCTTTTCCTTGATCACTTACTGAACGCGGCCGTTTTACGAGCCAGTTGAGGGTGGCAGCCCCTCGGATTTTCGTACGCTCTCGACGATTCCCAGGACGGCATCCTTTCCGTCTGCGGAAACGTCGGACAGGCGAAGGAGCACGTTTTTGATCTTCGTGTCGCGAAGCAGTGCGAGCAACTCAAGTTCCTGCACGGTCTTTTCGGCGACGGCGTCGTCGAACCAGTATGCGGGGTCCACGCCGAAAAACCCTGCTAGCGCTTCGAGGTGACGCTTCGTCGGGTTATCGCGCTGCCCGGTCCGCAGGAGCCAGAGGTACTGGGCCGACAGTTTGCCCAGCCCGCGCTTCTCCATGAGTTCGGCCACCTCGGCGTTGCTGAAGGGGCCGCGGTCGGGCGGGTGCACTGTGTCGAACAGGCGGTTTAGGCGGTCCATGAGCCCCTTGGGGCTCACCTGGCCTTCGGTCGAGTCTTTCATGATCCTTTCCTGGGTGGACTTCGTCGTCACTTCAAGCACCCTACCCCGCGATAAACGTGAGTTGACGAGCTGATCCACTGTATGGAAAGTTCTTCCTCACCAGCACGTTTCCGTGTGACGCGTACCGCCTGTTTCAGGTCGGCCTGTCCGTTTCTACCGGCAGGAGTATGCCGGGTGAGTGGCACAAGCCACATTCAGCCAGCGACATAGGTCACGTCTGGCACGCAGGATTTTATCTTCGACCGGAAAGCGCGGAGGCGGCAGTGGAAACACCCCATCCGCCTCGCATTTCCGCTGCAGGGAATAACAGACACCCGTTCCAATTCGGACACAGTGACACGCTCTCGGCGTTCGAGGCAACCGCGGCAACGGTGCGCTTCGACGCGGGGGTGCGCCCCAGGTCGCGCCGTACGGACACTTGCGGCACACGATCATCCGATGACTCTCTGCAACCAGTACAGAGTTTAAGAACCAAGTCTGGATCTTGATACGGGTCCGTGCGTATGTTCGTCGTCCCCGGGCAGCCCGCCCGCAGCGACGGACATGAGGAGAGCACGAGGACGGACCGGACCGCGAAGGTCCACAAACAGCGACGGCGCCCGGGAGCGGTAACTCACGGACGCCGAACGCTAAGCGGCATACCCACCCCGGCAAGGGCGGAGATTGCCCACCATCACCACGCTGAGTCCTTCCAAGGGGCGCGTCAGCGTGGCAACACTGCAAAGGGGAGTATCGCATGTCTCCTGCCCTGCGCAAAAGGCCCTTTCGCCTGGCCTGCGCGGCAGCCATCTCCGCCTCGGCGCCTCAGCGCCCCGAGCCGGACCGCACGTTCATGGCCCCGCCGAGCTGCGGGACCCGCCCGCTCGTCGGGAGCTGCCGATGAGCAGCGAAGCCCGCGACTGGGTGTGGGAGCACAGTTGCAGCCGGGGGACGGCGCGTCTGGTCCTGCTGTCGATCGCCGACCGGGTGGGCGACGAGCAGTGCGTCTCCTGGGCCTCCCTGTCGAGCCTGGCCAAGCGCACCCGCGCCTCCGTCTCCACGGTCCGCGAAGCCATCGACCGTCTGGTCGACGCCGGTGAGCTGGAGCAGCTCGAAGACCTCACCGGCCCGCAGCGCAGCACCGTCTACCGCCTCCCCCTCGCCGCCAAGGTCCTGGCGGAGACCGTGGACGACAAGGACCCCGACCAGACGCCGGCGGAGGGGACCGAAGCCACCCCGGCGCTCCGGATCTCGGCCCTGCGGCGCTACAACATCCGCCCGCGTGAGGTGCCGGAATCCCCTGCGAGGGCCCGGAAACCGGCAGTACCGGAATCCGGCAGGTCCGGACGGAAACCGGCACCTCGACGTGCCGGGAACCGGCACAGCGATGTACCGGAAACCGGCACACAGAACCGTAGTGAACCGGATTTGAACCGGAGGTACAGCAGTGGTGGTGCTGCCGTCCTCTCAGCTGCCGAGTGGCAGGTCGACCCAGCCACCCACACCTGGGCCCGCGAGCAGGGGCACCTCGACCGTCTGGGCGAGCAGGGCCTGCAGGCGGCCGACACGAAGTGGCGTGCCCACCGCTCCGGCTTCAAGCCGAGGTCGGCGGCTGCGTGGGCTGCCGACTGGCGTTCCTGGGTCGCCCGGGAGCACCCCCCTGGCCGCCCGAACGTCTACGCCGTGCCCGGCACGGGTCCCGGCCAGCCCGGCGGCATGACGCGGGCAGAGGCCCACACCGCCGCACTTCTCGCTGCCCTGAACGAGCCGACCGGAACGGAGCAGTAGCCGTGGACCGCCGTGAAATCGCCGCCCTGCTGGCCTACATCGGCCGACTCGACCCCCGCACCATCCGCACCGACCAGGGCGAGGCACGCGACCAGCTCGCCCAGTGGCACGAGCTGCTCGGCGACGTGCCGATGGCCACTCCGCACGGCTGGGACGCCCGCGTCGCCGCCCGACAGCACATCCGAGTCTCGCCTTACCAGATCCTGCCCGCGGACGTGGCCCGCCCCTGGGAGAGCTACCGGCGCGACCGCCTGGCCCGGCACTCCGATCCCACGCCGTCCGCCGACCCGGACGACCAAGCAGCCTGGACCGCCGAGTTGGTCGGCACCCGCCGCGCCGTCGCCGCCGGCACCGCGCAGCCCGCCCAGGCCAGAGCCATCACCAGCGGTCGCGACCGGATCGACCCGAGGCTGGAGGTGAGGCTGCGGCAGATCGGCTCCTGCATACCGCCCGCCGCCCGCGCCGCCCTCGCCCCCTACCGGCCCGCCCGCGCAGCCCGCGAGGCCGCCGTCGCGCAGGGACTGCCCGACGCCCTGAGCGTCAAGTGCGAGTGGTGCCTGGCCCAGCCCGGCGAGCCGTGTCGTCGCCGCCGGATCGGCCCCGACGACGGCGTACGCACGACCGCCCCGCGCGCCACCCCGCACCCCGGCCGCGTCGACCTCGCCGCCGCCCAGCAGACCCAGCAGAGCGAGCAGGTCCAGCAGCCCGCGCTGGCCTGACCGGCGCATCGGCGCGTGCCTCCCGGCGCACCGCCACCCCAACATCACCGTCCCGCCCCGGATGCGGCGCACGCCCGCGCGCCGTAGCCGGCACCCGACGCCGCGCCCAGCGCCCGCCCAGCCGGCCGACGCGGCAGCACATCGGAGACCACCCTTGCGTCACATCACCACCCACGACGCGCCGGCCACCGGCCTGCGCAGTATCGGAGACACCAGCTGGCACACCCAGGGAGCGTGCCACGGCATGGACGTCGAGGACGCTGACGCCGTCTTCTTCCCGCTCCCGCGGGACCACGAAGCCATAGCCGAGGCGAAGGAGCTGTGCGGCTGGTGCCCGGTACGCAGCGACTGCCTCAACTTCGCCCTGGAAAACGTTCTCAAGGAGGGCATCTGGGGTGGCCTCACCGAGGCCGAGCGGCGTCCCTGGCACGACGGACTGCACCAGCGCCTCGACTACCGACGCGTCACGTCCTTCTTCCTGGGACGCGACGTGCATCTGACCGAGGCCGAGCGGCAGGTCGTCATCGACCACGCCTACGTACGCGGCTGGCGGCCCGACCGGCTCGCCACCGCCCTGCAGATCAGCCACAAGCACGCCCGTGACCTGCTCCGGCAGGCGGCCAACAAGGTGTTCGACCGCGACCGCACCTACGGCGTGCCCCGGCCCAAGAAGAAGCGGAAGAAGACCGCCCCAGCAGCAGGCGGCCCCGCGCCCGCCGCACCCGGCACACAGCAGCCGGCAGCCCGCCCGGCAGCGTCGACTCCGGCGCACGCCTCTCTCGGAAAGGCCGCATGACCCACCCCCTCCTGTCCCTCAGCGCCGCTCCGGACCTCCCTCTCCTCCTCGCCGCCGTCGTGCCCGCCGCCGTCGTGCTGGTGCTGACCGCCTGGACGATCCGGCGCCGAAGCACGCGCCCGCAGAAACGTCTCAGCGGTCCGGCGGTCAAGGTCGCTGCCCTTGCCGCCCTCGGCTGTACTTGCTACTCCGCGGACACGAGCTGGCGGTTCGCCGCCGACTACCTCGACATGGCCGGCGCCGCCGAGCGAGCCGGCATGTTCGCCGCGGCCGAGCTGGCGCTCTTCGCGACGGCGCTGATGGCACGGCAGAACCTGGCCACCGAGGGCGCCCCCGGCCTGCCGGGCACGCTGGTCTGGGTGATCACCACAGTGCAGGTGATCCCCGCCTATGCCGAGAGCGGTCCTATCGGCGGCACGGTAAGGGCCTTCGTCGGGCCGGTCATGGCGGCGATGCTGTGGCACCTCGCGATGGGGATCGAGCTGCGCCTGCGCACCCCGGGTGCCGCCTCCCACGGACTGATCGCCGTCCTGGGGCGGGAAGCACGCGAGCGACTGCTGTCCCGCCTAGGGATCGCCGCACGCGACCGCGACGCCGCGCAGATCACCCGGGACCGGGCCACCGCCCGCGCAGTCGCCCTCGCCGCCCGCCTCGCCGAACGCACACCCGAGCAGCAACAGAGCCGAGGCGGCCGGCGGCTGACGCGGCGCCTGTCGAAGGCGGTCGGCAGGGCCTCGGTCGGGACCGACGCCCGCCAGCGCGCGCAACTGCTCGACCAGCTCGCCGCGCGCCGACACGCACTCACGCTCGCCACGGTCCCGCTTCCCTCCCCCTGGTCCCCGGCGCACACCACCTCGACGGCAGCCACGGTCCCCGCACAGCCGGCCTCGAAAGCGCCGGTCCCTGTAGACGGTTCCGACGAGTCGGTCGGGGACTGGGGACCGAGCGCTCCGAGGGGACCGGTCCCCGAAATCGCGGACTCGAAGGAGCCAGCTAGCGCGGGGACCGAGGGCGAGACCGCGGGGATCAGGGCGGGGATCGAGGCCCCAGAAGCAGGTGCGGTCCCGGGGACCGGTCGTGCCAATCCGGAAGCCTTGCAGGGGGACCCGGGAGGCGCGGGGACCGACAGAACTTCGCGAGAATCGCCTGCTCAGGGCCCGGATCCGCATCGGGGACCGAAGGACACCGACACGGGGACCGAGCCCACCGGGGACCGGGGACCGGGGACCGACACGGGGACCGAGCCCACCGAGGACCGGGGACCGGGGACCGACACGGGGACCGAGCCCACCGAGGACCGGGGACCGGGGACCGACACGGGGACCGAGCCCACCGGGGACCGGGGGCACAAGGTCCCTCTCCGCCGGAAGACGACTCCGAAGCCGCGGACGAAGACCAAGGGAAAGCGCACCCGGTCCCGCACCCCGCAGACGCAGCGTCCGCCGCGCGAGCCGGAGCAGTCGGTGGACCAGCTCGTCCAGCAGGTCCGTCCGCACGTCCCTGCCCTGCTCGAACGGGACGGCAACGAGTCCGTCACCCGGGTCCAGCTGCGAGAGATCCTCCGCCGCGAGGGCCTGAAGGGCGGCCGGAACGACCGGCTCAGCCTCGTGCTCCAGCAACTGCGGAGCGACGCCACCACTACAGCAAGGAGCACCGCCCCGTGAAGACCTGCCACCAGTTCGACGCCGTCCGTGCGGAGTACGAGCGGGAGATCGGCTTCATGCTCGCCCACTCCAAGCGGCACGAGGGCAGGCCGGCGGCGAAATCCAGCGCGAAGCAGGCTGCCTCGACGAAGCAGCGGATGGCACGGGCGCTCAGCAGCCACGTCGGTCGCTGCCCCGAGTGCGGCTGAATCTGCAAAGCCCCAGCTCAACGCCCCTAATCGCAACCGGTGGCCCGGCTCTGTGCCGGGCCGCCGCCCCACTTGAGGAGACACGCCGTGATTCCGCGTCCTGCTCGCTCATCCGAGCCCACAGTCGTCGAGGCTGGCGCCTGGGCGGACGTCCTGGTCCGCCGGCGGCTCCTGCACGCGGCCGTCCTCACGCCGAGCGGCCAGTGGCTCGTCCAGGACAAGCCCGACGGACCCGTCCGCGTCCTAAAGGGACCGGCCGACGTCCTCGCGCTGGCCGCGACCATCCAGCACCACACCCGCTTTACGAGGCCCGAATCCCGATGACGAACCCCACCCAGAACGGCACCACCCCGGAACCTGCTGGTGACTCCAACTCGGTCTCGGGGCGAGCAAGTTATCCCCTTGGATACTCCGCCTTGAGCGGAGTATCCAAGGGTTCCCCTGCCCCTGGGGGGCAGGGGCTCGTCCGGCGCCGGGGGACGCCAGACGAGGAGGCTGCGACCGAGGGCGGATCGCAGCCAGAGGGGATAAAGGACGGACGTGAGCAGCCGCGCACGCGCCGCCGCAAGTACCAGCGTCGCCAGCGCCCCCACGTCCGCAACACCCGCTTCAGCGACGACGAACTTGCCCTCGTGACCGCCGGCGCGAAGGCCGCCGGCCTCACTCTCGCTGGCTTCCTCGCCCGCGCTGCCCTGTCCGCCGCCCGCGACCTTGAACGGACCGCGAGTGCCGTCGCCGGCGAGCGTGAGGTGATCGCCGAGTTGTTCGCCGCCCGTCGGCACCTCGGTCATGTCGGCGGCAACTTGAACCAGATCGCCCGAGCGGTCAACGCCGGAGGGCACCCGCACGAACTCGACGTGGTCATCGCGGCCACCGACCGCGCAGTCCAGCGCGTCCAGCACGCCACCGACCGGCTCCTCCACCAGGACTAGGACCCCCTCACCGGCATGATCCCCAGGATCCAGAAGCGCGGACAGCGCACCATCGGCCTCCTCTCCTACCTCTACGGGCCGGGCAAGTTCGAAGAGCACACCGACCCGCACCTGGTCGCCTCCTGGGATGGCAACGCCCCCGACCCCGGCCGTGACCCGTCCGCCACGCTCAAACAGCTCCAGCAGCTCCTCGATCAGCCCGTCGAGAACGTCGAGCAGGCCGACCGGCCCAAGAAGCATGTGTGGCACCTCTCGGTCCGCAACGCCGAAGAAGACCGTATTCTGAGCGACGAGGAATGGGGCGAGGTCGCCCGGCGCATGGTGGCCGCCGCCGGCATCGACGACCCCGAGGAAGGCGCCGGATGCCGATGGGCGGCGGTCCGGCACGCCGACGACCACATCCACATCATCGCCACCCTCGTGCGCGAGGACGGGTTCAAGCCCGACCTCGACCACGACGCCGTCCGGGTCCAGGCCCAAGCCCGCACCCTCGAAGCCGAACTCGGCCTGCGCCGCCTGAACAAGGGCGACGGCACCGGCGCGAAGCGACCCACCAGCGCTGAGCGCCACAAGGCCGAGCGCCAGGGCCGCGAGCGCACCGCCCGCGAGGAACTGCGGGAAAAGGTACGGCGCGCGGTGACCGGCGCGAGGAGCGACGAGGAATTCTTCGACCGGCTCGTCGCCGCCGGACTCCTGATCCGCAAGCGTGCCGCCCCCTCCGGCGACCTCCTCGGATACAAGGTCGCTCTGCCCGACGACCTCAACAAGGACGGCGAGCCGGTCTTCTACCCCGGCGCACGCCTCGCCCCCGACCTCTCCCTGCCCCGCATCCGAGAGCGCTGGTCCGGCGACGCCCAGGACAACCCAGCCGCCCGGCAACAGCAAGCACCCCGGACAGGACCGGGCGCTCCGGCCTCCGCCCGCCGCAGCACGGCATCAGCCGCCTGGCAGGCCGTCCTCGTCGTCGAGCACGGCGACGATGCGATCGCCGCTGCCCACATCGCCGCGGTCGGCGAGGTCCTGGATGCCCTCGCAAAGACGTCCGCCGCCCACACCCGCCGCGAACTCCGGGACGCGGCTACGGCCTTCGAACGTGCCTCGCGCTCCCATGTCCGCGCCGTACGCGGGCACGACCGAGCCCTGCGGCAGGCCGCCCGCGACCTCGTCCACGGCGGCCCGGCCCTCGGCCGCGGTGAGGACGGCGCCACCACGGCGATGGCCATCGACATGCTGTTCTTCCTCATCACTGCCGCCGCGCACTGGCACGCCAGAAAGGGCCACGCTCAGCAGGCCGAGGCCGCCGCCCGGGCCGCCGAGCACCTGCGTACCGCCTACCAGACCGCCGCCGCCCAGCCCCTCGGAGCGCTCTACCAACGAGGCCGGCGTATGAGCCGGCCGATACTCCAGCGGCAGACCGTGCTGCTGCGCGAGGCGCTGCCGGAGCTGGCCGAGCAGATCCTCGCCGAGCCCGGCTGGTACGCCCTGGCAGCGACCATCGCGGAGGCAGAAGCCGCCGGCCACGACCCGGCCACCCTCCTGTCCGACGTAGCCGAACGCCGTGAACTCGGTACCGCGGACTCCGTGAGCGACGTGCTCGTGTGGCGGATGCGGCGGACGGCCGACCTGCCCGCAGACGCCTCCCACCTGCCCGAGAGCAGCACCACGGGGAGCCGGTCCGCAACGCGCGGGACGACGACCAGGACCTCCGCGCCCGGCAGGCGGCGCAGCGGAGAGGAGGCATCGCGTAAGACGCGGTGAGCCCGACGGGTGCCGGCACGCGGTCTCAGCGCATCACCGAAAGAAGGGAGAGCACCACCGCTCCGCTCGCAACCCTCGGCATGGCCGTACGCCACATCGAACCTCGGTGACGACCAGGTTCGATGTGGAGGCCGTCGAAATCCGCGCACCTACAGGACAGGCGAGCATGACGTAGATGAGGCGAGTCGAGCCAGTAGGCGTCGCGGAGTTGGGCGGTCGAGGGAAACGGCGACGTGTGATCGGGCACACCGTGAAAACGGCATCTCACAGCACGAAGACACGCACGGTGGCCAACTCGTCATCCAGGCAACCGAGAAGCCGGAGCACCCCAGATGACCTGGCCGAAGGCGGCTGTGGACTTTGTGAATTGCAACCGTCGGGGACGTGGGGCACGATCTTGAAGCGCGCAGGACGAGGTGACGAAGTAGAGGAGGGCGCCAGGGTGTTTCACCGGATACGCCGCCGGGCGAAAGAGCCGAGCGAAGCTCAAAGGCAGTTCGCCGAGCTGCACGCGCGGATGCAGGGCCAGGTCCCGCCAGGCATTGGGGTGCCAGCGGCCGAACCGGAGCCCGCCGAGCCGGCCCGCCTCGTGGACGACTTCCTTCCGCCGGAGCTGCGCGTGCCGAGCCACGACCAGGTCGACGGCAAGATGATGCCGTGGAAGCAGCCCCTCGTCCTCGACGGCGAGATGGCCGCCTGCGCCGAGTGCGGCGCCTACCGGGACTGGCTCATCCTCTCCACCCGCGGCGAGATCTGGCTGCGCTGCCGAGCAGGCCACCAGCAGCAGGAGACCCGCCTCGACACGGCGTGGTTCAACCGGAACAGCGGACCGGCGGACGCGACGCACGCCACGTTCGAGGACTGCCTGCGCCACCTCGGGCACTGACCACCACTCCTACGACCCCACCGGGCCCTCGGGCCTGCACTGACCACCCGTCGCCTAGCACCAAGGGGTCAGTTCCGTCATGCGCGTTCGCGTCGCCATCACCGCCCTCGGCATCACCGCCGCCCTCCTCGCCCTGCCGGCCTGCTCCACCGACACCACCGGGGCCAAGCACCAGACCCCCTCCTCCGCCCGGACCGGAAAGCTTTCCGGCGCGGTCCACAAGCCAGCCGCGCTCTCCTCGGCCGCGCTCGAGTCCCGTCTGCTCGACCAGAGCGACCTCGGCAGCGGCTACCTGTCCAAGTCGCAGCGTCCTGCCCAGCACGACGACGTCACCGTCATCGGCTGCCCGGCCCTGAGCGAGCTGGGCGGCGGCGCGGCGACCGGCGGCACGCTCACCTTCCCGCGCAAGGCGAAGACCGCCTTCACCTACGGCGACAGCTCCTCGGAGTTCTCCGAGGAGCTCTACAGCGACACGGCGAACAAGCTGTCCGCCGGCATCGGACGGATCTTCGACGCCATGACCGGCTGCCCCGCCTATCAGGTCGTCGCGGGCGGCACACCGATCGACATAACCGCGCAGAAGCTGCCCGCGCCCCGACGACTCGGGGATCAGCAGTGGAGCCAGCTCCTGACGTTCTCCACCGCCGGGCGCAGCACCGTGGTGAAGCAGACCGCGATCCGGGACGGCAATCTGCTGCTGATCGTCTCCGGCGCTCCGGCCCTCGTCGACCGCCACCTCGACAAGGCCCTCGCCAAGGCCACAGCAACCGGCTGACCTGCCCGGTCATGCTGCTGCCCCCCGACCATGGTGGTCGGGGGGCAGCAGCGCGTCAGCCGACGCGCTGAGCAGCGCGCGCCGCCTGGGCGGGGACCCAGGCTTGGACCTGGCCGGGCTGTACGTAGAGCACGTTCGGATTGTGGCTGTGGGGTCCATAGCCGCTAGAGGCATTGACGAGCAGGTACGCGCCCGCGGGGACGTGCCAGTTCCAGAACCAGGCGTCCTGTTGTCGACCGGTGTCGCACCAGGTCACAACGGCCTTCGACCCGCGGCGTCCGCGCTGGTAGACCCGCGTGATCTGAAGAAGATCTCCTCGGCCTGCATTCCTGTGCTGTTGGAACGCCTGCCACTGTGCCGCGAGGGTGGCCGTGCGTTTGCGGTGTGAACGGACCTTCAGCGCGACGATCACGGCGACGCCAAGGACGAGGACAAGAAGGACGCCGGGGCCGAGGTGCATTGCTGCATCCTGCAGCCTGGCGTCACAGGGTGGCAAACCCTTCGCCGAACATCGAGGAGCAGTTTCAGGCAGCGACTGCGCCTCTCGCGAGCCGGGACCCGTCCCTGCTGCCCGGGAAAGCCAACAGCGCGTTGTGTGCACAGAAGTGCCAGCCCGTGAGCACGAAGCCCGGCCATCCATTTCGGAAAAGGCCGGGCTGTGTGTTTGAGGGGAAAGGCAACGGCGGGGCGTTAGATGGCCGGCGCGCGCAGGAGCCGCTCCCGGGTGGCCTCGGGCAGCACCCGTCGCAGGACCGGTGCCGTCGAGCTGAGGGAGGCGGCGAAGGCTGCCACGAGGTCGTGCGGGACGCTGGAACCGAAGGAGGCCGCCCACAGGCACGGTGCGCCGAGCGCGGGCTCGGCCCACGCTTGCCAACCGGCCAGCCCCGCCTCTTCGGTCTCAGTGATCAGGGCGCGAGGGTCGGCGTCCTGGATGAGCGGCGGAACCTCGCCGAGGCTCATGTGCGAGGTGAACGTCGGGTCCGTCGCTGCCGCCTGGGGCTGGTCGATGTCGCGGAGCCAGCCGTGTGCGGCGACGGCGTCGAGGACCATCTCGGGGCCGGCGAGCGGCATGGCGGCCTGGTCGCGGGCGTCGAGCGCGACGAGGAAGTCGGACACGGCCTCGCCAGGGACGTCGGGGGTGAAGTAGGCCGACCATTGGGCTAGCGGGCTGCTCGTGTCAGCGCGGGCGGAGATCTGCCACGCGATCGGCAGGTCCCCCAAGTGGAACGGTTCGTCCGCCAGGCTCCACTGGGCCCATCGGAGGGTGTCGGGGCTGATGTGCAGGACGGTGCTGCGCAGGACCTGGCGGCCCTCGGGTGCCTCGTCCGGCTCGTGGCGTCCGCGGACGATCGTCAGGCTCGTCCAGCCCAAGCCGGCGAGCGTGTCGGCGACGGTGTCGTAGAGCCGCCCATCGTCACCGGCCAGATGCCGGGGGCCGACCCAGAACGCAGGCTGGCCGCCACGTGGAGTGGACGGGTCGGGCGGGAATTCGGGATACAGGGGCGCCTCCAAGGGCTCGGTGCGGGTCTAGTTACCGCCGGCACGGCGGCGGGGGCGGCGCGGCGGTGCCTGCGTGTCGCCTTGCCAGGTCAGGGCGACAGCGACCTCGGGCGGCAGATGACCGAGCTGTGAGCCCTCGTCTCGGCCTTCGGCGAGGTACACGACGGTTTGGCCGGTCTCGTCCACGGACTGCACGACTTGCGCCAAGCGGTGTGCCATCGGAAAGAACGGGTTCATGGCCTGGCGGACGGGAGCACTGCGGTCGCAACCGGACAGCAGGTCGATGAGATCGCCGACGGTCATCTCCGTGGACGTCATGAACGGCCTCCTTGGGTGAGGAAAACGGTGAGCGGTGGAGTGAGCCGGCGGCCTGGCAGTCAGCCGACCACCCTCCCAGCGAGGACTACGCGTGGGGCACTGTCATACGCGACGCGAGGTTTCCAGCACGCGCGCCACGGCGGCAGCGACGATGTCGGCCGGCGTCTCGGTGTCGAACGACAGCTGGTAGCCGGGTACCTTGGCGGTTCCGGTGACGGCGATCTTCCATCCCTCGCCGTCGGTGCCGGGACGACCGAGCGGGAACCAGCCGAGGTAGAACCGGCCGTCCTTGGAGCTGACGTGCACGTCCGCACGGTCGTCCACGATGAGGTTGAAGTCCTCGGCGCAGAACTGGTCCATGACGAGCGTGGGCTGGCCAGGGCCCAGCTGCCACTCGCGCAGCCGCAGGGCTTCGACGGTGGTGGAGAAACCGGGGCCGACGGAAGCCACGGTCACAGACAATCACCTCTCTGACCTGGGGTTTCTTGCAAGGTCGTCTACGTTGACATGCTCCCGCGCAGGTTGGCCAGTCTTTCCGTGATCTTTCCTGTCTGCCCCCGGCGAACTGTCGTCCTTGGACAGTTGTAGGTTCTCAGATCCCGTGTCATTTTCTCAGTCGCGATGTCATGTGACTGGCCGAACTGACACGAGATTGAGAATCGCTGGCCACTGCCGTCACTCGTTTGAGGACTCCGTTGCCAGCGGGATACCGCACCGCGGGCAGCCGTTTGCGTGGTCGTCCTGGCAGACGTAGCCGATGGCACCTTCCACGCACCATTCGGCGGCCTCCTCGGACAGCAGGTCGGGCCCGGCAAGGAGCAGCCGACGAAATTCCGTGGTGTCCGCAATGTCGGCCGGCCGGTTGGTGAACCACTCGTCGAACCAAGGCTTGTCCCGGTGTATGCGCCAGTGCGCATTCTCCCGGTCGTCGACAGCCGTAAGGAACCGATCGACGATGCGCCCCCAACTCGGTGCTCCGAACCAGCCGTTGTCGGACGCGCAGAAGGATTCGATCAGGGTTCGCAGGCCGAACTCCTTCTCGCTAAGGCAGTACCTTCGCCCCCATGAGATCGCGACCTGTGCCATCCCCGCGAGTTCTACGCGCGGATCAACCTCGTGTGCCGGGTCGTCAGGGTTGTGGCAGGCCAGCCCGAGCTCGAGCACAGACTGCCCGGTCGGTAGAACCCGGGACGGGTTGACGATCGCGAGACCGAGACCGATCCAGTCGACATGGTCGAACGACAGCATCGAGCGCACGAGTCGGGTGGTTGCCGTGTTGATCCGCATCATTGTGCCGTCGTGCAGCGGACTCTTCCCGGCATGCCAGTTCTCGACGGGTGTGTTGCGCCACACGGCGAGCGTGATGCGGGTGGCAGCGAGCCACAGCAGGGCGTCGTCGTCGAGGTGCCCGAACCGCTTGGCACACTCCTGGGCGCCGTAGGTGATCAACTCTTCCGGTTTCGGCCACCTGTGGCTGTCGGGCCCTTCAGGCCCTTCAGGCGCGTACTCGTAGTCGTCGGCGTACCCGTCGAGGATCGCGCTCAACTCGGCTGCGCTGTAAGCCTCGCTGTACTCGGAGCTATCCGGCTCCTCGACGGTGTACATGTCGTGGTCCCAGGAGACGTACACGTCGCCCCAGAGCACGACGTCATCGCACTCGCTGGCGTTGTCCGTCACAACCGGCCTGATGGTGATCGGGGCAGTACGCCCGTCGGTTCGCTCGCCGTCCTTCTTGGCTGCCCATGCGGTGATGACCCCGAGCGGCTTCGGAAGGAGAGGGCCGACCTTGGTGATGCTGAACGGCTCGTCGTCGTCATCGGTGTCGAACCGGCTGTTGACGAACGCGACCGCCTCGGAGGGCGTGCTGACGATGGACTGGGTACCACTCTCGTTGTCAACCACTCGCCACAACGCGCTGTTCTTCACGATGCTCTCCGATCGCGGTGAGTGCACCCGGGGCGGGTGCGATGCGCCGGGTCGCTCGGCACTGACTCCAATTATGGGCTGATCAACCCGTCCGTAGTCCCGCAGGCGCTTGTCGGCGACGACGCTCGGGACGTTCGTGTGCAACGAAGGTGTGTGAGTGGGTGGAACGGATGGTTGCCGATGCAGGTTCGTGACGCCCCGGGCCGCGTTGCAGCCTGCTGGACAGCCTGAGGAAATGACACCGATCTGAGCTAGCCGCCTGCCGACACATCGTGAGACTCAAGGGAAATATCCAGGTCACAGGGTCGGCGCCTGACACTGAAGTTGAGAACCTACAACAGTGAAGCCAGTCGCCCTGGCATCTGATCCAGGCGCTTGACAGCGAACCGAGTCGTGGGGGCTTCCCACACCGCCACGGGCCCGAGGAAGTCAGCGGGAACGTCGCGATGCGGGTCTCTTGTCAGCGGCACCTCCTACACTCCGCAGATGCGACAGGCCAGGATGATGAGCTGCCTGGCCGTGGCCACCAGGGCTGATGGGCATGGCGTCTGCCAGGCGCCTGCATGTCCCACAGGTCGCCGGCAGCACGCGCCGGCAGAGCTTTCACGAGGTGTGACGGTCTCCGGTGCGGATGTCGGAGAGGGTTCCATTACCGTCCTTGTCCAACAGGGGGATTAGAGCTGTGCCTTCCGCTACTGGCTTGACCGATCTGCGCGAGCAGTGGATCCAGAAGATCTGCGCGGGGATTGCCACCTCTGTCGGTCGCCACCACCCGTTGCTGGATCCGGCGCGGATCGTCGGTAACCCGAGTGATCTGGATCTATTGCGTGCCCTCCTGATCCTGCGGATCGCCGTCTTGGACGCGCGTGGCCGGTCCACCGCGCACATCACGGGACTGCTGGCAAAGCACCCGGTCTTCGCCGATCCCAAGCCTGACGCGGATCAACTCACCAGCCTGGTCGAGCATGTCCGCCGGCACGTGGAGCGCGACGGCCTTGTCGGTTCCGTCCTGCTGTTCGGCCTCGGACTGCGCGCTGCGGATCCAGAGAGCACGTATGCCCTCCTCCTGGACCACTGGTCACGTCGGTCGTCCCGCGCGGCGACCGCCGCCCAGGTGGCCAGGGAACTGGCCCGGCACTGGGGCGTGGAGGCTCGCACCGGAGAGGCTCTGGTGCCTCTCTCAGTCATATCTCTTGATGCGTACTCCGACACCATCTGGTCCAGGCTGGAAGCGGAACGCGACGCTCATGTGCGGCATGCCGCCTCAGTTGCCTTAATCAGGAAGGGTAACGACGCTCATCGCCTGTGGCTGGCGCAGTTTCCCGCCGACGAGGCCAGGCACCTATGGAAGTTGGGCGCAGATGTGGCCTACTGCACCGCGGCCAAGGAGCACCTTCGAGAGGTTAGCCGACAGCTCCGGACGAATCACGCTCTGCGGCCAGTGATCGCCCGAGCCTTGAAACTGGTCAACGAGCAGCTAGAGATGCTCGGCGAGGCGATCGGCTGCCTGAGCGACACAGAGCGCGACATGCTGCGGGCGCGCACCCATCAGGAGCGTTTTCAGGACGCCTGCATTCAGACCTTCCTGAACCAGTCCCTCGACTTCCGGCAGTCGTCCCCCCGCAGTTCCTTCGTTCCTGATGCCGAAGCGGTACACGGCACCTTCGGCCCTCTGCCCTGGTGGAACGTCATCGTCCGAACCGCAGCAGAGGCGGAGGCTGCCCTCGCCGCATTCACAGAGGGGGTGCTGCCCCTCGGTTTCGAGCGGGATCCCGAACATCGGAACCGCCTTCTACTCATCTGCCGTAAGCCCAGGACGGAGTCCCCGGGCATGCAAGCCCACTTCGTCTTCGACCTGGACAACCCAGGCCACGCCTGCGAGCTGCTCCTCATCGCGAAGCGTGCCGGCGTCCCTATCGACCTCTACGGCCAAGCACACAACGAGTACGACGAAATCGAGTCCACCCACCTAGGCACTGTGTACGCACACATCGGCCCGGAGCTCGCCAGTCTGATCACGGAAGCCGCCACCAATGCACTGGCCCGATCCCTGCCAGACTTCCGTAACCGCGACTACGACGAACATGAGGGGATCGAACCGCTCGAAGAAGCGTTGCGCTGTCTGTCCCGCGCTGAGGTGGAGCACTTCTCCTCGGGACGCCGCATCGCCGTCTCATCCCATCACAACCTCGAAGGTGGGATCGAAGTACTGTCGTCCGACCCGCCAGTCACGCTCTCCGGATTCTCCAGGGGCACCAAGAGGCACCAGAAAACCAGCAGCCCAAGGAAGACGGACATCGGGACTCCTCTGCCCCCTCCTCGGACCACTGGGTTCGTGTACGTCCAGCGGAACCCTGCCTTCCCGGACATGCTCAAGATCGGCTACACAGACCTGCTCGCGGAGGACCGAGCTAAGAACCTGTCGGGCACATCGGTCCCCTTCCCCTTCGACGTGCTCTTCAGGGCCCACACGTCCCGGCCCAAAGACGTCGAACAGGCTGTCCACCGCCTCCTCACCGCCCAACGCGTTAACGCAAGCAAGGAGTTTTTCCGCGTTTCCCTGGACACGGCCATCGAGGCGATCCGCCGATGCCAGAGGGAGGTAACCGGTATCAACAGCTGGGAGCCGATCCCAGCGCTTCATCGCCTGCCCGCGAATGACCGAGTCGTCCTGCCCCTGAGGGCAGGGCAGTTGTTCGTGCTCACCGCGTACCCCCATCTACTCAGCTCGTCCGCTGAGGTTCTCGACATCTGGATGGCCCACGCGGACGGCGACCTCCTGGAGATCCACTCCACGCATGACCCCGGGCACGTGGCCGGAATCAGCGACAACGATCCCGGCGCTTACGAGGACCCCGTTCCCTTCCTCGACAGAGACGGAACCGTGCGGAACGGCATGCTCCATGGCAGGGAGCGCCTGGTAGCCGGCGACCGGCTGATCTGGTTCTCGGACGAGGAGGGGCCGACCGACGCCCGCGGCGTCGTCTTTGAAGCGAACGCCTCCTGCCAGGTCACCTACCGGACATCAGCCCCCCAACGGGGCCCGCTGGGTATTCCTCTCCTGCTGAACAATCCTGACCGGGACCTTCCTGATGCTATGGGGGCACTCGTCAAGGATGTCCTCGCACTGCGCCCACCGCGCACCTGGGCTCCCCGGAACCCTCAAGAAGAGGACGGCTGGGCGGTAGCAGCCACGGATCCCCAGCCACCCGAGCACTGGCTCCCTCAACTCGAACGACGGCGAAAGGACGTGCGCCGGGACCGACCCTGAGAACCGTGCGGAATGGGGGGGCCAGCTCGACGAGTCCATGTCCAGCGCCAAGACTGAATTACCAGCCGGATCGATTGCGCCGCGGCTCCGTAGACGGCTCGATACCCGGCTCCGGGAGCGGTCTGAGCACATGCCAGAGTGAACCGCATGATCCCCGCGCACATCCCCGACGAGCCGCCGCTGACCTACCCCGACAGCTTCGACATACCAGTCCTGTTCCGAAACGGACCCGCGAAGAAGCCTCGGCGGCAGTGGCGGACGGCCAAGCACAAGGCGTGGGCGGGATCGGACGGGTTCCCGGCGGCCGACGGCTGGTACGCCCCGACCACCACGTGGCGGGAGATCATCAAGGCTGCCACCGAAGTAGGCCGGGACGTCACCCCGCACCTGCAGAACCAGCCGCGCTACGCACACGGGGAACTGGTCGCTCGGGTCTCTCCGCTGTACGCCTACCTTGGCGCGCACGTCGTCGAGCCCCGTCACCCCGTGCCTGGGTACAAGGGGCGGCGCCTGACCTGGAACCCGGTGTACGCGCACGGCACCGAGCGCAGCGCGAAGAACGCCGCCGGCTACCGGCTGGGCATGACGATGACCGAGTGGGCCTGCCGTTCGTTGCTGGGCCTCGGCCAGACCGAGCACCTCGAACTCGGCGGGCCCATCGCCGCTCTGTACGACACGTTCAAGGACCCGAAGAAGAAGCAGCCCGACCTGTGGGGGCGCCACGAGGCAGAGGAGAGGTACTGGCTGATCGAGGCCAAGGGTGGCGACGTCGGCCTGGGCACGCTCCGCAAAGGGTGGGCGCAGCTGGCGGCCGGCAGCAAGATCCTCGGCGCGTATGCGCACCGCACCGTCCTGGTCGGAGCGTCCGTACGACCCGGTGACGATCTCTTCCTCACCATCGACCACAACCTGCACCCTGGCCAGCCGCCCCTCAGCCCTGATAGGTCTGGCACCGACGAGGAGGCGGCAGGCGCGGGCAACCTGGAAGACCGCCTCGGCGACAGCGACGACGCGCTCATCGGCGCGGCCCGCGCCCAGATGCTCACCTACCTCGCCTTGCGCTCCGCTCCCGCCTCGCAACTGCGCACCGTGCCCGTGCCCGCAGACCGCACTTCCCGTCGTCGGCGCACCGGACTCACCACGCCCCTGGAGCACGACGGCCTCACCCTCGCCATGCGGGCCGATGCCCGCGGAGCAGCGCTCCAAGCCGAGCAGCACACCTTGCGCGCCGGTATCCGCTCCATAGGGCTCGACGACTTCCTCACCTGCCGCATCCCCGGAACCGAAGTGCACCTCGGCATGTCCCGGAAGCTTTTCGCCGCCTGCGAGCGCCTCCATGAGGAAGACTTCGACATCGCCCGGCGCACTCCAGGACTGCGCGCCGAGGACGAGCCGAGCGGTGACCAAGAGCTCAGCGACGAAGCCCAGGAAGAACAGCGGCTCACCCAGCGGCGGATCTTCCGCGAGCAGCAGGAGGAAGCCCGCCCCCGGCTGCGCCTCCTGCTCCGCGACGCCTACGAGCGGGGTGCGACGAGCGACTGGAGCAGCCTGCTGCGCCGATCCCAGGAGCCGGCACTCGACCTGGAAGGCGACGAGAGCCTCCTCGAAGCGGCGACACCAGAGACGTACCTGGCGGTCAGCCGCTACGACCTGCCCCCGGCACGCGCCTAAATCTCCGCATCAGCCGATACCAAGCGTTCGGGGGTGCGCAAAGGAGCAGCTCCCCTTGCCGGCATGACAGGCGGCAGCTAGCTAGCGCCTGACGGATGGAGCACCGAACGCACAGAGCCGATTCGCCGCTGTGGGGGCGTAGCTGAACAGTCGGGCGCGTGATGGCATGGATCAAGGTATCGGGGTAGACCGAAGGGTGTTCGCAATGGGATCTCTGGCCGCTGCCGCGAGGGCTGCCCGGCAGCGGCCGGGAGAACTGCGAGGGCTTGGTGCCGTCGCCTACGGCTCTGAGCGCGGCTGAATCGACAGCGACGGTCACAAGTCGGGAGACGGGGCTGCCGCCCGTGCGGCAGCCCCTCGCGGTGGTGCCCGCCCGCTCGTTCGGGAGGAGATCATGCGTGTGAACTGGGACGCTTCCTGGCAGCGGTCCAAGAGCGCGGCGAATACCCGACCATGGAAGAGGCAGAACGATCCTCCCGCGTCGTGCTCGCTCTGCTGAGCGCGCACCTGGTGGGCGAGGTGCGAAGCGAGCTGGCCGCCCGCCTCCCCGAGACGCTCGCGTTGGTCCTGCTCAACCCGCTCCAGGCACACGAACCGCTTGTGCCAGAAGGGTTCGTCCGGGCGACAGCGGCCTGGATCGAGGGCGCCACCGAGCAGACCGCGGCCTGGGATGTCAGCGCCGTGCTCAGCGTCGTCGCCGACATCGCTGGCGACGACCTGCTGAACCGGATCCTGCTGCAGCTCCCCGCGGGCTACGACCTTCTCTTCGGTCGCCCCCAGCCAGCCTGACCAGTCGGGGCGCAGCACGACACAGCGCTCGGCCGTGCCGGTGCGAACGGTCCACGCGCGGGCCGGCCTGCGCTATGCCGAGCCAGGCATAGCGGCGGCACGCCAAACGTGCCAGAGGTGGGGCAGCGGTTCGGCGTCGATAGACGCCAGCAGGCCCCCGGATGCGCTTCACGGGGGCCTGCTGGCGGTGGTTGATCTTCGGCTAGTTGGTCTTGCTGTTGTCGTCGGGCTCGGACTCGGCAGCCCTACGACGGCGCACAGCGACCAGGGTGACGGCGCCGGAGACGATGAGGATCCCCGCGCCTGCGGCGATCCAAGGGGTGGCGTCGGCGCCGGTGTGGGCGAGGGAGCCTGCCTGGGTCGCCGGCGTGGAGTCGCCGTCCGGGACTGCGGCTGCGGTGGCCGAAGGGTCGATATCCGGCGTGCCGGTGCCCGGCGCGGAGGGCTTGGCCCCGCCGGTCTCGCTGCCCGGCCTATCCGCAGGGGTGGACGGGGTACCGGTGGGCTCGGTGGTCGGCTTGTCCGAGGGGTGGGGCTTCGGGCTGGTCGCGGCCTTGGTGTTGGTGACGGTCACAGTCACAGGGGCGCCGGGGCCCGCGGTGAACGTCTTGGACGGCTTGTAGAGGCCGTATCCGGCGGGTGCCTTGACCTGCTTGACCCAAAACTCCGTCTTCCGGCTGGACACCGGCAGTTCCCCGGAGGCTGTGCCCTTGGCACCGGTCGTCAGGGTGAGCAGCGTTGAGGTGCCGGTGCCGATGTTCACCGTTGCGCCGGACAGGAGCTTGCCGGTCTTGTCGTCCTTGGCCTGCAGGAGGACCTTGGCGGCCTTGTACGAGTCCGTGATCGTCAGCCGCGTGGTCGCCCCGGGCGTGACGATGACGTCTTGGTCGGCGACAACCTCGTGAAGCGGGTTGCCGGAGGCCGTCTCCTTGAGCCGGTAGACGCCCGGCGTGAGGTCGGGGAAGGTCAGCTTCCCCTGCGCGTCGGTTGTCCCGCGCCCGGCCTCCTGACCGGCTGAGTCGAGCAGCAGGTACGCGGCGCCCGGGAGCACATCTCCGGCCGTGTCCCTGGTGGTGATCTCGACGCTGCCCGCGTCCGCGGCCGGCGTGTCGGCAGCGACTGCCGAGGTCGAGGGTGTCGGTTCGGAGGGCTGGGCGTTCGCGGCCGGCGCCCAGGTGAGGGTACCGGTCACTGCGGCGGCGACGGCGGCGGATCGGACGGCGCCACGGACGAAACGAGCGTGCACGAGGAAGGGGACTCCTTGATCAGTTGGTGGAAGGTCGGTCACCGGACGGGGAATTAGGTCAGGACTCAGCGGGTGCGGGCTTGGCTGCGGGTGGCCGGCGGGGCGGGCGCCCGGTGCGCGGAACGACCCGCGGTGCGGTTCGGCGTGGACGCGGCCCAGGCGCCGGGGAACCAGACGGCGGTGTACTGCTCGATGGCGTCGCGCAGCCCGGTGGTGACGGCTCCCTCCCACGGTGGACGGCCGGGATAGCGGTAGGTGCGGAACGTGCTGTACTGCTTGGTGTTCGGCTGGGTGTTGTGGGCTTCGTCGCGGCGGTGGAAGGTGCCGTGATCGAGGAAGCTGAGGGCGACCGCGTCGATCTCACCGCGGTCCGGGTGGATGACCGCTACACGAAGACCGCCGCAGGTGTCCGCGTGGATGGTGGCGGTGAAGTCGATCCGCAGCCGCAGCGGTGCGCCCGGGACCGGGACGGCGAAGTAGGTGGCTCCTACGACGGCGAAGTCGTGGAAGGGAAGGCACAGCTCGGCGAAGAACTCGGCGGCCTGCAGGGGCAAGAGAAATCTCCGGTCGAGGTGGGGCCGACTTCATCGGCGCTGGCCGGGCAGGGCCGGTCGGCTGGTGGTGCTCCAGCGTGGGACGCTGACAGCGGGAAGCGCGGCCGGGCGGCGGGACACGGCAGCCCGCCGCACGTCAAGCGGGGTAGGGGCCGGCGGCTGCGGGGGAACGATGGGGGTGAGCTGGGCCATGCCCTCGATGTAGCTCAGGGTGTCCTGGCGCCACCGGGGCAGCGGAGCCGGATCAGCGACGCACCGGGTGACTGCGGTGAGCAGGGCGACGGGGGTGTCGGTGCTGGCCGTCGCGTACCAGACGGGCCGGTCGATGGACTTGCCCGCCCACAGCTGCCAGCGGGCGTCACGGGTCGTCAGCTCGGCTTCCGGATCGAGGTCCCCGGTGGTGAACTCCATTCCGGCAAGACCGTCTGGGGCTTGGACGGCGAAGACGCCCCAACGGGGACGGTCGATCTCCCAGCCCTGCTTCAGGAGAGGTACGACGGCGAGGAAGGGATCGTGCTCGTCGATCCCGGTGACCGGCCTGGCGAGGTAGGCATCGGGCCCCTGTTCGTAGGCGGTGGCGAGGGCGGTGGTGAACGCCTGGACGAACTCGGTGGGGACGCGGTCGTTGAAACAGACGCCCCATGTCGGCGGACCGAACAAGTCCTTGTAGGCGTTGATGCGCCAGAGCCCGTCGTCCTCGCCTTCGGGCAGGTAGCCCAGGCGCACGCGCCGGTCGGGGGCATTCACGTACACGTTGCCGAGGTCATCGTGCTGGAGGTCCCAGCCATGGTCGAGGAGCGGGGCGAGGGCCAGGTCGCCGGTGCTGGTGCTGCCGGCGAGATAGCGGGGGGAGACGAAGACGTCTCCGTCGAGCGTGTGAAGGTCGTCGTGGAGGGACACGGGTTCCTCAGTAGCGGCGAGGCGGATGAGTCAGGCAGCGGGCAGCAAAGCTGCTCGGAGGGCGTCGGTCGAGCCGGTGTAGTGCAGCGTGCGAAGGCCCAAGCGGGCGGTGGCCTGGCAATTGTCGACGCGGTCGTCCACGAACAGCACGCATCGTGGATCACGGACCCCGGTGGCCTGAAGCGCCTGCTGGTAGGTGTCAGGGGCGGGTTTGCACAGCTGGAGGCGGGCCGAGTAGAGCGCCTGGGTCATCATGCGGCGCCAGTCGTGGGTGTCGAGCACGGTACTGAGGTGGGCGGGTGCGTTGGACAACAGCACCATCGGCAGTCCGGTGGCATGGGCGCGGCGCAGGACGGACAGGACACTGGCGTCGGTCGCGGTCCACATGTCGGTGTCTGCGGCGAGGAGTTCGCGCAACAGGCGGGGGCCGGGGTGGGAGCCGAGGACGCGGGCCCAGTACGCCAGGTCGCTGAGCTGGCCGGCGTCGTAGAGGTCGCGGGCGTTCCAGAAGGCGCGCTGGAATGCTGCGAGGTCATCTTCGGGCCAGGAAGCGGTACGGGCCAGCCGTAGCCACTGGGCGCGGGTGGGCTGCAGGCCGAGAACGCCGTTGTAGTCGAGGATGACGGCGTCGGGGCCGGTGGGACGGGTCAAGGGGCGGTGTTCTCCAGGGCTCGGCGGGTGAGGGCGGCGAGAGCGGCTGCGAGGAGGGCAGGCAGCAGCAGGGCCGTGGGCAAGGTGGTGGCGCTTGCGAGGGCGCCGATGACGGCGGGGCCAGCGAGGAGGCCGAGATAGCCGGTGACGGAGAGCGTGGCGACGGCTCTGGGGCCGTGTCTGCCGGCGGCGGCGATCAGGGAGGGGACGGTGCCGGACAGGCCGAGCCCGAAGACCGCCCAACCGGCCAGCGCCGCAGGCACGCTGTCGACCAGGACCCCGGTGGCCAGTCCGGCGGCAGCGAGCGCAGCCCCGGTGCGGACCACGGCAGAGGCGCCGAGGGCGGCGGTGAGCCGGTCGCCGGTGAGCCGGCCGATCGCCATGCCCGTGCTGTAGAGGGCAAACGCTGTCGCGCTGAGGGCGGTTGTGGCGTGCAGCGTGTGCAGGTGCACTGCGGCCCAGTCGGCTGCCGCCCCCTCCCCCAGCAAGCTCGCAGCCGCCAGCGCCCCCAACAGCCACACACTGCCCGCCCGACCCTGGCCGGGCCCCTGGGGCTCGGAGGGCTCGGACTGGTCGGCGCCGCTCAGCGCGAGGGTGCGCGGCCCGGCCACGAGCACGGTCGCGGTCAGCGCGAGGCCGGTGGCCAGGAACAAGGCGCTGTGGGCTGTGCGCGCCGTGGCGGCGGCCAGGGCGGCACCGCCCAGCGCGCCGATGGAGTACGCGGCGTGCAGGGAGGACATGACCGGCCGGTCAGCGGCGTTCTGGCAGCGAACCGCCGCGGTGTTGGCGACGACGTCGAGGACACCGTGCGCGGCGCCGAAGGCGAGGGCCGCTGCGAGTAGTGAGGCCAGCGTCCGGCACTGCCCCAGCAGGGCGAGGGCTGCTGCTAGTGCTACGGCTCCGCCGATCAGGAGCAGGGGGAGTCGGTCGGGCCGGGCGAGTCGGCCGCCAGCCTGCAGTCCGGCGACCATACCGACAGCGGCGGCGAGCAGGACGAGCGACAGGCCGGCGGTGGTGAGGTGGGCGGCGTGCTGGACGGCAGGCATCCGGGCGCCCCAGACCGCCATCACCACGCCCAGGCCGAGGAAGTAGCCGGTCAGCAGGACACGGCTGCGGCGAACGGAAGCGTCGGTGCGGCTCATGCAGGGCGGCCACCTGGAACAGGCTCGTCGGTTGTGCGGGGCGCCACGTCGACCTGCAGATGGCGCACAGCCTGCTGGGCGCGGTCCTGGGCGAGGTCCGCGGTGGGCGCGGTGGTGATCAGGTAGCCGATACGGGCGGTGAACATGTTGCCGCCGTCGGCCGGGAGGAGCAGCTGGTCGCCGACCTGGTGCTGGAAATAAACGCGTTCCAGCCAGCGCGGGCTGACGCCGTCGAATCCGAGGCGGAGCAGGGTGCCGGAGGTGTCGGGGTAGAGCAGCTGGATCGCGGCGGCCGAGGACCGGGTCGGGGTGAGCTCGAGGGCACGGCCGCAGGCGATGTCGGCGGCGGCGCGCGGTAGGTCGATGCCGGTGGCGAGCTGGACGAGGTGGCCGATCATGTCGCCGGCGATCCGGCCGTTGACCTCGACCAGCCGCGGCCTGCCGTCGACCAGCCGCATCTCGACATGGGAGACGCCGTCGGTGATCCCCAGGGCGTGGATCGCGGCGCGTGCCGCCGGGGCGACCAAGTCGAGCAGCGGGTCGGCGGCGTCGACGGAGTGGGCCAGTTCCTCGAAATACGGCGGGGCGCTGACCGTCTTGCGGGTGACGGCCACCACGGTGGTCTCACCGCCGTAGGTGACACACTCGGCCGACACCTCAGGCCCGTCGAGATATTCCTCCACCAGCACGCTGGTGGACTCGAGCCCCAGCCCGGCCGCCTGGTCGGCGAACGCGAAGGCGGCGGTGAGCTGTTCGGGGGTGTCGGCGCGGATCACCCCGATGCTGGCCGCGTGCGCGGCGGGCTTCAGCACGACCGGGTAGCCGATCCGCTCGGCCGCTGCCTCGGCCTCGGCAGGCGTGCGCACGCTCACCGAGGCAGCCGACGGAACCCCGTGCCGGGCGAACAATGCACGGGAGGTGGCCTTGTTACGGCATGCCTGCATGGCCTCCGGGACGGTGGTGGGCAGGCCGAGCTGGCGCGCGAGGCGGGCGACCGGGACGAGGTACCACTCGGTCCAAGTGAACACGCCTGCCAGGTCGTAGCGGTCGGCCAGGGCCCGGCCGGCGGCGGACAGCGCCGCCTGGTCGGTCGGGTCGGGCACGACCACGCAGTCCCGCAGGTACGGCGTCTCCCACGAGGGCTCTTCGCCGGTGATCAGGACGACGTCGTAGGCGGCGGCCACGGACTGAAGGCAGTACCCGCGGTACGCCTCGGCCTCCATGTCGGATGCGGCGACGACCAGGACGACAGGACGGTCGGACAAGAAAGGGCTCCTCGGAGGGGGCGTGGATGTGTGGACGGCGGACCTCGGCGGCCGAGGAACGCTGCGCCTGCCCCGCCTGCTCCAGCGCGAGCGGGACAGGCGGGGCTGAGCGGCGTAGTCGGTGCAGGGCCGGGGGTGCTCAGAGGGGAGGAAACGGACGGGGAGCTGTCAGTCGGCCCGGCGGCGGCGCAGCTCGAACGCGCTGGCCCAGTTCGGGTGCGCGGTGATCAGCCGCCGGGCGTAGAGGGCGGTGAAGTTGTTGTTCAGCCCGGCGACTCCGTACGGGAGTTGGCGGCGCAGGTCTTCGAAGAGGCCCTTCACGCCGACGCGCGTGGCGCCTGCGTCCAGGCGGCGGGCGGCCATGCGTTCCAGGGCGCGGTAGACGTGCGGGTTCTGCGTGTCGAAGGCGTGGAACCGCTCGGTGATGGTGCGACCGCTCGCACGGTTCATCCTGGAGACGGCGGTGGGCATGGGGTTCTCCACAGGCTAGGGAAAAGTGCAGGGTCAGGTGCGCAGGGCTGGGTCGGTGCGCAGGCGCGTGAAGGCGAGGGCCAGTCCGAGGCCCTGCAGGACGGCGCAAGCGGTGATGACGTGGCCCAGTGCGTCGGGCGGCGTGAGCGCGGTCAGTACGCCAGCGACGGGGTAGGGCAGCAGGAGGATGAGGATGGTCGCCGACAGGGTGCTGCCGAACTTCTCCGGTGGGATCAGCTGGGAGCGCAGCGTGCGCAGCACCACCGTCATGCCGCCCTCGGCCGCCATGAGGACCGCGACCAGGACAAGGTAGGAGAGGTAGTCGGGGGCTTGGGCGGCGGCGAGGGAGGCAAGCGAGGCAAGGGCCGCGCAGGCGGCGCCCACCGGCCACAGGCCCAGGCGGTCGATCGCAACCCGGCAGAGGGTGACGCTGAGGAGCGTCGCTGCGGCAGCGGCGGACCAGACCAGGCCGACGTCGGTGGTGGACTGCGCGAAGTGCTTGACGACGATCACGGGACCGGCCGCCTGGAGGAGCCCCGTGGCGAGGTTGGACAGGGTCAGCCCGGTCACGAGCCAGCCGAGCGCGGGCAGCGATCGGATGGTGCGCCACCCGGTGAGCAGCCCGGCGCTGGCCTGCCGCTTCGGCGTGCGGGCCGGGGCGACGGGCGAGGGGGGTGTTCGCAGGGCGAGCAGCGCGGCGAGAAGCGACAACACGGTGATCACCGCGAGCATCGGCGGCGGCCCTGCGAGCAGGAGCACTGCGGCGAGCGCCGGCCCGGCCAGGGTCGCAATCTGGTCGATGCCGAGCAGGACGGCCTGAACGCGATGGGCCCGCGTTCCCGCTCGGCGGCCGACGGCGGCGCCCGCGGTCTCGGCCGCAATGTAACTGAACTCGGTGAGCACGCCCGTGACCGCCGCGAGCACCATCACGGTCACGCTCGCCACCGTGCCGGACGGGTGATGGTGGAGCAGGACCGCGCCGGCGGCGAGAGCCATCGCACGTCCTAGGGAGGCGAGGTGGAAGACGACGGACGCCCCGCGCCGGTCGACGATCGATCCGGCCCACCCGAACGCCGCCAGCCTCGGGATCCACTCCAACGCGAACGCCGCTCCCGTGAGCGCGGCGGAGCGCGTGGTGGCCAGGACCAGCAGCGGGATGCCGTAGGTGGACATGGCGAACGCCAACGCGTCCGCCGTGCGCGGCAGGTAGATGCCGCGCAGCAGCCCGGCGGTGTGGCGTGCGTGCCGGGGCGTGACCGCTGCGCTCACGCGACCGGCTCAGGCTCGAACGCCCTGGCCACCTGGGGGTTAGCGGCCAGCCACTGGATCAGCAGCGTGCGGGGACGGGCAAGGTCCGCCGCCGCCCCGGCGCCGGTCACGGCGGACAGCGGTGCGAGGCCATCGCCGTGCTCGGTGGTGAGCGAGGGCGCCAACAGGTCGAGGACGTGTCGGATACGGGGGCTGAACTCGCAGACGGGGGCCGGGACGGCGTGACGTCGGGCCCAGCGCGCCATCGCGTCGTACAGGTCGGCCAACTCCGATCCACTGTCGGTGAGTTCCAGACCGGCGCCGGACGCGACCCGGATGAGACCGTGGGTGCGGGCCGTGTCGGAGGCGCTTCGCAGTTGGTGTGTGGAGAGGTCGGGCAGGGTGCCGGCCAGCCGTCGCGGCGGTATGGCGCCGTTGTCGTCGATCTCGGTGACCAGGCGGATCAAGGAGCGCGAGGCGAGAAGTTCGACGGCGTGGCGTACTTCGGCAGGGGTGAAGGGGGTGCTCATCGGCGCGGGCCTCCCGCCGGGATGGCTGCCTTCGGGCGGGCGGTCGTGGCGTGCGAGAAGAGATCGCGGTGGTGCCACGCCAGAGAGGATCCGGTCGTGCGAACGGGTGGGAGCGCCGCGGGGGCCGGCCGTGGCTGGCTGCTGAGCCACGGCCTCGGCGCGGGCTTCGCCTGCGGGTGTCCCCAGACCGGATGGTGGGACGCCTGGTCGAGGGGCTGCCCGGCGGACCAGGCGGACAGGGCTCCGAGCACGGGGCCAAGGCCATCGCCGGCTGCGGACAGGCGGTAGGGCTGGCCGATGCCCTCGGTGTCGACCAGGCCGTCGGCGACGAGCTGCCGCAGCGGCGGGTAGATGTTGGTCCAATCGCTGCTGGGCATCACGATCCGGGCCAGGGCCCGGCCGCTGACCTCCTGCCGGGACTTGAGCACCCACAGGATGGCGGCGGCGTGGCGCCGGGTGAGCAGGGTCAGGCTGTCCTCGATCTGCTCGATCGCGGGCAGCGGGCGTTCCGCCTTCTCCAGGTGTTCCTCGGCCCAGGTGACGATCACCGGCAGGACCTGCAGCAGGGCCGCACCGCGTTCGGTGTGGCGGTAGGTCACGTGCCGTGCGGTGTGTTCGGTGCGTTCGACGAGTCCGGCATCGCACAGCGACTTGAGCTTGGGATGGAGCTGGCCGTTCTGCAGCCAGGACACCTTGGCCGCCAGCTCGCTGTAGCGCAGCGGCGGGCCGGAGAGGGCCAGGAGGATCCTCACGTTCCAGCGCGGGGTGATCATGGCGAGGGCCTCGGTGACCCGGGCGATGTCGGCGTCGGTGTCAGGGGGCAGAGCGGTGATGGCCAAGGGAGGAGCTCCTGGGTGAAGGAAAGAGAGGGATCGCCTGGGGTCAGCGGCTGTGCGCCGGGCTCGGCGCCGCAACAGGTGGAGCCGGAACGGGCGGCGCGCAAGCCGGCGGGGCATGCGTGGGGGCAGGGACGCGGGCCAGGCTTTGCAGAACGGCGGCGGCCGACTTGGCATGGACGTCCCGGACGGCGACGGCTTCGGCTAGCCGGCGTGCACCGTCGAGGAGGTGGGAGACCTCGTGCGGGCCGATCTGCCGCTCGGGGTGGAGGAGCCGGGCGAGGTGGTCGCGGTGGACGTCGATGCTGCGCTCGGCGAGGGCGAGGCCCTCGTGCATGCCGAGCAGGGCGGAGAGCATGCCGGGCGGCTGGTCCTGGGCGTGGGCTTCGAGGTCGGCGAGCGGCGCGCCGTACAGGTCCTCGATCCGTCCGGCTATGTCGGTGGACGTGAGGTGGGGCAATCGGGGGCTTTCACGGTCGGCGGGCCCGGGCCGCCCCGGCACGCTGGGGTGCCGGGGCGGCAGACGGGGGCAGGGTTGCGGTGGCCCTGAGCTGTGCCGTGCGGACGGGACGTGCCTGCTGGGCAGGCGGGGGCATGGCGCGCAGCAGTTCGCCGAGGGCGGCGCGGTAGCCGTCGCGGGCCTCCAGGGCTGCTTCCAGCCACTGCGCGTCGAAGCGGAGCTTGTCCGCCGACAGCTCTCCCATGTCGCGGTCCGGGTCCATGTCGGCGTGGACGCGGTCGCGGACGCGGACGACCTGCTCCTCGGTGAGCGCCAGAAACGACCGCAGCTCCAGGGCACGGGCGAGCGCGGGCGAAGCATCCTGGCCGGCAGCCGCCTCGTACAGCTCGGGTACCGGTTTCCCGAAGACCTTCTGCAGGTCGTCGTCCATGGTGCTGGCCTCGCCCCGGCTCATCGGGCGGCCCTGGCCGACCGCCACGCCGACGCCGGTGCGGCTGTACCGGCGGGACGATGGGGAGCGCTGGTCTGCACCGCCGGACCGGTTCGGGGCCGGAGGCGGGCGAGACGCTGGGCGGCAAGGTCCTTCTTCCCCGGAGCGTCCGGGTCAAGGAGCCACCGCACGACCATGGCCCGGCCGTCGCGGGCGGTGACAGCCGCGTTCACCCGGTGGGCGAGGCCCATCGTCGGATCGTCGACCTCGCTGGGCTGGGTCTGCAGCGCAGCAACAAGATCGTCCTCCGCACGGTCCAGCACGGACTGGCTCTCGACGAGAAGGCCATGCCACTTGACGACGTCGGTGGCGTCAGGATTCGCGGTCGGCGCGGCGGCGACCGCGGACTTCAACTGGTCCATGCCCATGCCGAAACGCGCTTCGATCCGTTCGGTGAGCACGCCCACGACATCCTCAGACTCATCGGATATGCCATCGGGCATAGGGAAATCTCCTGTTCTCAAAAGGCCGATCCCTGGGGAATGGGAGGGGCTGCCGTACCCGGTGGCTGAGCCGCTTACGGTCACCTGCTGGGGCCTGTCAGTCCAGGCACATTCGGACGTCGCGGTAGACGTAGGTGCCGGAGACCCAGCCCTTGACCCCGGTGGTCTTGTCCGTGATGTAGAGCCAGTTGCCGCTCTTCTTGTGCACCCTGAAGCGGTGGCTCTTGTAGAGCACGCCGAGCGCGGTGGAATGCGTGGTGGCCTTGGACCGGATGGTCACGGCCGCGGTGTGCACCTCGTACGGCAGCGGCGGCTGGGACGAGCAGCTGCTCGCGGGGGTCGCGCTGGCGGTGGTGGCGGACAGCACCGGCAGAGCGAGTGCGCCGAGCATGGCTGCGGATATGGCAATTCGGGTGGAGCGCATGCGGAAGAAACCTCCGTGAAGGCATAGGGATTGCGGGGAAGATGCCGCGGGGTTGTCCCGGCGGCTGTATAAGAGTCCGGATATTCGCCGGTTTGGCTAACCGGCGATCGTCGGCTATGTTGCGCCGCCCTGGTCGGCTTTGACGCTCAGCGTGAGCGGCCGGGCGGGCGCGGGGCAGGAGCCTTCGGCAAGCCGGCCGGGCGGCTAACTGCGGCTGCCGGGCGGACCGGCGGAAGAGGGCCGGCCTCGCCCGCGAGGCGGTCGTCGCACCACTGCAGTGCCTCGCCGAGCGTGTCGAAGCCGCCCTCGCGCAGGGTGTGCGTCCACGTCTCGGTGTCGACCTCTTCGACCACGACGCGGAACGGCGAGGGAGCTCGCTCGTCCAGGGCACGCAGGGCCACGACGATGACCATGTCGTCCGGGTCGTCGCTGGTGTAGGAGTAGCCCATGGCGTAGTGGTCGCCGTCGCCGGCGAGGCGCAACTCCAGCGCGCGCGTGGCCTCGTCCGCTGGCGGCGGGCCCAGTGGGGCGAGGGCGATGGCATCGGACGGACAGCCACGGTGGATGAGCCAGGACTGCGCCATCGCGGGCAGCGGCAGAGGGGCATGCTCGAAGCTGAACGTCCGCTTCTCGTGGTCCCGTTGCAGATGCACGGCGAGCACCTGCGGCATGCCGGGGTGTCCCCAGGTGGCGGTGCGGTCGAACAGGACGTAGTAGCTGTGCGGGCCGTCGTGGTGTTCGGCGAGGGGAACGAGCATGTCCTCGTGGACGGCGACCTTGCGGTAGAAGTCGAGGTACTTCTCCTCGTCGGCGTCGAGGTCGTCCAGATTGAAGTCGACTTGGGGGATGGACTTCCGGTCCGGCGCCGGGTCGGTGGGAGACAACAAGAGCCTTTCGGTGAAGTCAGCGCCGCTGCGCCGGGGTGGGCCGCGATGCGCCGGGGCGAGCCGAGACCTTCGGCGCCTGCACCGTGGGAGCCCGGCGGGCGGCGAACAGCGCGGCCCGTCCAGCATCGGTGAGCGCGACCGGCTGGCCGGCGTGCAAGGGGTGGCCGGTGTCCCGGACGACCAGGCCGGCATCCTCCAACTGCTGCAGCTTGGCGTGGGGGATCCGGATACCGGAGGCGGCTGTGACGGACATCCGGCCGGTCAGCAGGTGTTCGTAGAGCTTGGCGCCGCCGGCGATGGCGAGCAGCGCCGCCTGGTCATCCGTCGAGAGCTGCCGGGCGTCGGGCGCGCAAGCCGCCGCTGCTGCTTCGATGGGCTCCAGGGCGGCGAGCACCTTCCTAGCCGCGGCGTCCCGCGCGGCGGTGGCCTCTTCCAGCTGGTCCACGGTGCGGTCGATGCGCGTGAACAGGGCGCTGTCGACGTCGAACTCGCCGCTGGACAGGCGGTTGAGGAGCCGGAGGTAGAAGGTGACGCTGGTCTGGGCCTTGGCCAGTTCACGGTGCCGGTCGACCAGGTGGGCGTGCTGCTCGTCGAGGATGCCGCGGTCGCGGTAGGCCCACAGGGTGTCGACGTCGTGCCCGGTGACGGCTTGGAGGCGGTGGTCGAGCGGGGAGACCGCACGCCGGGTGGGTGCCGGCGCGGGTGGAGGGTGCATAGGCGGACCTCTGTGCGTTCAGCGGGTGTGATGGTGCGCGGGGTTTGGGGCGGGACGGGGCAGCCCCGGCAGTGCGGTGGGCGGCGGACCGGGCCGGGGTACTGGAGCGCGGGTGGTCAGCTGCGGGGAACGCGAGCGTGCCGCGTGGGTGCGGGCGCTCAGCGGCCGACGAGTCATCCCCAGGCGGCGGCCGACCTCGTCGTAGACGTCGTTGCCTGCTCGCGGCCGGATGGCGACGACGTGGATCTCCTTGGGATGCGCGGACTCCGCGGGTGCCGGGCGGACGCCGTAGACGACACGCCAGTCCCTGCGCGAGTCCACGAACAGCTTCCTGAATCCCTCCAGGTCACCGTCGAGACGCAGGCCGAAGCGCTGCGCGTTCACGACTTCCTGCAGGTAGGCGAGGGTGAGGTCGCGTATGTCGCTGGGGGCCTGGAGGAGATCGGTCAGCGCGCGGGGGTCGAAGCTCAGTGCGAAGGCGGGCTGTCCCGCTCCCGCGGTCATGACGTCGGCTCGTCCGGTTCGGCGACTTGTGTCGTGTTCGCCGTCTCCGTGCGCACGGACGGCGGCGGGCCGGGCAGAAGGCGGTGCGCGGGCCGGTCGGGCGAGGTCATGCAGGCCGACAGCGGCCCACCCGGCGCGCGGATCGCCGCGACGGCGTGGGTGAGGAAGTCCCGGTGCCACACGAACAGACCGGACAGCCCGGCTTCGGGATCCTTGTGCTGCTGGTAGGCGAGCCACAGGGCGTGGAGCCAGGCCACCACGTCGTCGTGCTCCTGCCACTGCAGGCACCAGGGAGCCGCGGTGGTGACCTCCGCCCCGTACACCGGGAGGAAAAAGTCATCCACCCAGTCGGACAGGGCGTCGAGTTCGTCCTCGCGTTCTTCTCCGTCGAGTTCCAGGATCGGGCGGGGCTCCGGTGGAGCGGCGGGAGGCGGCCCGCCGAGTCCTGGCATGCCGAAGGCGGCGAACGGTGATCCGCTGGGCGGCGGGGCGGACGCGAGGTGGTCGAGCTGCTGAGCCTGTTGCGCCGACTGCTCCATGAGCCGCCGCACGCTCGCCTCGATTCCCTCCAGCTGTCGATCCGGAATACGAACCGGCTCCAACTCGCCATCGTCAGGCGACTTTGTTGATTCGGGCATTGAAAAGCTCGGCCTCCTACGAGACACGGGATGAAAAAAGGACGGAAGCGTCTGCGCGCGGCCCATCCGGCGAGCTGCACGGCCACTGCGGCGGTATTGCGCCGGCGGCTACGCTTGGGGAGCCGGTCGCCTTGGCAGCAGGCAAGGACGGGGCTCAGCCGCTAAGGTCCACGTCGTCCTGCGTGAGGGTTTCGCGGATCGTCTCGGTGAGCCGGTCAGCCGCGATCGACGCGTAGTGCTCGGTCTTCTCCACGCCGATGAAGTCCCGGCCTTCCAGCAGAGCGGCCACGCCCGTGGAGCCGGAGCCGGCGCAGAAGTCGAGGACCGTGCCGCCCTCGGGGCTGATCTTGACCAGCTCGCGCATCACCTCGACCGGCTTCTGCGTGATGTGCCGGCGCTGCGCGCCCGAGGGCTGCGACGCCGAGTACATGCCGGGCAGATAGACCGGGTTCCGGGAGCCGTCGATCGGCCCCTTACTGGCCCAGACGATGAATTCGCAGTTCTGGGTGAACCGGCCCTTCTGCGGCCTGGCCTGCGGCTTGTGCCAGGCAAGCACGCCGCGCCACAGCCACCCGGCGGCCTGGATCGCGTCCGTCGTCGTCGGGAGCTGACGCCAGTCGGTGAACAACAGCGCGGTCCCGCCGGTCTTCGTCAGACGGTGCGCTTCGGTCATGATCTGCGTGAGCCAGAACGCGTAGGACCTCTGGTCCATGTTCTCGCCGGTGAAGTCGGCGAGGTCGTTCTTGGCATCGGCGGAGGTGTACTTCTGCTTCGCGGAGCGGGTGGTGCGCTCCTTCGCGGTCCGGCCACCGCTGTTGTACGGCGGGTCGGTGATGACGGAGTCGACGCAGCCGTCCGGAAGGCCGGAGAGAACGGCCAGGGCGTCGCCCTGGTGAAGGGAAAAAGGCAAAGAGGGGCCCCTATTCGGGTGCGGATTCACGGGGGGAACTAGCCGCCTCGCACAGGAGTCCTCGCGGGCCGGAAGTGGGCGTGCAGAAGCCCAGGGCCGCAGACCGAGGAGGCGAGGGGGAGTCCAAAAACTGTAGAGGCGAATCCGCCGACGACCAAGAAGTGCCGTGCGGGGGTGCCGGATTCCGGCACCTCGCGCCAGCTTTTTGGTCAACCGCCAATCCGCATCTACTGTTTTTGAACCGCCCGGCGCACACCGCCGCTGGCTACTCCCCCGCCACACCTCACGGAGGTACCCCCTTGCTCCGGCACACCTAGCTCACGGCCCGGCCAGCTGGAGCGAGCGGCAACTCGCCCCGCGTCGGTCCGCCTTGATCGCCCACCCCGGCCGCCGCGCCCTTCCACCACGCCTCGCGCACGCGGCACGCCGGACACCGCATCCCCGAAGGACACGCTCATGACGTCTCGCTACCCACCCCTGCCCGACCTCGCTGACCCGCGAGCGGTCCGCTCCGGTTGAAGGCGCTCGCCGCCGGCATCGGCGTCGTCTTCCTCTCCCCGCTCCTGCTCGCCGGCACCGGCATGATGATGGCGTCCTCCGCCGACGCCGTTCAAAGCAGCAGCAGCTCCCTCATCTGCCTGAACGACATCGACACCAGCAAGGTCGCCGAGCAGGTCACCGAGATCCTCGACGGGGCGTCCGGCAAAGACGTCCACGTCGAGGGCCTGGACCTGCCCGCCGAGCAGGTTCCCAATGCCCAGACGATCGTGGCCACCGGTATCAGCCTCCACGTCCCCAAAAAGGGCCAGGTCATCGCGCTCGCCACGGCGATGCAGGAGTCGCGGCTGCGCAACCTCAACTACGGCGACAGGGACAGCCTTGGGTTGTTCCAGCAGCGTCCCTCCCAGGGCTGGGGCACCGCCGAGCAGATCCGTGACCCGACGTACGCGAGCGAGCAGTTCTACAAGCACCTGCTCAAGGTGCACGGCTGGCAGCAGATGACCGTCACCCAGGCCGCCCAAGCCGTCCAGCAGTCCGGCCTGCCGGACGCCTACGCGCAGTGGGAGCACCTGGCCACCGCGCTGCAGGAAGCCATCGCCAAGACCTTCCCCGGCGCCGGAAACGACAAGGACGCCAAGGATCCGAACCCAGGAAAGGACCCGGACGCCGGCACCACCGGGTGTGCTCCGGGCCAGGACGGCTCCGGCTTCGGCCCGATCCCCGAGGGCAGCGTCCCGAAGGGATACAAGATCCCCAAGGACGCCCACCCGAAGGCGCGCAAGGCCATCGAGTGGGCGATGCACCAGCTCGGCACCCTCTACCAGTGGGGCGGAGCCTGCACCAACGCCCACGGCCCGGACCCGATGGGCCGCTGCGACTGCAGCTCGCTGATGCAGCAGGCGTACGCGCACGCCGGCGTCACGCTCTCCCGCACCACGTACACGCAGGTCAACGAGGGCAAGGCGGTCTCGCCCGCCCAGCTCAAGCCCGGTGACCTCATCTTCAGCCGCGGCACCGCCGCCCGGCCTGAGCATGTCGGCATGTACATCGGCGAGGGCCTCGTGATCGAGGCACCGCGCACATCAAAGCCGGTCCGGATCACCCCGATCAAGGACTGGACGATTCTCGCCGCCCGCCGCGTCATCTGACGCCACCCCGCCAGGGCACCGCCCGGGCGGGCCGCCGCCGCGGCGATCTCCCGCGCCCCGAGCGCATCTCCCCACCCCCTCTGCTTCCCCTCTTCTCGCCGGCCCCTCGTCTGGCCCGCGTAGGCAAGGAGCCCCGCCACACCTATGTCCCTCCCTCTCGCAGACCGCGTCATCCAGCTCGCCTACGACCCAGGGATCTCGCCCAAGGGCGGCGGCCTGCCCGGCCTGAGCGTGCTGAAGAACGTCGTCAACAGCATCAACATGTTCGGGATCATCGCCGTCGTCGGTGCCCTCGCGGTCTCGCTCGGCGTGTGGGCCTGGGGCCACCACACCGGTGGCCACCAGGCCGAGGCCAACGGCAAGAAGGGCGCCGTCGTCGCCGCGGGCGCCGCCCTCGGCCTCGGCGCCGCGAACGGAATCGTCGCGTTCTTCTCCACCCTCGGCTCGCAGGTTCACTGATGCGGAACCGATTCCCCACCCTCTCGCTGTCCTCTTACGGCGTCGGCTGGTCGGCCAACCGGCGCGTCGCCATCGTCGCTCTGGTCGTCACCGTCCTGCTCACCATCGCCGCAGCCGTCGCCTGGCTGTCCGGCAGCGGCAACGCCCACCGGGATCCGACCGCTGCCGGGCCGGCCGCGACGCACAGCCCGTCCTCCTCCGAGGCCCCCGCCCCGAAACCCGAGGCCGACTCCGGTTCCGTGCCCAAGCCTCCGCAGATCGCCGAGCCGGTCGCGTACGCCAAGGCAGTAGCCCAGATGCTGTGGTCCTACGACACCCGCGACACCAGCCGCGACCAGCAGCTCGCCGGCATGCGCGCGTGGATGACCAAAGAGCCCGCCTACGCCGACTGGGCGTCCGTCTCCGGCCAGGTCCCTGATCCGTTGCTGTGGTCGCGGATGGCCGACCAGGACCAGCACGCCACCGCCCGCGTCACCGAAGGCCACTACCCGGGCGCGTTCAAGCAGGCCCTCGCCGAGGACCCCTCGGCGATCACCGAGGCGTACATCTACGTCGTCACCGTCAACGGCACGCAGCAGATCGCCTGGAAAAAGGGCGGCGGCGGAGCCGAGGACCGCGCCGTGACCCTCGCCGTGCAGTGCCGCCCCGGCCACGACTGTGCCCTGGCCGCCATCGCTCCGAGCGTCACGCAGTGACCCGCGCCTGACACGATATAAGGAGGAGTAATTCCCCGTGGGTTTCTGTGATTACCCCCTGGCGGACAAGCTCTGTGCCGTCGGCGACGCGGTCGATTTCGCCTCGGACCCTGGCAAGGCCATCGGTGACTGGATGGCGAAGTCCGCAGGTGAGCTGGCTGCGGCAGCGGCCGACTTGGCCGCCAAGGCGGTCAACACCACCACGAGGGTCGACCTGAACGCCGGATGGTTCCGCGACAACTACAAGATGCTGCTGCCGTTGGGCCTGGTCCTGCTGGTCGCCACCTTCTGCGCGCAGCTCGTCCGGGCCGCCGTCAGACGCGACGGACAAGCCCTCACCCAGGCGTTCACCGGCACCATGTCAGGGGTCCTGTTCGCGTTCTGCGCCATCGCCCTAACCACGGTCGCCGTCGAAGTCGTCGACGCCGTCAGCGACGGCCTGTTCAAGACCGCGCACCTGAGCATCGAGTCGGCCGTGCGCCGCATCGTGAAGGTCAGCCAGATCGGGTCCCTGGCCGGACTCGGCTGGCTCGTCCCGGTCGTCGTCGGTCTCGGCGCCGCCATCGGCGCCTTCCTCTACTGGTGCGTGATGATGGTCCGCAAGGTCGGCATCCTCGTCATGGTCACCCTGGCCGTCTTCGCGTCCGCCGGCGGCGGCTGGGAAGTCGCACGCCGCTGGCGCAAGGGCTGGATCGAAGCCACCGCCACCCTCGTCGTCAGCAAGCTGCTGATGACTGTGATCTTCGTGCTCGGCATCGCCGCCATGGGCAAGACCGACGCCACCGACGGCATCGCCGCCCTCGCCGACGTCATGTCCGGCATCGTGATCATGATCCTGGTGCTGCTGTGCCCCTATGCCGTCTTCAAGTTCGTGCACTGGGCGGCCGACGGCACCGACGGCGAGTCCATCCACCGCGCCGGCGGCGCAGGAGCGCAGATCGCCAAGGCCCACGCCGAGAACGTCGCCCGCAAGGCCGCGGCAGCAGCCGCCACCGCCGGAACCGGCGGCGCGGCAGCCGGAGCGGGTGTCGCCGCCGCGCAAGGCCCCGACGCCGCAGGCGGAGGCGGATTCCCCGGCGACATCGCCGCCAACCCGACCGGCGACAGCGGCGGCGGCAAGGACGCTTCGCAGGGTGGCGGAACGGGCGGCTCGCCCGGTGGCGGTGCCATGAAGTCCGGCCTGGAGAAGGCCGTCCAGCCCGCGCCGACGAGCGTGTCGGATGACACCAGCGGCCAGGTGGGCGGCAGCCCGGGGCCGGGTGGATCCGGCGTGAGCGCCGCGTCCGGCCAGCAAGGCGGCTGGCAGTCAGTGCCGCCGACCACGACCCCGCCGCCGCAGGGCGCACCGCCGTCCCCTGGGGCACAGAACGCCACGCCCAGCGGGACGGCCTCACCGCCGCCGCCTGCGACCGGCCTCTGATCCCCTGTCCGTCTACCGGGGGCGGGGCGTGTACTGCACCCCCGCCCCCGGGTTTCCGCCCGCGTCTTCAGGACCCGCCCCTTGACTGATCTCTCCGTCGCTCCGGTCACGGTGAAGTTTCCGCACCGGTCCCGCCGCGGCATCCTCCTCGGCCTCTCCCTGCCGCAACTCGTCCTTGTTTCCTGCACGCTGGCGCTGCTGCTGATGACGGTGGTCTCCACCGGGCTGGTCGGCGCCGTCGCCCTGGCACCGCTGTGGGCGGCTTCCGGTGCGCTCGTGGTGATCCGTCGGCACGGACGCTCCCTGATCGACTGGGCGCCGATCGTCACCCGCTACGCACAGCGCCGACGCACCGGCCAGACGCTCTGGCTCGCCCGGCCCGTCACCCGGCCCCGGCAGGACGGCATCCTCCACCTGCCCGGCACGGCCGCCTCCCTCAAGGTGGTCACACCCGGCGACTCCGCCAACGGCGCCGCGGCCGTGCACGACCCGCACCGGCAGACCCTGACCGCCATCGCCCGGGTCAGCAGCCGCGCCTTCGCCCTCCTCGACCCCGCCACCCAGAACCACAACGTGGGCAGCTGGGGACGCGCGCTCGCAGGCATCGCCCGCACCGGGCACATCGCCACCGTGCAGGTGCTGGAACGCACCGTCCCCGACAGCGGCGACACCCTCACCCGCCACTGGGCCCAGAACGGTCAGCCCCAGACACCGGTCGCCGGCCAGATCTACTCCGAACTGGTCGCCTCGGCCGGTCCCGCCGCCGCACCCCACGAGACCTACCTCGCCATCTCCCTCGATCTGAAGGCCGCCCGGCGGCTGATCTCGCAGGCTGGCGGCGGGCTGCCCGGGGCGTTCACCGTCATGGAGCAGACCACCGCGTCCATCGCCCAGGCGGCCCGCAACGCCGGACTGATGGTCACCGGGTGGCTGACCGCGCGGGAGATCGCCGCCGTCATCCGCACCGCCTACGACCCGGGGGCCCTCGCCGCACTCCAGCAGTGGTCCGACACCGGCCGCGCCGAGGCCGATCCCGCAGCCGCAGGTCCCGTCGTCCAGGTCGAGGAGTACGACCGCCTCGCCACCGACAGCGCACGGCACGCCACGTATTGGGTGGAGAACTGGCCCCGCACCGAGACGAACGCCGGTTTCATGCACGGCCTCATGTTCACGGCCGGCGTGCGACGCAGCCTGTCCCTCATCTATGTCCCGCAGGGGCTCGAGTCCGCGCTGCGGGACGTCCAGCGCAAGAAGGCCGCGATCATTGCCGACGCCAACGAGCGCGCCCGCCGCGGGCAGGTCGACAGCGAGGAAGACTCCGTCGAGTACGCCGACGTCAAACAGCGTGAGCGCCAGCTCATCGCCGGACACGCGGACGTCGCCCTGACCGGCCTCGTCACCGTCACCGCCGAGACCGACGCCCTCCTGGACGCCGCCTGCGCCCAGATCGAGACCCACGCCGTCACCTCGGGCGTCGACCTGCGACGGCTGAACTACCAGCAGCCCGACGCGTTCGCCGTTGCCGCACTCCCCCTGGCCCGCACCACCCTGTAGCTGCCAGTTCGCCCCCCCCACCCCGCTCCCGCCTCTTTAGCGGCAAGGACCTCCCATTGATCCATCCCCGTCCCAGCGCGCCCGATGCGCACCCCTACCTTCGGGCCGCCACCGCAGGCGTCCGCCACCACGCTCGGGCCCTCAACCGTGCCGCGCCCCCGGATCGCGGGCACCTCGACACCCTCCACGCCCACCTCACCGAACTACACCGGTTCATCGACCAGTTGGTCGAGGTAGCAGGGCCCCCGCATCCTGCAGCAGGCCGCCACCTCGCCACCGCGCACACCCGGCTGTGGCAGGCCGCCACCGAGATCCATGCCGCCTTCCACCTGCTGCCCGGCAATACAGCGCAGGCAGACACCGAGACGAGCGCGTGCCATCCGGAACGGCTGCCCGAAGGGCCGCCCGTGCTGACCATCTGCCAACGCCACCTCGCCGCCGGGCACAGCATCCGGCGCAAGACCACCCCCACCGACCTCCGCCCACATACCACGGCCTGCGTGCGATGAGCACCACCCGCAGAATCGAGGGCCTCCGATGAGCCACCGGCCCGCTCGCCGCGCCCGCCGCGCCTCCGCCAGCCCGCTGTTCACCCCCCACGGCACCGACCGGGCCAGCCGCAAGGCAGCCCGCCGCCAGCTCGCCGAAGCCGCCGCCAAGGCCCGCGCCGAAGCCAGCGCCCACCAGGCCGAGAGAACACCCGCCGAGCACGAGATGCCCGCTCCGCTCTACCCTCCAAGCGGACGTTCCGGGCCCGCATCCGCGCGCAACAACCGGCTGAAGCTGCCCGCCCACCGCATGACCACCGCCGTGGCCGCCGGCGCCTACCCCTTCCTCGCCGAAGGCGGGCTCGGCGCCGAGGGCATCTACATCGGCCGCGACGTCCACGCGGAAGCGTCGTTCGTCTTCGACCCGTTCGCGCTGTACGGCAAGGTCGAGGGATTCACCAACCCCAACCTCCTGCTCGCCGGGGTGATCGGCCAGGGCAAGAGCGCGCTCGCCAAGTCCTTCGCGCTGCGCTCGGTGGCCTTCGGCTACCGCGTCTACGTCCCCTGTGATCCCAAAGGCGAGTGGACGCCGGTGGCGCAAGCCCTCGGCGGCCGGTCCGTCGCTCTCGGCCCCGGACTGCCCGGACGCCTGAACCCCCTGGACGCGGCCCCGCGACCGGACAGCGTCACGGAGGCCGACTGGGTCGGCGAGATCCGCAAACGGCGCCTGCTCCTGCTCGGCTCCCTCGCCCGGACCGTCCTGGGCCGGGACCTGATGCCCATGGAGCACACCGCCCTCGACGTCGCCCTCGACGCCGTCGTCACCCGCGCCGCCGCCACCGGCCGCACCCCGCTCCTCGGCGACGTCGCCGCCACCCTCAACACCCCCAGTGCGCTCGACGAAGCCGCCGGCATGATGTCCGGCCAGCTCGGCGACGCCGCCCGCGACCTGGCCCACGCGATGCGCCGCCTCGTCCACGGTGACCTGGCCGGCATGTTCGACGCCCCATCCACCGTCGCCTTCGACCCGCACGCGCCGATGCTCACAATCGACCTGTCCCGCCTCGGCGGATCCGGCGACGACACCGCCCTCGTCCTGGCCATGACCTGCGCAAGTGCCTGGATGGAGTCCGCCCTCTCCGATCCGAACGGCGGCCGGCGCTGGATCGTGTACGACGAGGCGTGGCGACTGATGCGGCACGTCGGCCTGCTGCAGCGGATGCAGGCCCAGTGGAAGCTCAGCCGCGGCCTCGGTATCGCCAACCTCATGGTGATCCACCGGCTGTCCGACCTGCTCACCGCCGGCGACGCCGGATCACAAGGCCGCGCCCTCGCCGAGGGCCTCCTCGCCGACTGCAGCACCCGGATCATCTACCGCCAGGAGACCGACCAACTCCACGCCGCCGCCGCCCTGCTCGGCCTGACCTCTGTGGAAATGGACGCCATCGCGCACCTCAACCGGGGCCGTGGTCTGTGGAAAGTCGCTGGCAGATCCTTCATCGTCCAGCACCTGCTGCATCCCAACGAGCTGGCGCTGTTCGACACCGACGCCCGAATGCATTGAAAAAGCGTCTAGTTCACGAATCCTGACAACACCCCATCGAAGGACTCTCGTATCTCCCCGCGTGACCCGGACTTCGACCTGTACGACAACGTCGGCCGCGACGCCGACCAGATCCACGCCGCCCGGTACAACCTCGCCACCCGCGGCGACCTGAAGCGGTGGGCGCGACGCGACGCGCAGCCCTTCCGCGACGCGCATCCGCTGCCGGACCAGCCCTGGCCCGCACCTGATCTCACCCCCTACCTGGACGCCCTCGCCGCGGCTCAGACTCCGGCAGAGATCGAAGCAGTCACCGACCACGTCCTGGACGCCGCCGAACCTGCACTGCGCGCCGTGAGCGACTACCTCGTCGCCGCCGCCCGATGGCGGCGGGAGAACCGCGGTGCGGCCAAGGGATCTCCCTCAAACCTGCTGATGACGGGCCAGCCGGGCGCTGTCGGTCCTGGCCCTCGCCGACGAGGCCGGCCTGAGCAGGCTGCGCGCCGCCTACGACCCGGCTCCCACCCCCGCGACACCGACCGGCGGCCAGCCTGGGGCCAGCGCAGGCGTCCCGCCCGCTCCTCCGTCCCCCGGTACCGCACCCCGCCGATAGCTCTCTTTCTGCGATTCCAGTCCCGCCCGACTCTCGCAAACGCGATCCCGAGGGACCACCACTGATCGACACGGCACCGCCACCGCCTGCACACGGAGTCCTCTTGAAACGTCCCCCTCACCTGAACGCCACCGAATGGGCCGAATACCAACAACGCCAAGCCGAACTCGACGACCTCATGGCACAGGTCGCCGACCAGGAAGCCCAGATGGAACACGACCTGATCGCCACCCACGACGAGTACGAACTCGGCTTCAGTCAGGAGTCGCAGCCGGGAGTCACTCCCGCTGGACGGACGCCTCCACCGCACCGATCGCCCGCCTCCTCCCGCGGGAGGAACCGTGGCCGCTGACGAAGCGAGCACCCCAGACTCCCGCCGCGTTGCCTCGCTCGCACCGCTTCCCGACCACCGCAACGTGGACACCCCGTGGTGGCAGGAGCTGTGGCGTCGCCACGCACACATCACCACGCCGCTGCGGGCGCGCGGCCTGCAGTGCGACATCGAGTTCGGCCTCAGCGCCTACATCGTGCGCGCCTCGCTCCCCGACGACAGTTACCTGATCATCTGTCCGCCGCAGGAGCCGTCCTCCGAGCGCCCGCCCGGAGACCCCGAGGGCTGGATCGCGACGCGTGAGCACCCCGACGACCCGTCGCTGTTCGAGGTCCTCTACGACTCGGCCCCCTCCGACGACCCCGGTGCTCCCCAGCGGCCCGAAGCCCGCCACGGCGGCAGCGCCCAGCCCCTGATCGAAGCAATCAACCACCGCCTGACCCAGCTCGGACTGCTGCCGCACCCCGTCTTGCCCGGTGAAAGCCCACACGTGCACTCAGCCCAGCCGACGCCCCCGCCCCAGGCCCGTGACGTCCCCGGCACACCCGACGACGCTCCCATCTACGTCTACGGCGACGCGCTGCGCGCTCTGACCGACCGGCTCAATGGAGCCGAGTCGCATGCGGATGCCGCTGCCCTGCTGCACCAGATCCTGGAGCCCACCGACGGCCTGCTGGCGCAACTCGGCGAGTTCTTCGAAGCAGCCGGGGAGAAGGCCAAGGAAGCGGAGGAGGACGACGGCTTCGACCTGTCGTACGACCTCGCCGACGCCGCCGCCGAGATCCGCAACCTCGTGGAGGTCCTGCACGTGGCCGAGGACCGGATGCGGGCCCTCACCCCGCTCGCGTCGGCACCGCGACTGCCCTCCAGCCCGGCCCGTACACCGTCCCTTCCCCCGCGAGTGCTCCCGCCGGCGCAGCCGCGGAACCCGCGCTGACCCGGACCATCGCTCCCCTCCAGGAACACATGACGTCACCCCGCACCGACCTGGCCGCCTTCGCCGCCGGCCTTGCCGCGCGCCTGCCCGGCACCTGGACCAGCGAGTACCAGTGCCACGCGCAGTACGCGGACCAGTTCCCCCGTACCGAGCAGCTCTGGGACACCGGTCACGTCGACTATGTCGTCAGCCAGTACGTCCTCACCCACGGCGCCGTGCTCCACGGGCCGGCCGACCAGAGGCTGTACGTGGCCGACCGCCCCCGCTATCTGCACCAGTTCGTCGTCGCCCCGCTCGCACCCGACAGCACGCACATCAAGCCCCACCACTTCGCCGGAGTCGAGGAACCCAACGGCATCGCCGTTCCCAAGGACCCCGCACGCGCGGCAGCACGAGTCGCCCGGCGGCTGCTGCCCCGCTACGAAGAAGCCCTGCAGGCCGTCCTCAACAACGCGGCGCACCAGCCCCAGCCACCGCACCGGCCCCAACCGCCACAGGTCGACCAGGTCCTCACGCTGACCCTCTACAGCGACGGCGCCCTCGGCGCACCGTACGAGAGCGTGCCGGTGGATGCCCGCATGACCCTGTACACCCACGGCTTCCAGTACCACCCGCACCAAGCAGCGTTCCTCCTGCCCACCGCCTACGGGGACACCGGTCGCGCCCTTCGCGTCCACGCCGTGGTTCAGCAGCTCACGGCCAAGGGCATCGGCGTGAACCTGCGCCACTCGGCGCCCGCCACCAGCGCCGCCCTTCCGCCGGCCTTAGCGAAGGCCGTGTCCCCGCTCCGCCGTACGCGCTGACCCCCCGGCCCCTAGATCCTTGGAGTCTCCATCCGCATCGCCCGCCGCACCCTGCCGCTGTTCGTCGGCGCCGCCTGCCTCGCCTTGGTGCTCACCGGTTGTGCCACCGACAACGATGCTGCCGTCGCCAAGCAGACGCCCAGCGCCAGCAGCGCGCCGCAGCCGGCGCCTGCCCTCAGCGCCGCCCAGGCCCGCGCCGTCATCACCCACTACTCGCAGATCAACAACGAGGCCAACGCCGATCGCAACCGCGTCCTGCTCGACACCATCGAGGACGGCCCGCTGTACGCCATGTCCGTCTCGGACTACACCGAGACCGAGGGACTCCCCGCGGCCGACCGCACGCCCTACAAGCCCTGGTCCTACGACACCGCCAGCGCCAAGCTGTACATCCCGCGCCTGGCCGCCGAACAAAACCGCTGGTTCGCCGCCGCGCTCTCGGACGACAAGGGCAAGGTCCCCTCGCGTCTGGCGGTGTTGCCGAACGACCCCAGCGCAAGCGCTGGGAGATGGTCTCCGTCGTCGACCTCGACAGCCCGAAGCTGCCGGACATCGCACTCGACCACGACGGGTACGCGACGGCCGTCGCCGCCGACGGCAACAAGCACCTTGCCGCCGACGCCGGCGTTCTGCGTGCCGCGGTGCTCGACAACTTCGCCACCGGCGGCACGCACACCGGGACGAAGGTCTTCACGCCGACCACGGCGAGCAAGCGGCAGATCGAGGTCCACGACAAGACCGGCACCCGCTACGGGGACCGGGGCACCACCGTCTTCGCCGGCGCCGACAACCGCTACAAGGACGCCTACGCCCTCAAGACCACCGACGGCGGCGCGCTGATCCTCTTCTCCCACATGCACACCCAGACCGACGCCGTCGCGCACTCCGGCCTGCAGATCAACCCCGGCAAGGAGGACCGGGCCTGGCTCCACGCCGTGCCCCGCACCTCCATCACGTACACGTTCGTGTGCAACGACGCCACCACCGTCCCCGCGAAGGCCGCCCCGTCCCGCCTGATCGGCTACACCTGTGCGCGCACCGACGCCTCCGGCCCGCCGTTCCCGTCCTGGTCGGACCGCGCGTAGACGCACCCGCGCGCCACCTGATGGCCGCCGACCGTTTCCCGCCTCCTGCTTGCTGCGGAGAACTCCCTGTCCACTCGCTCCTTCATCGCCCGCCCCACCGTCGGCACGGGGTACACCGGCATCCACGTCCAGCTCGACGGCGTGCCCAGCCACCACCTCCCCCTGCTCCTGGCCGCCTACCAGTACAAGTTCGGACGCAACGTCGAGGCCATGTGGCGGCACCTCATCGACGACGTCGCCGTCGGCTGGGAGGAACTCGGCACCGATCTCCTCGACGATGCCCCGCCCGCACTCGTGGCCGCGCTGACCGGCGGCGAGCACTGGCCCAGCCGAACCCTCGACCAGCTGGTCACCCCGGACAGCTCTCCGCCGGTACGCATGTCGGTCACCGACGAGACCGCCGATGTGGAGGACATGGAGTGGGGGTACGTCCTACACAAGGAGGGCGTCGAGGTGATCAGCCTCCTACACGAGGACATCGGCCCCATCGTGAGCTGGTCCATCGACCCGCGCACCGCCTTCAACGACCACCCGGCGGCCTGGTCCTCCCGCGACTCCCCGCCCGCTATCCGGGCATCGCGCAGCACGCCGACTCCGGGCGCTCCTGCCGCAGCCCCGGCGAAGGCCGGCCCCTCGCGCCCCACCGCCCACCGCTAGCTTTCCCTCGTCTTCCCGGAGCCTTCCCTGCCCCCGCACACCACGCCCCTGATCACCGTCGTCATCGCCAGCCGCCTGCGCGAAGACCGGCTCGACTACCTGACCGCCATGCACGCGAGCCTGACCCGGCAGTCCGTGCCGTGGGAGGCCGTGATCGCACTCGACGGTGCCTCGCCCGACCGCCTGCCGGCCCCGCTCGCACAGGATGCCCGCGTTCGCACCCTGTCGCTGCCCCGGCCGGTCGGCGCCGCCTGCGCCCGCAACCTGGCCCTGAACCACGTACGCACCCCGTACACCAACTGGGCGGACGATGATGATGAGTTCACCGACGATGCGATGGCTCTACGGCTGAACACCCTGGAGTCCACCGGAGTCGGCTGGTGTGCCGGCTGGAGCGAGGACCAGCACCCCGACGGCTCGACCACACTGTGGCGCTGCCCCACGCCGCCCGGCCGGCACGAGGCCGGTGACGTGTGGACGTACTGGAAGTCACCGGCGGACACCATCCCCATCGGGCCGACTACGATCCTCGCCCGCACCGACCTCGTGCGCGCCGCGCCGATGGGCGGCCTCATCCAGGGCGAGGACTACTGCGCGGCCCTCGGCGTCACCGCTCTCGCGCCCGGGATCCTGCTGCCGGTCCCCGTGTACCGATACCGCAAGTGGAACGGGCAGATGACAGCCCAGGTCGGATACGACCAGCTGGAGGCGGCTGCCCGTGAGCACGCCTGGGCGTACGGCCGCAGCCTGCGCGCCGTCCTGCGCGGCGGCGAGGACCTGGTCCGTGACTGAGGCGCAGATCATCCTGGCGCACAGCCGGGAGTCCGGGATCGTCGCCATCGCCTCGGGCGAGCGCTATGCCTGGGCGCACACCGCCCTCGCGGAGAGCGGCTTCCAGCGGGACGACGAGGGCGTCTGGCACCTGCCCGCGGACAGCACCCAGACCACCGTGGTCGACCTGGTCACGTGCGCGAAGCGGCACCGCACCAGCGTGCAGATGAGCAGCCGCCGGTTCATCGGCGACGCCGCCCGCGACCTCGCGCGCCTCCTGCCCGGCCAGTGGCACGCCTCGGTCGAGATCTACTCGCACCCCGCCTGGCAGGAAGACCTCGTCCCCTGGATCTGGGACAGCGGCGAACTCGGCCGCGCCGTCCAGACCGAGCGAATCCCCTACGCCGCGCTCCTCACCGACGCGGTGCAGCGCACCGCGCTGCTGTTCATCGAACGCCCCGGCAGTCAACTCGACTACCTGGTCGGAGCCTTCTCGCCCGAGGGACTGGAAGGGGGCTACGGCGATCCCCACGCCCCGCGCAGCATCGTCCTGCCGCCGGTTGCCGGGCGGGCTGCCCAGGCCCTCACCGGCCGGTACCTCCCCGCCTACGAGCAGGCCGTCCACGCCCGCCAGACGGCGGCCATCGCCGCCGTGCTCGGGGACATCCGCTGCGAGCACGACACCTGGCAGGCCATGAACGCCTCCGGCCGCTACAGCGACGCCACCCCGCTGAGCGCCGCCGCTCTCGGCGCCGCGACGGAGTTGTTCCTCGACCACGCCTGGCGCCGTTTCCTGACCGTCGTCGACCACGCCCCGGCGCTGCTGGACCGGTGCCGACCCGCGAGCAGCCCGTGGCCCGACGACGCCGCGGCCCTCTCCCGTCTGGCCGACGCCGTGATCGATGCCGAGACCCTGGTCGACGAGATCGTCCACGGCGGTTTCGTGCCGGAGCAGGAGCGCCGAGCACGCGCGTGGCCGGCCATCGAGACCTGGCTCACTGACGGCGAAACGTTCTTGCGGCAGACCCGCATCAGCGCACCCCACCGCCGCCCGGCTCTGCCCGTCGCCGCGCCGGCCCACCCCCTCACCGCGGCCCGGCCCGCGCACCGCGGCCCCTGACCTTTCCGCCCCCGCCCCGAGGAGAACACCGCCCCCTTGCAACCCGGCACCCACTTCACCTTCGGCGACCACGAGGAACACGGCTTCGTGGCCTCCTTCACCGCCTCTATGCCCGCGCACCTCGCCCACTGGTACCTGGAGCGCGAGCAGTTCGAGCCCGTTCCCGGAGAACCCGGCCTGTACCGGCTCAGCGAGCCCGAGCGTGACGGAGTCCGCCGCACCCGCCAAGCCGTCCACGACCTGCGCCGCCACGGCTACACCGTGCAGGCGACATGCGCCTTGACCCGTCCCTCTCGGCCGGCCCGGCACACCCCGCCCGGCCCCACGGACTCGAGGAGCGCCGCAGCCGTCTCGCCCAGGCCGCCGCCGGCCGGACGACGCAGCGCTCTACACCGCCCACCACCTCCCCGCCTTCGGCCCGGCCGATCCCGCCGAAGCCCACGTACGCTCCGACCGTCCATCTGACGGCCGCGACCGGCGGGCGGTCCCGATGACACCCGCGAGCGGTCCGACCCCCGACGGCCCCTTGCCGACCGCTCCCGAACTGGCCAACGCGGCACGCGACTTCCGTTTGCGGCTGGCGGTCATCGACCGCGAGACCGAGGCAGCGCTCGACATGACACGCGACCGCTACGGCCGTACCGTCCACGCGGGCGCCGCGGCAGCCGCACGAGCCCACCGCGACAAGGCCGCGGTGGAGGCGTACGCCGCCCACCTCGCCCCGCACGCCGAGGCTCTCCTCGATGCCGCCCGCCTGGCGCTCGATGAGCTGCCACCCGCTCGGCACCTGGCCGGGTGGCGGGCCGTCCTGGACGGCCTGGCCGTTTCGGCCGCCGAGATCCGCCGGGCGCTCGACCGGCCAGCCGCACCCGGTTCCCCGGCCGAGCGCGCTCAGCACGCGGCCTTGTGGCCGCACCTGGCCGCCTGGGCGGACCACGGCTCCATCGCCAGCAACCTCGCCGACCAGCAGGGCGGCCAGCACCACAAGACTCCGCTGACCGACGAGGAACAGCAAATGTGGACCAAGAAGGCCCAGGCCGCGCAAAGGCGCGGCGAGCTGGAGCTGACCGAGTCGTGGTACGCCGCCGACGGGCAGCCGATCACCCTCGCCTATTTGGTCGAGGATGACGACTCGACGGTGGTCGCGCTGCGCGGCGATCCGGACGCACCGGGCTGGCAGGTGATCGGGCACTACGCCCACGAGTACGAGGCGGGCAAGGTACTGCCCGCTCCGGTTCCGCCCGGCGTGCTGCGCGCGGACGTCTCCCGGTTCAACCGCCCGGCACCGGTCCCGGAGGTGTCCCTGCAGGACCTCATCCGCGATGTCGTCGAAGGCCACAGTGCCGGTGACGCCTCCAATGCGCTTCTCAGCGCTGTCCAGCGCGGCTATGACGCCGGACCGATGGTCCGCCTGCAGGAACTCCTGGAGACCAGCGGCCAGTTCGCCAGCGCCCTGGAGACCGTGCAGGGCCGCCAGATCGCCGCCCGCCTGGCAGCGCTGAGCCGGCAGATCGAGTTCCTCACCCGCGAAGTCGAAGAGGCGGCCGAGGACCTCGGCGCGACCGTCGCCGTCCTGCCCCCGCACCGCACCCCCGTGCTGCGCACCCGTCCGCGCCCCGCCGTGGACACCACACCGCCCAAGCCGCCACCCCGCGCCAGCACCACCGCCCGACACCGCTAAGCCCATGTCCCACCTGGTCTTGACGAACACGAGCCCATGGAGCAGTACGCGATCAACCTTGCCCTCGCAAAATACGAGCACGATCGTGAGCTGTCTTGAGCGCCCACGGCCTAGGGGCGGCCATGCCAGCCGCCCCGGAGCAGCGGCTACTGCTGACGCTTACTCACGTGTGACACGGCGGTCATGCCGGCGCCGTAGGTGAAGGCAAGGACGGCCCCGCCAGAAGCGACGGCGGTGAGGGCAGGCTGCCCCAGAACAGCGGAGCCGATCCCCGCAACCAGCCCAGCAGTGACGGATACCAGAGCAACGACGACAACGTGATACACGCGGTGGTCACAGGTAGAAGTGGTGGCAGACAAGTAGGGCCCTCCCATACTCCGTCGGAGCGCCGTCACCTGAATCAGGGCAGGGTGCATCCTGCGCTGGATTCACGTCACAGCGTCGCCGCCCAGCGGGCGTCGCGATAGGGAAGCGCCGGCCAGGCGCGCCTATCGCTCCTCGGATGGAGCGCCGTAGCGGTTGGCCATCATCACCGATGCACCATGCCTTTCAAGGATCTCGTCGACCACGTCCATAGTAGCCAACCCCACTGACACACAGACAAGTTGGTGACCGCTTCGGGGGAGCCCAAGCGCCGATCTACAGCGACTCCCACTTACCTGGTCTTCACGCGCGAAGCCTCGTTGCAGGCAAACCTCTCCTGGTGGCCGTGCTCCTGGCCAAGCGTCCCGCCCGCCGCACCGCCCTCGCCGGACACCTCGCCAAGCAGCCGCTCGCCGACCCGGCGCTCCCTGGCACCGGCGCGGCCTTCGCTCTCACCGTCCTTCTCGCCGCGCGCCGACGTCTGGGCCCCGCGGGCAGTCGCGGTGCGGCTGGCGCCGGTGCCTGCATCGAGGCCGGCATAAGACGCCCTGATCAGGGCGCAACCCCCACCTTGCAACCCCTTTGAGGAGATCGAATTATGGCTGTGCGTACGCACTGGACTGTGGAGCACGCCTGCTCCCACCGTGTGGATCATGACCTGTCCAATCGCCCTGCCGACAAGCGGGCAGGCTTCGCCCGCTGGCTCGCGTCGAAGAACTGCACCGACTGCTGGAAGGTGGCGCGCGACGCCGACACCGAGTCCAAGGAGGAGTGGCTCGCGGCCAAGCGGGCCGAGGAGCAGGAGGCAGCCCTCACGTGGGCGAAGCAGTTCGACATGCCGCAGTTGGAGGGCCCGGCCAAGGCCCTGGACTGGGGCGAACGCTCCCGCCACCAACTGATGACATCCGCGCACACCGCGCTCGTCATCGAGGGCACGTGGGACGAGGCGGACTGGGCGGAGCTGGAGGAGAAGGCCCGCGCCATCACCCGTGCCGGATGGTGGATCGACCAGCGCGACGCCGAAGGCACTGACCTGCTCGAACTCCTCGACGCAGCCAGTGAGGCGGACCGCGGGACGGAGAACCCGTTCCGCTGACGGCGGGGCAACATAACCGGATAACGCCGGTTAGCCAAACCGGCGTTCCTCCGGACTATTGATGCTCCCACCCCGCCAGCATCTGCGTGGAAGGAACTCATGTCCCAGCTTCCGCCCACCTCGGCGTTCGCACCGACGCCCGACCCGCTCACCCCCGATCGGGATATCACCCACGCCCACTTCCAGGCCGGTGACACTGTCGTCGTCCTGAAGGGGATGGCCGGCGGAGAACTGTGGGGCGATGCGATGCGCGTCGTGGCCCCGTCCTGGCACACCCCGACCGACGAGGACGGCTGGCGGCTGCGTGATGCGACCGGCGGCGCCCAGTCCTACGTCACCGCCCACCCCCGCTACCTCGTGCACCTCTCGCGCCGCTGCCCGGACTGCCTGATCTACCTGCGCGCCATGGAGGATGCCCTCTTTACGCGGTTCGCCGACCGCGACGAGCTGATCGACTGCGGCTGGTACACCACCACCGCCCTGGGCCAGCTCGTGCACATCGCGGACATCCGGAGTGGTCGATGACTTCCCCCACGCACCGTCCCGGCCGTTTCGCCGCGCTCGACAGAGCCAGGGCCCGAGCCACCGCATCTCCGGTCGATTCTTCCTGGCCGCTTCACCTGGCCGAAGACCTCCGCGACATCGAGGCCGACTGGAGAACTTCGGCCGAGGTGTGCGCGGATGCTGCCTGGGCGGCACGGTCGGCCGGACACAGCGTCCTGGCCCTGCTGTCCCCGCAGGACGTCACCGCAATGGGCCTTGACCCGATCACCGCCCGCACCTTGGCTCATCTGTACCTGAGCGCCCTGCGGTTCGACTTCCGCTGCCCCACCCTCCAACGCCTCGTCGAACAACTCGCGGAAACCGCGCGTCAGCCGCTGGACTGCTACACGCGGGCCTTGTACGCCTTCGCGCTGCTGGGCCAGTCCCGCCCGGAGGGCCTCGCGGTCATGGACGAGGTCCTCGCGGACGCCGGGCAGCACACCAAGACCCTGCACGTCCTGCTGCACGGGCTGTGGCTCGGCCAGGACCTGGACCACGGCGCGGAGCGTCTCCTGGCCCTCCGCTCCCGACCGGCCCTCGCCACCGGCAGCGACCCGATCGTCCTCTTCCGCGTGGCGGGTGCCCTGCGGCGGCTGGGCCGGTACGACGAAGGGCTGGGCGCCATCGACAGGGCGATCGACTGTCTCCCGCCGGGGGACACCTCGGTGCACGCCGACCTGGTCCGCGAGCGCTCCCTGCTCTGCACAGCCCGCGACCTTCATCAGCACCGGCCGCCCACCCGCACGTCGAGCGGGGTGCCGTCATGATCCCCCGCCTGCACGCGCGGACCCACTCGCCGCGCGACCCGCTCGCCGAGGCACTCAGGCGGCCCCTTTCCCCGAACGAGGGTCCGACGGAGTACACCATCGTCGCCCACTGGCCGGGCCTGGACTACTACACCCCGGATGACGAGCAGAGAACCTGGACGTCCGTTCAGTGGGCCGAGCACCTCGAAGATCCCCACCTGGAGCATCCGTTCACTGCCAGTGCGGACGACGACCGGCGGGCGATCCTCCATCTCGACATCCGCCTCCACCCGGACGACCGGGAGCTGACCGGTCCCGAGTGGGCCGAAACCGCTCACCGGTTCGCGCGAGCCGCCGGTATCGAGATACCCGGCGCCGCGGAGCACGGCTGGCGGTGGATCGCCGTCCAGGCACAGCCCGGGCGCCTGGACCTGATCGCCAACCTGATCCACCTCGACGGCACCTGGCGCACCCCGCCCTCAGACATACTGCGGCGCCTTGCGGACGAGGCACGCCGCATCGAACAGGACCTCAACTTGATCCCCGCCCGCACCGGACCCGCGACACGCCCCGCTGTCCGTACGGCGCCCACCGCATCCGCGCAGTTCGCGAGCGTCCTTACGCAGCTCGCCGACGAGCAGGCCGGCCCGCTGGCCACGGTCCGCGGACTGATCGAGCACACCGCTCACCGCATCGCCCGCCAGCCCGGAGCCGCCAGCATCGAAGCAGCACACGGTCTGGAGCTGATCGCCCGCCGGCTCCACGCGATCCAGCAGGACCTGGACACCACCGCGGCCCACCTGGTCCGCCGGTCCCGGATCGCCGCTGCACCGCCCGTAGCCCGGCACACCGCCCACAGATCTCCGTAGGAGCAACGCCTTCTTGCCCCATACCGGCCGCTTCATGGACATCCGCCGCGACTCGAACTCCAGCGAACTCCTCGCGCGCGGCGGGGACTTGGAGGCACACAGCATTCTCCAGCGCGCGGGATTCATCGCGGTCGTCCGCCTGCACAAGACCTACCACCGCGCCCCCGCCGGCCTCACCGAGGACGACGGGTCCCGTCTCGCCACCGATGCCGTAGCGCGCCTGCGGGCTGCCGGGTACCACGTCGACTGCGACGAATCTTTCGACACCGACGCCCGCCCCGCGCGCTATCCCACGCTCGGTACCTCGGTCTCCCACCTCGCCGAACGCCTGCGCGAAGCCACCGACACCGCCGAGGCAGCCGACATCCTCACCGAACTCACCGCGCCCCACGACGGCATCCTCGCCGGGTTGGAGGAAACCCTCGGCGCTCTGGCGGAGTTCTTCGACGAACTCGGCAACGCGACCGATCCGCACACCGCCCGGCGCCTGCGCTACCTCGCCGACGAATACGTCCGCGTCATCCACTCCGACCTCGCGTACACCCGCGAACGGCTGGCCGACCGGCACGCCCCTCACCCCGGCCGCCGCCCCTGCGCCGAGCAGGTGCCCGACCACGAGCCCGAACGCTCCGCCGTGTACGCCTGCCCACCCACGCCGCGTGCACTGCCGGCCCCGGCACCGCCGCCCGTCGGTGCCACCCGCCTGCGCCGCTGAGCCCCTGCAACTGCCCAAGGACACCATGCACGACCACGACACCTCCGAGCACCTCGCCTCGTACGCCGACGTCCTCGCCGGTGAACTCCCCGATACCTGGACCAGCACGCACCTGACAGCCGACGCCAAAGACGACCTCGCCGAAATCGCCGACCGGATCTGGGACCTGGACCTGGTCGCCGCCTCCCTCGCCGAGCACCCGCTGACGCAGGCAGCCGTCCTGAGCCGCCCCGACGGCGCCCAGCTCGTCCTCCTGGACCGGCACGACGGACGCGACGGCTTCCTTCTCGCCGCCGTCGCCCCGCGCGCCCTGCCCGACGAGGCGTACCGGGCTGTCCCTGAGCCCAACGGCGTCGCCCTGGCAGACGACCCGTTCCTGAGTGCCGAGCAGGTCGCTGGCGATTTGCTCGCCCGCTACGACCGTGCGCTCGCACAGGTCCGGCACAACGCCCTGGGTGGCATCCAGCCCTCCCAGCCGGACCGGATCGTCCTGACCTGGCAGCCGGACGGCAGCGTCGCCACCGCCCCCGCCGACGACCGGGCCGGCACGATCCTCGTCGCCCACGGCTTTATCCAGGACCCGCAGAGCGGCATCTACCGCCTGAGTGGTGACGACACCCAGGTCCAGGCCCGCGCCCTACGCGAGATCGGCCCGCGCCTCGACGCGCTCGGCATCGGTACCGCCCTCCAGCACCCCGCCGGACGGACCGCGCCTACCTCAGCCCCGGCATCCATGCCGCCGACCCCGTCCGGCACCCGTACGCCAACCGCCAGGACTCGATGAACCAGGCGGAGGCCGACCTAGGCATCCCCGCCCTGCTCCTGACCGGTCATGACGTCAAGTGCACGCCCGGCATCTTCGACGAAGCCACCTGCCGGCTGGCCATGCACGGCCTCCGCACCAGAGCGGCCCGTCCCGCAGCGCAGCAACCGGCACCGGACGGCTCCCCGTCGCACTCCGCACCGGCCCGCCGTACCCCGTAAGACGCCCGAGCGGCCCCGGCACCACGCCGGGGCCGCCCAGCACACCGCCCGACTCCCGGAGAAACCCGTAGCACCCCGCACACCCCCACCGATCAGCAACCGGCTCAAGCCCCGGCTCGCCACAGCCCTGTTCCGCCGCTATCTGCGCGCTTGCATACCGACCGGTCCCGACCACACCTCCCCGCTGACCGGCGCCCGCCCGGAGGGCGTCCTCACCGAGTCACAGCGCGTCGGGCAGCGCCACCACCACTGACCGTCCACCGACCCGGAGGAGCATGTCCCACCCCGCCCCCTATCCGGTGAGACTGGCCGACGAGATCACCCGCCAGCTCGGCCAGCTCGCCGACCACCTCTCGCAGCTTCCCCCACCCCAGGCCGCGCAGATCATCGCCCGCGTTCTCGACCCGGACGCCGGAGTCCTCGGCGGCGTCACTCACCTCGTCGCCACCGGAAGCGTGTTCGCCAAAAACCAGGCAGAGCGCGGCGCGCTCCCCGCGGAGGTGTGGCTCGCTCTGAGCCGTGCCTCGAACGAACTGCACGACATCACCCTCGACCTGGACGAACACAAGGACGCCCTGCAGCACGTCAGCACCCAGCCCGCCACCCCCGCGGCGAAGCCCCCAGTGCCCGCACCGCTCGTGGTCCGGCGGCGCCGGTGAAGAAGAAGCAGTGGCAGGGCTGGGGGCCCGGCGAGCAGGCCGAGCAGCACTACCTCGTCCAGCCCCGTGCCCTGGCAGGCGGCGGCGACGTCCGGCACGTCTCGGAGTTCCTGCGTGCCTCGGGCTGGCGGGACAAGTCCAAGACCGGCGGCCCCTTGTTCATGGAGAGCCCGGACCGGACCGTCCGCGTCGCCTACGACCCTTACGTCCTTCCCGGCGGCTGGACCATCCACGGCCGGGCAGACGGGGCCAGCGGCAAGTGGTCGGCGCACCTGGGCCGTCAGGCCCCGGTGGAGATCGTCGCCGGCCTGACCGACGCCCTCACCCGTCCCCGCTCCGCACACGCCCCCAACGTCTGGGCTCCACTGCAGGAGCAGAACTGGCACACGCGTTTCGAGGGCGAACACTACGTGGCGACCAGCCCCGATGGCACCGCCTGGATGAAGTACCGCCAGAACCCCGACGGGGCGGCGATGTGGTGGAGCGGAGCGCAGGACAAGCAAGGCAACGGCTGGACGGCCAACTTCACGCCGAACACCCCGATGCACCTCGTGCAAGCCTTCTCCACCGAACTCGCCAGCCCCGACCCCGTGATGCGCCCGCGCGGACGCGTCCCACACAGCGCGCAGATCCGCACCTGGTCGGTATCCGTCAAGCCCTCCCAACTCAGCGCCTGGCAACAGGCCCGCATCACGGCCGCCCGCGCCGCCACCTGGGCCCGCAACAGCACCCGAAGCACCAGACCGCGCACCACCGCCCGCGCCCACGCCGCCGCCGGCGTACGAACCCGCCGCTGACCACGACACCCACCACCCCAAGGAGCCCGATGCCCGCACTCACCCCGGACACCATCCGCGCCGCGACCGACACCCTCTGCCGTCTCACCGAATACCTGCGCGAGAACCCCGACCCCAAGGAGGCGCTCGCTCTCGTCGAGCCCCTCCTCGACGAATACACCGGCCTGCCCATCCAGCTCGGCGACACACTGCGCGCCCTCGCCCGCGCCGTACAGAGCCACCCGAACACACCGCACAGCGAGAAGATCAGCGATCTGGTCACCGAGCTGCGTGCCGCAGCGTGGGTGCAGACCGACCAGTACATGCTCCACTACGTCCTGGACGAGCTGCGCAAGGTCGTCAGCACCGCCCCGAGTGAGCCGGGGTGCGGTCGGTGCCGCTGAGCGAACGGCAGCTCGCCGGGTTCGCCGAAAAGCACGCCTGGCAGATCCCCTTCGACACCGGCCCCCGCCACCTCGCCGGCCCCGGGGATGCCCGCCACGTCACCCACGGCCTGGCCGCCGCCGGATGGAGCGCCGTCTCCGACCCTTTGAGTGCCGAGATCGTCCTGCGCAGTCCCGACCTTCGCCACAGCCTCCAGTTCGACCCGCAGTCCACCACCTCCGCATGGTGGAGGCTGCGGGCCGAGCCCACCGACACCGAGCCCGGCTGGTACGCCGAGTTCGGTGAACTCGTGCCCGCCGAGGTCCTCGCCGGCTTCACCGACGCCCTCATCGCCCCGCCGCCACAGCAGCACGATCCGTGGCAGCCGGCGACCTCGGCGGGCTGGCACCGCGACTCGGACGGTACGGCGCGTTCGCCGGACTCCATGTGCCACATCGAACTGCGCCCGTTGAGCGAATTCAGTGGCCGGTCGTCCTGGCACGTTGAGACCTGCGAGCCCGGCGACGGGCAGTTTTCCGGCCCGCGCATCTGGCACGCCTACTTCGACGAGGACGTCCCCGCCCACCTCGTCGGATCGTTCCTCACCGCGCTGGCCGACCGCAGCCCGCTCCAGCGCGGCATGTACGACCGCACCGGCCACTACAGCGCCGTGCAGGCACCCAGCCCGCTGCGCCCGCAGCAGGTGGTCGACGCCCACACCGCCCGTATCGAGTCGCTCCGCGCCCAGGCACGCTCCGCCCGCAGGCAGCAGACGAAACCCGCACCGACCCCGGCGCAGGCCCACACCGCCCAGACGGCCGCCCGCCGCTGAACCGACAGGACCCCTTTCCCATTTCCGCCGATCACCGCGCACACCGCGACCTCCGCCGTCACCTCGACCATTACGTGAGCGACAGCAAGAAGATCCTCGACGCCTGGGACGCCTACTCCGACGAGCACACCGACCTCGACGGCTGGCCCTACGACGACCACGCCTACGGAAGGCGCGCGAGCCAGCGCGACGCCGACACCGCCGAGGCATTCGAGCCGCTCCGGTACGGCGCCCGTCACCTGCTGGCCACGGCAGAGACTCAACTGGCCCAGCTGCCGGAGACCAACGTGCAGAGCCGCTGGGTCTACCAGCTGGGCGTCCTGCGCGACGCCCTCGACCGCCTCGACGAACTGCACGAGCAATGGCTGGTCACCCGCGACGCCCTCCCCGCCACCGCCAAGCCCGGCACGCAGGACTTTGACGACGCACTCGCAGAACATCACGCCGAATCGTGGAGCTACCTCGACGACTGGGCCACCCACGGCAAGGCGCTCCGCGAGATCAACACGGCCGCCCGCAAAGCCCCTTCACCCCTGGTTCCCACACCGGCCCCGGCCCCGGCCACCGCACCCGACCGGCGAGCTGCGGCACGGAAGTGAGCATGCCCCGATTCCCGAGACCGTCGAGGTCGACTTCATCACGCCGCGCCACCTGGCCGGCGGCGGTGACCCAGCCTGGATCACCGGCCCCCTGCACCGTGCCTGCGGCTGGAGCCACGGTAACGACCCCCTGATGCCCCGCGTCCTGCTCTCCAGCCCGGACCAGAAGGCCCTCCTGCGCCTGGAACCCGACCCCCACGGACAGTGGTGGACCCTCAACCATGCTGCGGAGGCGGACCGGCCCGCCTGGTACGCGAGTTTCGGCGCCCGCACCCCGGTCGAACTCATCGCCGCCTTCACCGACGCCCTCACCAACCCTGCCCCCGCCCTCGCCGCGAGCACACCCTCGGATCCGTACGAACCGCTCCGGCAGAGCGCGTGGCAGCCCCCCACTATCGGAGCTGACGGCCTCGTGTCGCCCGACGGAACGGCCTACGTGCAGCGCCTGGGAACCGCGCAGGAGCCGGGAGCCTGGTTCGTCACCGCCTCCCTCGGCCCGGAGCGAAAGCCGGTGTGGCAGGCCCGCTTCGGCGAACGCACCCCTGCACGACTGGTCGCCGCGTTCACCACCGCGCTCACCGATCCACACCCCGCAGCGCGTACCGACAGCTTGCGCAGTCTTCCGATCCTCGATCCGGACGTCGTCACCCGCCGCACGACGGACGTCCTCGCCGTGCACGTCGCCGCCGCCCTGGAAGAACGCGTCCACGCCCTCACGGCGCGCCGCACCGTCCCGCCGACGACTCCAGGCCCGCCGCGCCAGCCGCCGGCCCGGAACAGCCGCAGCCGCTGAATGCCCCGCCCCCGCCCGGAAGGCACGTGACTCTTTGCCCCCCACCTCCTCCAACAGTTCCACCGACGGGTACGACATCGTCCTGCGCCTCCTGATCGGCGTCGCAGCCGTCGTCGTCCCCCTGTCCCACCTCGCCTGGCTGTCCGGCAACATCACCGCCTACCTCACCGGAGGCGGCTGGGCGCCGTACCAGCCGACCACCGCCCTGCTCCACCCCCAGCGCCTCTGGCCCCACGCGGGAGAAACATCCCTGCTCATCGGGGCACGCGTCCTGCCCGTTCTCCTCCTCCTGACGCTCGGGACAACAGCGGGCATCCTGTGGGCCCGGCACAAGAACCGCAGCCGCGGCCGGAAAAAGAAGATCACCGGCATGGCCCAGGCACGGGACATCCAACCGCTGATGGCCAAGGCGATCACCGACAAGGCCCGCTCCCTGCGCCCGAGCCTGAAGGGCGCCAAGCACATCGAGGCCCGCGACACCGGCATCCTCCTCGGCAACCTCCAGGGCACCAAGCACGAGATCCGCATGGGCTACGAGGACGTGGCCGTCGCCATCATGGCGCCGCGCTCGGGAAAGACCACCTCGCTGGCGATCCCGTCCATCCTCAACGCGCCCGGACCGGTCCTGCTGACCTCGAACAAGGCGGCCAGCGACGCCTACACCGCCACCCTCGACGCCCGTGGTGCGGTGGGACGGGTTTGGTCGATGGACCCACAGCAGATCGCGCACGCCGCCCGCGAGATGTGGTGGAACCCCCTCGCCGACGCCAAGACTCTCGACGGCGCCAGCCGCCTGGCCGGCCACTTCCTCGCCGCTTCCGTGGACGCTTCCCAGCAGGGCGACTTCTGGTCCAAGGCCGGATCCAACATCCTCAGCCAGCTCTTCCTCGCCGCCGCGCTCGATGACCGGCCGATCACCGACGTGATGCAGTGGCTGGCCTTCCCGGCCGACCGCACCCCGCTCGACATCCTGCGCGACCACGACTTCACCGCGGTCGCCGCCCAGCTCAAGGGCACCGTGGAGGGACCGCCGGAGACCCGTGACGGCATCTACGAGACCGCCCGCCAGTACGCCGCCGCCCTCCTCAACAGCGAGATAGCCGCCTGGGTCACCCCGCAGAAGGACGTCGCCGAGTTCCGGCCCGCCGAGTTCGTCACCTCCACCGACACCCTCTACCTCCTGTCCAAGGACGGCGGCGGAGGCGCGTCGGCGCTGATCGCGGCGTGCGCGGACTCCGTGATGCGGGCCGCGACCGCCCAGGCCGAACGGGCCGGCGGTCGGCTCGACCCGCCGATGCTGGCGATCCTGGACGAGGCCGCCAACGTCTGCAAGATCAGCGATCTGCCGGACCTGTACTCCCACCTCGGCTCACGCGGGATCATCCCGATCACGATCCTGCAGTCCTACCGCCAGGGCCAGAAGGTCTGGGGAGACGCGGGCATGGACGCCATGTGGTCAGCCGCGACCGTCAAGGTCATCGGATCCGGTATCGACGACCCGGACTTCGCGGACAAGCTGTCCCGGCTGATCGGCGACCACGACGTCGAGACCACCTCCACCTCAACGTCCGAGTCCGGGAAGTCGACGTCCGTGTCGATGCGGCAGGAGCGGATCCTGCCCGCCGATGCGATCCGCGCCCTGCCCAAGGGCACCGCCCTGGTCTTCGCCACCGGCATGCGCGCCGCGATGCTCGACCTGCGCCCCTGGTACGCCGAGCCCGGAGCCGGCGAACTGGCTGCCGCCTCTGCCCGTGCCTCCACGGCGATCACCGCCCGTGCCATCACGAAACACGCACCCAGCCAAGCCGACTTTGGATCGGCAGCATGAGCAGGACACGCCTGGACGAAGCCGACGAAGTGCAGACGGGCGGCAAGGACAGATGTTGGCCCGAGCATGGCCTCGTCGCTTGCCGCGGGGATGCGGGTGCATCGAAGCGGCACAAGTTGGGGCTGGTCACGTGATACTCGACCTCTTCGCGGGGCCGGGCGGCTGGAGCCGAGCACTGGCTGTCCTCGGAGTGCGCGACGTCGGCCTGGAGTGGGACGAGTGGGCCTGCAAAACTCGTGCCGCCGCCAGTCAGTTGACGATCCGGGCCGACGTGGCGATGTATCCGACGGGGCCCTTCATCGGCCGCACTAGTGGGCTGATCGCTTCCCCTCCGTGCCAGGCGTGGAGTATGGCTGGCAAGCGCCTCGGTCTGGTGGACCAGCCGCTAGTGCACGCGGCGGTCGAGGACTTGGCCGCCGGGCGGGACACCCGCGAACGCCTCCTCACCGCGTGCCGTGACGAGCGGTCGCTGCTGGCGGCTGAGCCGATGCGCTACCTCCAGGCCCTGAACACGGTCGGCGAGCCTGAGTGGGTGGCTATGGAGGAGGTGCCGGACGTCCTGCCTCTGTGGAAACAGTACGCGGCCGTCCTGCGCGGGTGGGGTTTCTCGGTCTGGTGCGGGATCCTCAACGCCGCCGACTTCGGAGTTCCGCAGACGAGAAGGCGGGCGATGCTGCTCGCCTCCCGTGTCCGTACGGCACAGCCTCCCACGCCGACGCACTCCCAGGTCGAGGAGCCGGAATCCCTGTTCGGTCCGGGCCGTGCCCGTTGGGTCAGCATGGCCGAGGCCCTGGGATGGGGCGCGACCGACCGGCCCGTCCCGACCGTCTGCGCTGGCGGTGGGCCCGGCGGCGGACCAGAACCGTTCCCTTCCGGCTCGCGAAAGACGCTGTCCGACGCCCGGGAGCGCGGCACCTGGGTGCCCCAGCCGGACGGAGTGGTCCTGCAGTCCTGCTGCGAAGGAGCCGGCTGGGCTGCCAGACACGGCACCCGTGAAAACCGCGGCGCCACCGCCCCTGCGCCAACCTTCACCGCCGAAGCACACCGATGGTCATGGTCCCTACGTAGCAACAACCAGGCCAACGCCACCGTCCGCCCGCTGTACGAGCCGGCAGGCACGCTGTTCTTCGGACACCGAGCGAACGAGTGCACCTGGGTTGCCGAACCGGTGTCGGCTCTGGCCAACGGCACGGACGCGCCGGCGGTGCCGGAGCCGATCCGGATCACTGCCCGGGAGGCCGGCCTCCTGCAGACCTTTCCCGCCGACTACCCCTGGCAGGGCAACAAGGGCCAGCAGTTCTCCCAGATCGGCAACGCCGTCCCCCCGCAGATGGCCGCGCACCTGCTCGCTCCACTCCTCGACAAGCCCTTCAACCCCGACGACTTCACCCTGGCAGCCTGATGCTCTACACCACCCCCGATCCCGACGAGGAAGACGACCGCGTCCCGGCGCCGAAGCCGGTCCACTACGCCGAACAGGCCCTGCTCGGCGCCCTCCTCCTCCAACCGGCACGTCTGGCCGACACCGGCACCTTGGCCGCCGACCACTTCGACAACCACGCCCACGCCAACCTGTTCACCGCGATCCGCACCCTTCCACCGCCCGACCCCGACGACCACGCCAAGGACACCGCCTGGCTCAACCAAGTCCTGGAGCGCGCCCGCCCCCACGCCCCCGGCCTGAACGCCTCCCACCTCCACGCCCTCATCCAGTTCTGCCCACAGCCCAAGCACGCCGCGGCCTACACCCGGATGATCCGCGCCGACCACGCCCGCCGAACCCTGCGCCTGCACGCCGAACGCCTCGCCCATACCGCCACCGACCCAGCCGGGCCCGACCCGGCGGCCGCCACCCTCATGCAGGCCGACGCCCTCGGCCTTGTCCTGGACGACCTCGCCGGTCAGTTCACCCCACACCCCGGCTCCCTCCCCCGCACCACACACAGCGGGGATGTCCCACGGCAGGCTGGCGAGGAGGAACTGGACGAAGAACGTCTCCTCCTGGCCACCGCCACCGCCTATCCGGCGAATGTGCAGCAGATGCGGTGGCTGGCCGCGGAGGACTTCATCCTTCCGCTGCACGCCGCGCTCTGGCAGTCCGTCACGGCGCTGGTCCACCGCGGCGACATGGTCGACCCGATCACCGTCCTCGGCGAGGCCCAGCACCGCGGACTCCTCACCGACTCCCTCACCCCCCGCGACCTGATGGCCCTGGTCTCCACGCCCGCCGGCTCCCCCGAGTACTGGGGCGAGAAGATCCTCCAGCGCGCCCTCCTCGCCCGCGCCCACACGGTCGCCGACCGGATCACCGCCTACACCGACGACCCCGCCAACACCCCCCACCAGCTCATCACCGGCAGCCGCCGCGCCCTGGCCGACCTCAACGCCTTGCGTACCCGCTGGAACCGCGCCACCTCACCCACCCCCGCGCCCACCACAAGTGCACCCGCACGATCCGCGCCGCTTCCCCGGGCCGGCCCACCACACCGGCCAGCCCTGTCCGCCGCGCGCACCCACCGATGACCTCACCCTCCGGGCCCAGCCAACCCGCGGCAGGGGCCCCGGACTCGAATCGAGCCACCCTATGCACCAGAGCCCCCTCAAGGCCCATGTCCGCCTCGACACCCACCCCGCCCACCCCAGCGCCGTGGCCGCCCTCCCTCACAGGCACCCACCACCGAACCGCCCAAGCCATGCTCACCTCGCGCGGCTTCGAGCAGTTCGACGAACACACCATGGTCCTGGCCCGGATCGACCACGAAGAGTCTCAATGACTGGGTCAAGCGCCTGCGTGGCTCGGGCTCTCTGAGGTGGGGTCTGCCTGCAGCCGCCTTGATCGCCCGAGCAGAACACTCACTGTAATCAGCGAGTTTCTCCCACCGCTTGGCCGGGCCGCTGCATTGGAATTCCGAAGCGGCCGACGACGGTGAAGTAGATATCCCACTCATAACCCGCTTGGGTACTGCCATCGTGGATGAGGTTGTCCGTAGGTGCTATGTACGCCTCGCCGGGTGAAATACGCAGCCGCACAACGGGATAGGCCGGCATACGCTCCGCAAAGCGAACAAGCAGGTCTCCGGTTAGCCGCGCAACGGATAGATCCGTGGCGTCATTACCAAGCTGCCATATTCTAGAGAGGGGAAGATTAATGTAGGTGAAATATCGATCCCCATTTCCAAGGTTCATCGCGATACGATTTGGGGAACCATCGCGAGCTTTCATCTGTGCCCCAAACCAGTTGTCGCAATGAAGCCCAACGAGACGGCCAGTCTTGTTGTCCACTGTGACGTTGGGCAGCCCCGGAGGATTAACGCGGATACCCATTTGCCATATCTGCGATGAACCGGATTCAGCATGTTCAGTGGCGCACTCAATCGCTCGCTGCAGCGGCTGACCGCTTACATATCTATTCACCTCATCCCAGTCGGACAGCATCTCAGCCATACTTCGGGCAGCATCGAACTCATCGTAGAGATCAGACGAAAGAGATAGAACCGCAACGCAGCAGCCGGGCGCCGCGGAAACTCCGTTCACGATGGTGTCAAGCTCGGAGGCCGACGGAAGAACCCATGGCTCTCTGGCAACCACAGCGTTGTCCTCGTACAGCAAAGCATGCCGTGGGTGGCATGACAGGGTTGAAGCATATGGCGGCGCGGCAAGTCCAGAACTTATCCAGACCCGAGGCTTTTCTGAACGGGGGCTTGTTGTTGCATCGACGAAACTGATTCCACGTTCGAGTACCACGCGTCATCACCACCCCACACTCGGATCTGAGAGTCCCAAGCGATGGGCATATATGTCGAGCGAAGGGGCTGGACCCTCAGCGTCCGGATGGTGCTGAGCGATCTTCCTCCACCCCCACCTCTCATAGATGGAGATGGAAACGCCAGCCTGCGGCTGCACTGCCAAGGTTGCCCACTTCTCGGACCGATCACTGAGAATTGAATCATGCAGGCTTCTGCCTACTCCAAGGAACCGAAAGTCCTGTCGGACTGCGAAATCAGTAACATGGAAAGCTGGCCCTGCGAAACGACGGACGACCCTATCCGGAAGGAATCCCCGCTGCTGCTGGGAGGGAACAGGAGCTCCGTACACGAAACCGATCAAAGTCGACCCTGTCACAGCCAAAGCCAGCGTGAAACCCTCGGTCAACATGAGCCTCGACAGGCGATTCCGTTGGTGGCATCCCTCGTCATCGCACCACACGAACGGAGGCGCCGAAAACACCTCGACGTACAAGTCCGTGATCTCGTCACGCCATCGAGAAGCGAGGTCAGCCGAGCCAAGTCGGACGATCACTGCCGACCGGACCATCACAGAAACCCGCTAGTCAGCTGGAAAGACAAGGCGGAAGCCTCCTCCCAGATACATGCCCGAATACCCGAATCCACGACATGCCGCCCGGGAGTTGTAGGGTGCGCAGTACCATGCCCCCCCTCTCATCACTCGGTCGCAGATCCTATACAGGTTTTCCCTACCATCTGATGCATCATAAGGGTAGGGCAGCGGCATAGAGCTGCACCATTCCCAAACGTTGCCAACCATGTCATGCGCGCCATAGGGACTCACCCCAGCGGGGTAGAGGCCGATTTCAGCAGCTTTTCCCAGCCCGCCGTCCGGCGTATTCACCAGTTGAGGATCCCAGGTATCACCCCATGGATAGATCCGGGCGTCTGTACCCCGGGCAGCTTTCTCCCATTCAGCTTCTGTCGGTAGGCGGCAAGGACGCTCCAGCCGTTCACTCAACCAAACAGAATAAGTGACGGCATGGAACCAAGAGACAGACGTAACCGGGAGAGCAGGTTTAGCCAACTGATCGTCCCACGTCACCCCACGGAATGTGTATGGCCTGGGAACGGCGCCATCGGACACGGCGACCGCATACTCCGCCACCGTGACGGGAAACACACCAAACTCAATGTCTACTGTATTTGCAATATGAGCTGGACACTCATCAGTGTAAGCGGCTCGGTCTCTTTGCGGATCACTGCCCATGCTAAATGATCCGTGAGGAACATGCACGGTCGGCGGGGTTACGGCCCCGCAAGATGCTTGGACACTAAAGCCGAGCTCTTGCAGGTAGACTGGCAATCCATGTAGGGAAAAGAGGCCGAATTGACCACTCGCCTGACGCTTGCTGGCGGAGGTGCGTGGATTGATCTTCGACATTTGAGCCTCGCTCCCTTGATTGGCGCCGCCGGGAGGCCCCGAATCTCGGAGCTCACCGGTGCCTGCGTGGCTCAGGTTGCGGCGACTCAGACCCCATCTACCATAACTAGTGAGCGACCTTCGTCAAATTCTACGGAGGCAGTGATGGACTCTGAGCGGCATGCCTTCCACCAGGAGATTGGACCCCACCTGGACCAACTGGGTGATGCGGTTCTAGACCTCGCCGACGAGACTGCCGAGGACAACCTGCCCGAAAGCCCAGAACTTCAGTGGGGGCAGTGGGCAAACTGGGCCTCATGGACCAAGATCGCATGATGCGTTACTTCCGGGCATCTAACGCCGTATGCCTCGTGGGATAAATCGCCAAACGCGAAATGGCGCCAATCATGACAGCTGGGCATCCATCTGTGCAGACGCAGCTTGCGGTCGTACAGGCGACACCATTCTGCAATATTCGCTGCCGATACTGCTATCTGCCTGACCGTGGATCAACCGAAGTTATTTCCATGGCTACGCTCGAGCGCATTGCCGACCAATTGTCTAAATCTCGTCATGTGCGGGATACTTTGACAGTTGTCTGGCATGCGGGAGAGCCCTTGCGACTCCCAATCCAGTTCTACCGCGAGGCTTTCGATCTGTTCCGGAACCGGGACTGGGGCGGTGTCGACTTGTCCTTCTCGATGCAGACCAACGCCATGATGATCAATCAACAGTGGTGCGACCTATTTAGCGAATATAAGGTAAACGTAGGTGTGAGTCTGGATGGGCCGGCGGAGTTGCACGACCAAAATCGAGTCGACCGAGCGGGACGCGGCACGTTCGATAGGGTGATGCGGGGAGTCCGCCTACTGCAGGATTCCGGCCTGAATCCATCGGTTATCGCGGTCGTCACCAAAGGCTCACTTACACACGGCCGGGAGTTCTGGCAGTTCTTCGCTGATGCCGGCATTAGCGTTGTGGGTCTGAATCCGGAAGAAGCCGAGGGAGCACATGAGTGCTCCAGTATCCACGACGACGACTCAGAGCACGGATTTCGGGCCTTCGTCGATGAGATCCTGACTCTGGGCATCGGTCAGCGCGGGTATCCCCGCTTGCGGGAGTACGACAACTTTCGTCAGCTCGCGAGTTCGTTCCGCACGAATGAAGTGCGCTGCCACGACAACGTTCCTATGGCGATCTTGAGCTTCGACCATCGGGGCAATATCTCTACATTCTCACCTGAACTCTTGACGGCAAGGCATGAGCCATTCGGAGATTTTCTCTTCGGTAACGTTCACGACGACGAAATAGATACCATAGTCGAGAGCCCAAAGTTCACCGCGGTCAATAAGGCCGTCCAAAGTGGTGTGGCCAAGTGTCAATCTGAGTGCGGTTACTTTGACTTTTGTGGTGGTGGTTCTCCGTCGAACAAGATTGCGGAGGCCGGCACGTTCGACGTGGCGGAAACTCGATCATGCAGGCTCAGAATAAAAGTTATGGTAAGCGCATTCGTCGATTCCGCTCGCCCACGGAAAGAGTCTCGAGGAGGTCGGAGTCATGACAACTAGCGCAGATGGTGGACGATGTCCGGCAGATGTATTCATCGTTGGCGCCGGGGTACAGGTGCCGGCTCATCTCACATCTGCGGCGATCGACGCCCTGGACCAGTGCCAGGAGATCTATTCGATCCTACCGCAGTCCACGAGCCGCTTGATGCCGAGCAGATGGGCATCAAAAACGAGAGATCTGCAGGAGATATACCAACGGGGTGGGCGTCGGCTGGATGTCTATAGGAAAGAGATCGACCTCATATGGCAAGCTGCTCGCAGCAATCCCCCCGTGGCTTACCTCACAGTGGGAAATCCGGTGGTTTTCGACAGTGTCACTGCAGGGCTGATCGAGCGGGCTAAATGCGGCGACATGCGCGTCCGCGTGGTTGCTGGCGTATCCTCCGTAGATGCCATCATGGCTGATCTCGGGATCGATTACGCACCCGGGATCCAGATTTTTGATGCGTCTTCCCTTGTGGCTCACAATATTCAGCCACGAAATGACATTGACTGTTTGGTGATGCAGCCCAACGTTTTTGGCACAGCATTTGTGACGATGGGGCGGAAGCCGCGTGCGGCAGCGTTGTGGCCCCTGCGCGATCATCTTCTTAAGTGTTACCCAAGTGATCATACGGTGACCTGTATCACGTGTTCTGTGAGATCAGGTAATCCGGCTCATGTCGAGTCCTTTCCGCTGAGTTGTCTAGGCGGGACCGAAATGTCACCCCAGACCCTAGGCGCGTCTCTTTTCATCCCTGCAGCAGTTCCGCTCAAGCCAGATGAAGACTTCTCGGACCGCTTTCGAGATCAAAGCGAGTTTGAGAGGAATTATCGGTAATACTTAGAGGTGTATATGAGGTCAGGACAGGGCCATACGATCAGCGATGGGCGGTTCGGCGTTGCTGTATTCCTCTCAGGGGGTGTCGACTCCACCGTTCTCCTGGGAAAGATGTGCGCCGAGGAGTCGAGCGAACTGATCGCCGTTCACTTCGCGGGTTTCTCCTCACCGGAAGAGGCAGCAGCCGCTCGAGCCATCGCGCATCAGGCGCGAGTCGCATATTGGAGCATCGATATGTCATCGTTGCTGCTGTCCTGGAGATCCGCACGAGTCACCCAGGAAGGGAGCGGTGAGCGGGCTGTTTTCGGCGCAGCCACAATGTACTCGGCTGCTTTGGCTTTCGCAATGGCACACAAAATCAACTCGGTGGCGTTCGGGCTCCACCGAGAGGATGCGCAAGAATATATTGAGCAAAGTCCATCATTCCTCAACTATATACGGCAAGGAATCAAGCTCGTCGGAAGTGAGGTGCGAATTCTGGTTCCATTCCAGGATATGAGTAAATGCGACATCGTCCGGATAGGAAACGCTCTGAGTGTGGATATGTCTCGGTCCTGGAGTTGTCTGCGTCCATCAGTAAGTATGCAATGCGGTACTTGCGAGGCATGTCTCTCAAGGAGAAATGCATTCAGGCAGGCCGCAGTGGTCGATGCCACGCAGTACGAGAGGCAATAACCCGTTGAAATAGGAACTGAGGTTCGCGTCGCTTTGGTCTAGGGAGGTTGCTGTGGCAGCTGAGATGTGGGTCGGCCTGGCGGACGCGGTGCGCGGGGTAAGGGCAGAACTCGATGCGGCGCAGAAGGAAGGTGCTGGGAGGGAAGTCGGGTTTGAGGTGGGACAAATTGAGCTCGAGTTCGCTGTTGATGTCCGCAAGGAAGCTGCTGGCGAGGCCGGCGCACGGGTGTATGTGTTGTCGCTGGGGGTGCGGGGGTCAGTCGCAGCGACAGCCACAAACAGGATGAAGCTCGTGCTCACTCCCAAGGACCAGCAGGACAGGAGCCTGCGTGTAGTGGGCCCAGTAGAACAACAAATCCCCCCTGAATGACGTGCTTTCGGTAGGTTCCAATGGGGTTGGACACAGGTGCGGTGGCAGAGGTCTGGGTTCGAGGTTCGGAGCCCGGATGGGCCGTAGGCTCTGGTTGCCTAGTAGGGGAGAGACTCCTTCTAACGGCGGCACACGTGGTCACGCCTAGCAGCACGGTACAAGTGCGCTTGCTGGACGAGGGCGTCCTACGTGACGCACGTGTGGTCTGGCTTGGCGAGTTGGACGCGGCGCTGGTGGAAATCACCGACCCATCCTTCGACCCCGGTTGGCGGGCTCCCGCCCGCTTCGGCCGGCTGGTTAGCTCTGTCCCGTCTGTGCCGTGCGAGGCAGTCGGGTTCCCCGAGGCTATGCGATTCCTCGAAGATCCTGAGCTGCTGCGGCGAGACAGTGAACATCTGGCTGGTCACATAAATACAGTTGCACGCTCAAAGCAGAACCTACTGGAGATACTTGTGGACAGCGGGCCCGATGACCAGATAGGGCAGATATCCCCGTGGGCAGGAATGTCGGGTGCCGCCGTGTGGAGCGGGGACTTGCTGGTGGGTTCGGTTGGCTGGGCGCCCCGGGGTTTCGGGCAGAGCCGGCTCACTGCCGTACCGATCGAGGCGCTCGCCGTCGAAGAAGGCTTCAGGCGGGCGGTGACGTCGGCTACCGGCCGGAAAGTCCTTTGCGAGCCAGTGGAACTGCAGGACCTTGTCGCCCCATGGTTTCCTGCTCAGGGCCCTCAATCTCCAGCTGCACTGCTGAGAGCTGAGCATGAGGTCGTCCCATTCCGCGGCCGTGAGCGGGCTCTGCAAGCCCTATTGAGCTGGTGTAAAGATCCCGAGACGTGTTCTTCGCTACTCCTGACGGGGCCGGGCGGGCAGGGTAAGACCCGTCTCGCCCGACGTCTGTGCGAGTTGCTAGCAGAAGAGGATTGGGTGGTCGGTCAGATAGCGGAACCCACGGACGTGTCGACGCAACATTTGTTGACCCTGACGCGATGCACGGCACCCGTGCTACTGGTGCTCGACTACGTTGAGACCCGACCCGAGCAGGCACAACAGATCGTCGACTATCTCGTCAGTCATCCTCCGCGCTGCCCCGTGCGGTTGCTGCTCCTAGCCCGCGCGTCCGGAGAGTGGTTCACTGCTCTGCGTTCCGCATCAACGGCCATGTCTACCACCGTACGCCCAGAACCACTGCGCGTTGAAGCTTTCACCATTACAGCAACGGAACGCGAGGCCGCCTGGCAAGAAGCCCTCACCGCCCTTGGTAATGGGCTTCAGCTATTGGACGAGGTATACACAACCGTGGACCTCAGTGCTCGATGCACGGGAGCCCGACCACCGGCCTTCGCAGATTCGGGTTCTATCCAAGCTTTGACATTGCATGTCGCGGCGCTCGCGAAGCTCCTAAGTGAACAACCTGAAGCGGATCTTCCACCGCAACGAGTGTTGCTCGCTCATGAACGCCGATATTGGCAGCGCGTCGCCAACCGTCGTGACCTCGATATGGATCAGATCCGCCCGTTGGCGATGGCCGCCGCCCAGCTGTCCGGACCTGCCCCACGCGCCAACGCACTACATATCCTCGCCCAGGTTCCCGGGTTGCGGGGTGAGATGGCCGAGCAGGATCGACGCGCCCTCGCGGAATGGATCCGCGACCTGTATCCGCCCCCCGCCACCGGGGATGCTTATTGGGGAAGCTTGCAACCTGACCCCCTGGCCGAGCAATATCTCATCGACAGCATTACCAGCGAGCCTGAGCTCGCAGTCCATGTGTTGCCCGCGTGCAACCCAGAGCAGCTCCGGCATGCGCTCACCCTTCTCAGCCGAGCTGCGGCGCGACCCGGTGGAAAGGCTCTCATGGAGGCTCTCAGCCTGTTCGTGCATGCCCCGCACAGCAAACCTGAAGACCTGCAACGGTTGTACGCGGTGATGCCCGACCAGCCTCAGGCTTTTGCAGAGCTCGCCGCAGAGTTGGCCACTCGCCTCGTAACCCTACGCCGTACGGGCAAAGATAGGGCGGATTTGGCTGGGTGGCTCACAAACCAAGCGAGCCGCCTCGGTTCGCTCGGGCGCCCTGTGGATGCTCTCAAGGCCGCCACCGAAGCCGTTGACACTTACCGGCAACTAGCCAAGGACCACCCTGATGTCTATCTCGCTAGTCTTGCCGGGTCCCTACACAACCAGTCGACCTACCTATCCTCACTGGGGCGACTGGAGGAATCCGTCAAGGCCGCCACCGAAGCGGTCGCAATCCGCCGCAGCCTGGCGGAAGAGCACCCCAACGCTTATCGCCCAGACCTTGCCAGCTCACTAACCAGCCAATCCAACCAGCTAGCATCTTTGGGACGCCACCGGCCATCCCTAGAGGCGACCATAGAAGCCGTCGGAATTTATCGGCACCTGGCCGAAGAGTATCCCGATGCCTATCTGCCTGGCCTCGCTGGCTCACTCCATAACCAGTCTCTCAGCCACTACTCACTGGGAGAACTGGAGGAGGCACTAGGGTCGATCACAGAAGCGATCAAGATCCGTCGTTTCCTAACTGCCGCCGGAAAAGAGGAATTTGAGCCCCTGCTAGCGGAGTCCGTGCAGGTGCAGGCTCTCCTACTCAATGAGCGTGACAGCCGCCAGGGCGAAGGAAGCCATTGAACCCTCCACCTTGCGGCGGTCGACGAACCGGTCAGACTGGCCTGCGGAATGCACCAGTTGACCGCTTAACTTGACCCCATTTTCTGCACCATCCTGACAGTTACTCAGGTTGAATTCGCGGAGTCCGTCGTGCCGTGACGGTTCTTGATCGCTGCGGCACGACGTCATCATGCGGTACGCGCATGGGGAGGGCTGACGCCCAGGGAGCAGGAGAAGCACGAGCGGGTGCGTCTTGAGGCGGCCGAGCGGTTCGCTCGCGGCGAGAAGAGCGAGGCTGTCGCGAGGGATCTTCGGGTGACGTCGCGGTCTGTGCGGCGCTGGCGGCGGGAATGGCACAGCTCCCCACGCGAGGAGGGCATCAGGCTAGCCTCGTTCCTGCTACCAGTGGTAGGGACACGGAGTGCCAGACAGCGCCATCCTCGAAGATCCTTATCGCGTGATCGGCGCGACAGGGGTGAACGTTCGGTTGTCGCGCAGGAGAGCCCATAGGACACTGGCGCGCCGGCGGGCGAGCGCAATGACGGCCTGGACTGCTTGCAGCCCTCGCCGTGCTTCTTGAGGTAGAAGTCCCTGTTGGGGCCCTCGCGGATGATGCTGGTCTGGGCGGACAGGTAGAACACTCTGCGTAGGCGCCGGCTATAGCGCTTGGGGCGGTGCAGGTTGCCGATGCGGCGGCCCGAGTCCCTTGGCACGGGCACCAGCCCCGCTGCTGAGGCCAGGTGGCCAGCGTCCGCGTAAGCCGACAGGTCACCGGCGGCCACGACGGACTCGGCACCGAGAATTGGGCCCATACCTGGCAACGATTCGATGATCTCGGCCTGAGGGTGGGTGCGGAATCTTTCCCGGGTCTGGCGGTCGACGCCCTTGAGTCGGTCATCCAGGCTAAGGATCTGCGCAGCCAAATCGGCGACGATCTGGGCGGCAACATCCTCACCGGGCAGCAAGATTTGCTGAGCCTGAGAAGCCTCTAGCGCGGTAGCGGCGACCGCATGGGCGGCGCGGACACCGCGCTTGGCAAGCCACGCGCCGTGAGTCTCGCGCCAGGTCGGTTGCCAACTGGGCAGGCACATCGATGGTTGCGAAGTCCTGGCGATGGCGGGCAGTTTCGGCGATGACGTAGGCGTCGCGTGCATCTGTCTTGGCTTCGCCACGGTAGGCGCCAGCCATGCGGTTGACCGTGCGACCAGGTACATAGACAGCCTGCTGACTGTGACTAGCGAGCAGTGCTATGAGCAGAACGGAAGCCGTTCCGGAGATGTCCACCGACCAGCGGACCTCATCTGCCAGGTCCAGGATCTCGCCGAGGGCCACGAGGATGGCAGTCTCATCGTAGTCGATCTTCTTCGACCATAGGGTCGTACCGGTTTCGTCGACCACTGCTGCCCCAGTGATGGCCCTTGCATGCGTCGATCCCACACCAGGCTTGGCTGAGTCGGTTGCTCACTCGCCCTCTCCTCACTCCGCACGGCATGTCGTGAGCCCGAGGAACACCCCCGCTGTCCGCACCGTAAACAGGGGCCGCACAAGGCGCGCACATCTCAATCAGCAGTCAGGGCGCCCTAGAGAGTCGGACGGCCACTCCTCGCTAGCCACTACTGGCAGGCCCTACTCAGCCACATCCGACTCTCCTGGACTGACCAACACCTTACGGAGCCCTACTGGGCCGACCCGGCCACCCAAGCCCTCGACGCCGAAGGGATCACCACCGAGATCACCCCCAGCCTGTCCCGCATGCCGATCCCAGATCGCATCCACCGCGTGCGTACCCCCGGAGGCCGCCAGGCGATCAACCGGTCCGGGCGGGGAAGATCCGTGAAGATGCATGGCTCCTTTCGCACGGGAGGTGCGCGCCTCTCTCCCCTCTCACTGTCGGCCGTTCTGGTTCGGTCCCAGCGCAAATGTCAGTGCCGCGTTTTAGCGTGAACTCCAAGTGGAAAAAGGGCGATTGGAGCCTTCGGGGTGATCTTTGAGGAGCCACGGGCGGTCTACGAGAGCATTACCTCACGCATGAAGGCGCTGGCGGTGGTCCGCCCGCTGCTGGCGCTCGACAGCAGCAAGGCCAAGGCCGAGCGGGGGTGGGAGGGCTACCGCCTGGCTGAGCTGGCGCTGGCTGCGATCGATGTCGTCACGCTGCGCACGGACATGCGCACGGCGGTCCGCCAGGAGACGGTGGTGGACCATGTGTCCGAGTTCGCCGCGCTGCAGCTGCCGGGACGCCCGGCTGAGGAGTACCGGGCCGTCGGGCGCTGGGTGACCGAACGGCTGATCAACACCGAGGAGCGCGACCGGGCGTTCCGTCACGCGATCGGCAGCGTGATGGACGAGGGGTTCCAGACCCGTATGACGTCGTTCCAGATCCTCAAGGAGGTGCCTGACCATGTGGGGCAGGCGGCGCTGATTGCCACGGATGCGGCGATCACCGTGCTGGTGCATGCCATCGACGTGGACATCGCTTCCGAACAGATCGCTGCCGAGGCCAAGTTGGAGGCGCTGCTCAAGCGTGCCCGTATCGGCGAGGCGTGGCAGATCGCGCACACGGCCCGTCTGCAGAGCATCCGTTACGCCAAGGACATCCATGGGCGCATCGAGGCGATGAAGCGGAACGTGCGGGCGGTGGACTGGGATACTGAGGTCAAGGAGACCGTCGACGATGCCCTGGAGCACGTCCGCAGCCGCTCCGCGACTGAGCAGCAGCTCAAGGAGCGAGTCGACCAGCTGCTGGAGGTCACTGACGACGCGCAAAAGCGTCGGCAGTTGGAGGGGCTGGGGGCTCTGATCGTCGAATGCATGCAACGGCATTCGGTGCTTATCGACATGCTGTTGAAGGTCGGCCCGGAGTACCGGCGCCAACAGGACCGCCAGGTGTTCGTGGCCCCGACGCTGCACGCCCGGGTGCACATGCACGAGCAGCTCCTGCAGCCGGTGATGGAATTTTCCCTGGATGCCTGCCTGGAGCCCTTGGAGGCGTTCACCAGGGCCGTCCTGGGCCCGCAGCAGCCCCGCGTGATGTATCTGCCGGACTATTTCGAGGCCCTGGCCCGCGTCAGCGAATCAGCCGCGGGGGACCTGGTACCGGTTGCACAGGACGACGACCCAGGCGACAGCGAGCACACGGCCCTGTTCAGCGACGCGCAGCACGAGGCGGTGGACGCCCTGCTGGACACGGCCACCGACCAGGGAGTGCGGCTGTCCGCGCTGCTGGGCTCCGCCCGCCTGCCCGGCCCCGGCATGGGTCCTGAATCCGGCACGGACGCACTCCTGGCGATGCGCGTGCAGCAGCTCTTCCGGCGGGTGCCGGTACGTCAACTGGCCGTCGGTGAGCCTGCCGTCGTGGCTCTCGACGACGGCACCGAGCTGCTGGACGAACGCTTCGGCGGCAGCGACTTCCTGCTGATCCGCACCCAATCGCGGCCCTCGGTCCCACCCGGACCATCCGATGCCCCCACCGACGACAACCGGCTGTCGTCGGTGACACCCATCCCCGACCGTGACCAGGAGAGCGCGTGAGCCAGCACGAGGACATTGCGGACGCCGCCCGGATGGTCGCCCTGGCCCTGGCCCGTGGCAAGGCACCGGCCCGCTCCGGGGAGTACGCGCGGCTGGTCCGGCGCTTCGAGACCGAACCGGACTTCGCCCAGATCGTACGGAAGATCGCCCAGGGCTTCGACCTGACGGTGCTGGAGGTCCACCGCATGCCGGGCCTGGTTCTGGGGACCACCCCGGAGACCGACTTCGCCGTCTCGGTGGCCGACCTGGTCCCTCAGACCGCCGACCGGCCGCTGTATCTGCTGGCCCAGCTCGCCATCGCCGCCCTGGCCTTCCCCCGGCCCGAGGACCTCGACGACGACGAGTACGTCACCCGAGTCTCGGTCAAGCAGGTGGACGAGGAGGTCCGCTCCCTGGCCCGGGCCATCGAGCACCGGCTTGCGCAAACCGACGCCGACACCGATCCCCCGGCGGACCAGCCCGGCCTGGAGGGACTATGGCGGGCCTATCTGCGGCGCAACGCCACCGGCACCACTCGGGCGGACAAGACTCCCAGGACGGTGACCTACTCCCTGGTGCGCCGGGCCCTGACCCACCTGGCCGAGCACGGCTTCGTGCGCAAGGTGAGCGACGAGGACGCCGGCACCTACGCCACCAGCGTCAAGTACCGGCTGCAGATCCGCGACCAGGCCGCCGGCGACATGCTGCGGGAACTGGCGGCCCTGGGCGTGGCCGCCCTGCCCTCCCGCGACCAGGCAACCACCTCCGAGTCGGCGGCAGACAGCGCTCTGAGTGCCGATGACACCCTGCCGGGTTCGCCGCTGCCCACTGACCTGCCGTAAGGACGCCTGCCATGTATGAACTCAATCGGATTCTGCTGCGCAATTTCGGCCCGGTCGACGCACGGTACGAAGACGTCACCCTGGACTTCTCCGGCGCCGGCCCGGAGGTGGAAACCGCTTCGCTGATCCCGGCCGCCGGCCATGTCACCCACCGCCCGGCCCCAGCCAACCTGATCATGCTGCAAAACGGCGGCGGCAAGGGCGTACTGCTGACCGGCATCACCTGCACCACCATCCCGCACCGCCACCAGGATGTGGAGACGCTGCGCAACTTCACGGTGTCCCTGGCACAGCCCTCTCACGTGGTTCTCGAATGGGCCGACGCGAGGACCGGACGCCTGCTGGTCACCGCCCAGATCCTGGCGCCGGACCGCGAGGGGAAACTGCACCGCCGCTTTTACAGCTTCCACCCGGCCGCCGCCCTGGACGCCGACCGTCTGCCCTTCCACCGCGACGAGCACTGGCTGCCGTTCGAGGACTATTGCACCGAGTTGCGGGACGTACAGCGCCGCGTCGACGCCCTGGAACTGCGCATCGAGGACGGCCAGGAACGATGGGAGAAACACCAGCGCACCCTGGGCCTGCAGCCCGATCTGTTCGACGTGCAGCGCCGGATGAACGCCAAGGAGAGCGACGCGGCGGCGGCATTCACCACCACCACATCCGACGCCTTTGTGGACTGGCTGCTGCGCAAGGCCACCGACGACGACCAGTACGCCGAGCTGGGCACCGCCTTCCACTCCTACGCCCATGCCCACGACCAGCGCGCCGCATGGGACAAGGAACGACAGTTCGCCCTGACCATGCAGCGAGCCTGTGGGGAGGTCGCCATCCTTCACCAGACCCGGCAGAAGACCGCCCACGCCGCCGAGAGCGCGCAGCAACGGCTCGTGCACCTGACCGCCACTGTCCAGCTCCGCGAGCAGCAACTGTCCGACGCGCTCACGGTCCACGCCGACGCCATCACGGACACCTACCGAGCGCACGAGGAGGCAAAGCGGGCAGCCGAGCGGGCCGAGCAGCGCGTGCACCACGTACGCCATCACGCCAGCGCCCTCGAACTGGCCACCGTCCGGGCAAAGCAGCGCGGCGCCGAGCAGGACAAGAAGGAGACCGAAGCCGAAAAGTCGGGCTGGGAGACGGTCCCGGTGGCGCTACGCCATGCGCATGCTGTGGACGATCACACCCGCGCCCAGGAAGCCCTCAGCCAGGCAGAGCGCACCGCCGCCCCCTACCTCCGGGCCGTCCACCAGGCAGCAGCCGACCTCCGTGCTGGGTACGCCCGCGCCGAGGCCGCCGCCCAGGACAAGGTCCGCCGACTGGCCGAGGCCAACCAGCAGTCCGAGACCGATATCGAGCAGTGGCAGCACCGCCGCGAACAGCTCCTTGAAGACACCGGCGCGGCCCAGGCCGATCTCCGCACGCTCCGCGAGCAGATCGACTCCTTCACCACCACGCTGGGTCAGGCGCGCCATGACCGGCTCGTCGAGCCGGACGAACTAGCCGGGGACGCCGCGGCCCGTGCCGAGGCGCACGCCCGCCACCTCGACCAGCTCATGGACGAGGCCAAACAAGCACGTCAGACTGCCCGCACCGGGCGGGACCATGCGCACCGGCACCTGGCCGACACGCAGCGGCAGGCGCTGTCCGACCGTGCCGCGGCTGATGCGGCGCTCGCCCAGACCGACCGGCTGCGCAAGCAGGCCACGGCGGTCCAGTCCCTGCCGCTGTGCGCCGACCTCCTAGAAGCCGCGCCCGACGAGCTGCGCGCCGTCGACGCGTTGGAATGGCTCCGTGAGCATGCCACCGTGCTGGGGGAGGCCGCCGGACGCCGCATCGCGAACCTGGAGACCACGCTCACCGGGACCCGCCTCGGCCTGCGCGAGGACCAGGACCTGCTCGACGTGCTCGATACGAGCGGGGGCCTGCACCCGGCCAGCGCTGCCGTGCGGCGCCTGTGTGAGGACCTTGTCACGCACGGCATCTCGGCCTGGCCCGGCTGGCGGTGGATGCACGACAACGTGCCCGCCGACGCCCATCCCCAGGTCATCCGCGCGCACCCCGACCTGGTCGGCGGGATCATCGTGGGCGGCGCCGATGGCCTGGACGCCGCTCGCCGCCACATGGAACAAACCCGTCCCCTCCCGGCCGCCGCCGTGACCGTGGGCACCGGCGAGCGCCTGCTGCGCCCGGGCTCCTGCGACGACGACCGCTTCGTAATCGAGCCCTCCCCCGCCCTGCACGACGAAGACGCCGCCGAACGCGAACGAGGCGAGGTCACCGCGCGCATCACGGCCGCCACCCGCCAGCTGCAAGACCTCGATGCGCGCCTGGCGGAGGCCCGGGAGCTGGAGCGCCACCTCGCCAACTGGCTTGACGCCTGCGCGCAGATGCCCGTCCCCGACCGCCTCGCCCAGCTGAACGACTTGCAGACCACCGCCGCCGCGTCCGAGACCGCCGCCCAGGAGGCCCGCGACGCGGCCGAGGGTCACGACTCCGCCCTGCACGAGGCGGAGCAGGCGTACGAGGTCCTCGTCGACCGGGCCGGTCAAGCCCAGCGCGCCCTGCACGTCCTCCGACAGCTGGCCAGCGCCGAGACCGAGGCCGGCCAGGCCCGCGACCGCATCGCCGCCCTGACCGCGCAGTGCCAGGAGTGGCGGACCGAAGCCGACGATTTGCGTGCCGCGTGCAAGCGGGCCGAAGCGGAGCTGCTGCGCCGCGCCCAGGCCGTCGAAGCCGCCCGGCAGGAGGCCGACAGCCATGCCGAGAGCCGTCGGGCCGTCCCCGCCCCGCCCGGCGGCGACGCGGCTATCGAACCCGACGCACCGCACGAGCCTCTCCCCGTGCTCAAGCACCGCTACGAGCAGGCCCTGGACGAGCTGCGCGCCGTCCAGGTCGGGGAAGACCAGCAGCAGCGCGCCGCCCGCGCCGAAGAACACCTGCTGGTGTGCCAGAGGGAATGGAACCAGGTGCCCGGGCCGATTCAGGCGCTCGCCCAGAAGTTCAGCGCGGACCCGCGGGCCACCGACGAGGTCCAGCGCCACGCCATCCTGCGCGACGTGGCCGGACAGCTCACCGACCTCGACGACCGGCTCAACGCACTGCGTGACAAGGAGAGCGAGCTGAAGGTCCGTACCGGCCACCTTAAGTCCGCCGCCGCGGCAGCACCGCTGACCGGCGAGGAGGCCGCCGCCTGGACGCCGGCCACCCTGGAGGATGCCACCGCCCTGAGTGCCCGCGCGGCACGGGAGCTGGAAGAAGCCCGTACCACGGAGCGCGCCGCGTCCGAACGCTACAACGGCGCCCGCCGCAGCCAGGCCAACAGCAGCCGCGACCTTGCGGCGTTCCGGTCTGTCCTGCCGCGCCTGGAAAGCGCCGTCCACGGTCTCGACCTGCCCGCCGCCGCGGAGCCCTATCCGGGCACCGCCGAGGCTGCCGAGACAGAGGCCCGGCAGGCCACCGAGGAATTCCGCACCTGCCACCAGGCTGCCCGCGACGCCGACCGCGCTCTGGAAACCGGCGTCAGCCGCCTCAAAGAGGAGGCCGCCGACGTCCGCTTCGAAGGACTCGACATCCCGCTGCGCACGCAGATCTCCGCCCTGGGCGGCGCGAAGATTCCTGCCCTGGCTGAGAACTGGACCCAGGCGCTCGGCTCCCGCATCGCCGCACTGACCAGCGACCTGGATGCCATGGCCAAGACCCGCGATGCCCTCGCATCCCAGCTCGGCGCCCACGTCACCGATCTCCTGCACCGCCTCGACCAGGCCAGCCGCTTCTCCGCCTTCCCCGACGGCGACGCACCCTGGGCCGGACAGAAATTCCTCACCATCCGCTATAAGAAACCCGACCAGCAGAACCCCCTCGCCGCCGCGATGCGCGAAACCGTCGATGCCCTCGCCCAAAACCCCCGCACCCGCAAACTCAAAGGCATCGACGTCGTCCTGCGCTGCCTCAAGGAGGCCGTACCGCGCGGATTCACCGCCGAGGTCATGAAGCCCAACGCCGCCCAGCGGATCACCCGCGTGCCCGTGGAGAAGATGGGCACCACCTTCTCCGGCGGTCAGGAACTCACCGGCGCCATCCTCCTCTACTGCGCCCTCGCTGCGCTGCGCACCTCACCCGGCCCCCGGAGTCGTACCCGCAACGGCGGACTGCTGCTCCTGGATAACCCCATCGGCCGCGCCAACGCCACCTACCTCGTCGACCTCCAGTTCGAGATGGCCGCCGCCCTCGGCATCCAGCTCATCTACACCACCGGCCTGAGCGACGAGGAGGTCACCGCCCGCTTCCCGATGTGCATCCCGCTGCGCAACGACGCCGAAGCCCGCGCCGGCCTCTCCCTGATCCGCCTCGACGAGCGCATCCGCCACGCCCTCGTCCCCTCCCCTCGCATCGTCCCCGACGACAGCGCCGCCGTCCCGTCCGGCTACCTCCACTCCGCACGCCTGTACACGAAGGAGACCCCCGCTCAATGACCGCCGGTTCTCCCCCTCCGCTCCCGCCACTGTCACCCGCGGCGGCCAGCCTCAGCGCCGCGCTGCAGGCCCGGGCCGAGAAGGCCACCGTGTCCCGCGCCACCCTCGTCGAAGCATTCACCGCAGCCCTGCCCGGCCTGGCCAGTGGCGAGCACGCGCGCACCGCGCTCGCCACACTCCTGCACGAACTCGCCGACCACCGCCTCCTCAACCTGCCCACCAGCAGAGCCCACTGGGACGCCGGCCGACCACGCCTGCCCGAACAAGTACGTCTGCCCGCCACCACCCAGGCGACGCCGCGTGCACCGCGTGAACCCGTCTCGTGGCGCCCGGAACTCGACTGGGCCTACACCGCCCGTCTCACCGCCGCACAGACCGAGGACCTCCTGGCGTGCAACCGCTGGTTCCGGGACAGCAGCTACGCCCCCGACCGGCGTACGCCGATCCCGCTGCGCGAGCGGTCCTACGAGATCTTCCGCGACGAGAAACGTCTCGACGCCCTCATCTCCGGCGCGCTGTTCGCCCCCGGGCGCCTCACCCTCGATCAGCTGGCCACCTACCGCCAGCCGCCCCCGCTCGCCCACCACCAAGTCGGCGACGGCGACACCCTTCTGGTGGTGGAGAACAGCGACACCTATGCCACCCTCCACGACCTGATCGCCAAGCAGCCCGGCCGCATCCGTTTCATCGCCTTCGGGGCCGGACGTTCCTTCGAAGCCTCTGTCAGCCGCCTCACAGAACTATCCGGCATCCACCGCACTTTCTACTACGGCGACCTCGACGCCGACGGCCTGGCCATCCCTGCTCGCGCATCCCTCACCGCCCTCCAGCACGGCCTGCCCCCGATTGAACCGGCAACTGACCTCTACCGACTCCTCCTCGGCCACACCCCCACGCCCTCCGCTCTCGTTGCCGACGACCGTGCCCAGACGCTCACTGCCTGGCTGCCCGCGCCCCTGTCCACACAGGCCCACGATCTACTCACCGCCGGCCAGCGCCTCGCGCAGGAAGCGACCAACCGCAACCAGCTCTCAGTCGACTCCAGTTGGCGCACTTGACGTCTTGTTGACGGCCGCCGCCGCCCCCGGCGGCGTACACCACCGCAGGTCTCGCCCCATGGGTGAGGGATAGAAAGTGACGATCGAGGGCAGGGAGCCATCTATTCCACCAGGGGGCACCCAGCCCGAGTGTGTCTTGATCGAGATCGCGCGGGGGTGCGGGCGGAAGCCCGCACTGACGAGCCCTGGCCAAGACGCCCCTTCCGTAATCCGCTGACCACGGTGTTCGCGAGTCCTGAGGACTTGCAGCGGGCCGCAGCCAGGTCGGAGATACTGGTGTTTCTGTGACCCCTGCGGCCTGATGCTATCCCCATGTGCCTGGGTGGTTACGCTCCGGCAGTGACGGCATTGGTGAAGGAGTCTGCCCAGGTGGCGACGGCGACGGAGTATCCGCAGGGATCGGCGAGCAGCACCCCGAATACGGCGGCCGTTCCGCCGGTCCCGGAGCCGGGACAGGTCGTCAAGGTGCGGGGCTCCACCTGGGCCGTGTCCGATATCCAGAAGCAGGGCCTTCCTCGTAGCCCCGCAGACGAGGGCATGCCGGGACTTACCCATGTGGTCAGCCTGCAGTCGCTGGACGAGGACCGGCTCGGGCAAGAGCTGACGGTGGTCTGGGAGCTGGAGGTCGGGCACACCCTCGCCCCGAACCAGGGCCTTCCGGATACTGTGCGGGCGGAAGCGTTCGACGACCCGAACACCCTCGCCGCGTTCGTGGACGCGGTCCGCTGGGGTGCGGTCACCTCGGCGGACGCGAACTCCTACCAGGCCCCCTTCCGCAGCGGCGCGAACGTGGAGGCGTACCAGCTGGTGCCGCTGAGCCGGGCCCTTCAGTCTTCGCGTACGAACCTGCTGCTCGCGGACGACGTCGGCCTGGGCAAGACCATCGAGGCCGGCCTCGTCGTGCAGGAGCTGCTGCTGCGGCACCGTGCACGATCCGTGGTGATCGTGTGCCCGCCGAGCCTGTCGCTGAAGTGGCAGGACGAGATGCGAGAGAAGTTCGGCCTCGACTTCGTCATCGTCAACAGCGAGCTGATGGCGAAGGTGCGGCGGAGCCACGGGCTGAACGCCAACCCTTTCCGCCTCTTCCCGCGCGTGATCGTGAGCATGGCGTGGCTGCCGTCACTGCGGGCGCAGCGCCTGCTGCGCGACGTGCTGGCCGATGTGCGCAGCGCGGGCACGGCCAGGCGGTACGCGTTCGACGTGCTGGTGGTCGACGAGGCGCACCATGTGGCGCCGGCCAGTCCGACGACGGCACCGGGGCAGCGCGGCTACGCGGTGGACAGCAAACGGACGACGGCGACCATGCGGCTCGCCGAGGCATGCGAGCACCGGCTGTTTTTGAGCGCGACGCCGCACAACGGCTATTCGGAGTCGTTCACCGCCCTGCTGGAGATGATCGACGGCCGCCGGTTCACCCGCGGCGCGAGCATCGACGAGCAGGCACTGAGGGAGGTGATGGTGCGGTGGCTGAAGACCGATCTGCCGGACAAGGGGTTCAAGACACGGAAGCTGGGGACCCTCCCGTTCACGCCGTCGGAGGAGGAGCAGCAGCAGTTCGCGCGGCTGGAGCGGCTGCTGGCGGACAGTGCCCGGGCGAACGGCAAGGGCTCGGGCGGCGACATCGTCGCGATGCTGCTGAAGAAGCGTTTCCTGTCCAGCCCGTGGTCGTTCGCCCGCACCCTTGAGCTGTATGAGGGCGCGGACGGCGGCGACCGGAAGCTTCGGATGGACGACGAAGACCAGTACTACACGGAGGTGCTGGGCAGCGGCCAGTCCGACGAGGAGGAGGGCGCGGCCGAACACCCCGAGTTCACCGCGCTGCGCCACTCCAAGGGCTCGGACCCCCTAGTCGCGGCCACCAGCAGCGAAATCGCCTCGCTCATCGAGTGGGGGCGCCGCTATGAGCACAAGCCGGACTCCCGGCTGGAAGAACTGCTGACCTTCCTCGCCGCAGTCTGCCGGCCGGACGGCACCCATTGGACCAACGAACGCGTCGTGGTGTTCACGGAGTACGCGGCCACCCTCGAATGGATCGAGCGCGTCCTGCGGCAGCGCGGCTACAACGACGTACTGGAGGTCATCCAGGGCTCGACCCCGACCGAGGAGCGGGAGAAGATCCGCGCCCGGTTCACCGAGAGCCCGGACAAGCACCCCGTCCGCGTCCTGCTCGCCACCGACTCCGCCGGCGAGGGCATCGACCTGCAGACCCATTGCCACCGCCTGGTCAACTTCGACATCCCCTTCAACCCGTCCCGCCTGGAGCAGCGCATCGGCCGGATCGACCGGTACGGGCAGACGAAGCACCCTGAGATCTTCCACTTCGTGCCGGTCTCCAGCTCCACGACGTACGACGCGGACATGAAGTTCATGGGGATCATCGCGACCAAGGTCGGGCAGGCCACCGAGGACCTCGGCAAGGTCAACCAGGTCATCGATGCCGAGGTGCAGGAACACTTCGCCCCCACCCGTACGGTGCGCAAGGCCCGGCTGACCGCGCCGGACGACGGCAACGAGGTGATCACCCGCGTGCTGGCCGGCGGAATGGAGCTGAACCGCCGGCTCACCAAGCTCTCCGAGACGTACCACGAGAGCAAGGCCGCCATGCATCTCACGCCCGCAAACGCCCGCCGGGTGGTGGACACGGCGCTCACGCTGACCTCGCAGCCCCCGCTCGTCGAGATCGGCGACGACCGCACCGAGGCGCAGGTCTTCGGGATCCCGAACCTCAGCCGCTCCTGGCAGCCGGCCCTGCGTGGCCTGGACACCCGCCTGGAGCCTGGCGTCCCGCGCCCCATCACCTTCGACGACCAGGCCGCGCAACACCGCACCGACCTGGTCCACATCCACCTCGGGCACGCCCTCATGCAGCGCGCCACCCGCACCCTGCGCTCCGCGCTCTTCAGCACGGACTCCCCGGTGCACCGGGTCACCGCCGTCATCGCCCCGGGCCTTCCCGAGTCCTGTGTCGCCGCCGTCTCCCGGCTAGTCCTGGTCGGACGCGGCGGGCTGCGCCTGCACGAGGAGGTGTTCCTCACGGGCGTCCGGCTGCGTGGTCAGGCACTTGCCGAGTCCAAGGTCGAGCAGGTCCTCGACGAGACCCTCGACTCCGCCGATCTGCTCCTCGCCGATGAGAAGGTACGAGCTCACCTCGCCGAGCAGTGGAACGACGATGGCTCCCGGCTGCGCACACGCCTGCTGACTGCGATGGAACGCAAGAGCGCCAGCCGTCAGGAGAAGGTCACCGAGGCGCTCACCCAGCGCCGGGACGCCGACATCAAACGCGCCCACGAGATCTTCGGCGCCTTCCGGCTCAACCTGCGCGAGTCCCGTGACCGCCTGGAGCAGGCCATCCGCGCTGAGGAAGAGCTTCTGTTCACCGACGACCAGCAGAAGCAGCGACGTCGGGACCTGCACCACATGAACGAGCGCCTGGACAGCCTGGACGACGAGGAGGCGCGCGAGATCGTCTCGATCCAGGAGCGCTACAGCGACATCAGGCCCTACGTATCCGCCGCCGCGGTCGTGTTCGCCCTCGCCCCCGAAGACGCGAAGAACGGAATGGTCAAGGCATGAGCCGCCGCTACCCCCCGACCGCCGCCGGCCTGCACCGCGCCTGGCTCGAACTCGTCGACGCCGACGGTCCCTTCCTCGCCGTCCCCGCCCTGGAACGTGTCTATCCCCAGGGCATCCCCCAGCCCCACTCCCGGGCGCTCGACGCCATCAAGGACGCCAAGCCAGCCTTCGAGAAGGCATGGGAGAACTGGGACGAGCACCGGGGCGACGAAGCCGCCCTCGACCTGTACCGCGAGGCCCGCGACACCTGGGTCGACCTCGTCCTGCGCCAGGGCTTGCGCTGGGGCGCCTCCTACACCGTGCCCGCCCCAGCCGCCGCCGAAGTCCGCTCACCCGATTACACCGTCACCGTGCGCGCCGACGGCGCGCTCGTCCACGGCGACACCACCGGGGCTCTCGTCCTGGTCACGGACCCCACGGACTCCCTGCGCGATCCGCTCACCGACGGCTGGTCGGCCAGCCCCATCGACCGCATGGAAGAGCTGCTGCGCGCCTCGGACGTCCCCATCGGAGTCGTCACCGACGGCCGCTGGTGGGCGATCGTCAGCGCCCGCCCGCAGACCATGGTCGCCTCCGGCATCGTTGATGCCCAGACCTGGATCGAAGAGCCCCAGACCCGCAACGCCTTCATCGAACTCCTCCAGCGCCGCCGCCTGGTCGGCGGCAAAGCGCAGGACCGGCTGACGGAACTCTTCGGCGAGTCCGTCACGGCCGCCGAGAAGATCACCGAAGCGCTCGGCACCCAGGTCCGCCGCGCAGTCGAACTCATCGTCCAGGCCCTGTCCGAAGGCGCCCTGGACGCACAGCGACGCGGCGAGCCAGACCCGCTGCCGGCGGCACGGGGCGAGGTCTACGAGGCCGCCGTCACCGTCATGATGCGCGTCGTCTTCCTCCTCTTCGCCGAAGAACGCGGGCTGCTGCCTCAGAGCCGCCTCTTCGCGATGGGATACGGCATCAGCGACGAACTCGACCTCCTCGACGCCCGCGAGAAGGAGGAAGGCGAACAGGCCCTCGACGCCACGTCCCTGACCTGGCACCGGCTCCTGGCCACCTCGCAGGCCCTGTACCGGGGCGCGAGCTTCGAGGACCTGCGCCTTCCCGAGTACGGCGGCTCCCTCTTCGACCCGGCCCGCTTCCCGTTCCTCACCGCTTGCGACTCGCAGGACACCCTGACCATCACGGTCAGCGACCGCGTCATGCTCGAAGTCCTGCGCGCCGTCCAGATCGCCCAACTGCCCGGCGGAGCACGACGGATCTCCTTCCGTGACATCGACGTCGAACAGATCGGCTACATCTACGAAGGTCTGCTCGGCTACTCCTGCGAACCCGCCGAAGAGATCATCGTCGGACTCACCGGCAGCGCGGGATCCGAACCCGAGATCCCCCTCGCCACCCTCGAAGAACTCAGCCAGGCCAAGTACACCGAGACCGCGCTGGCCGACGCGATCCTCGCCTGGATAAAGCAGCACCAGCCAGCCGCGAAGCCGTCCAGCAAAGCCGCCCTCACCAAAGCACTGAAGACGGGCGACACCCTCGACGACACCGAGATCGCCCTGCGCGACGTCACCGACGACCCCGAACTGCGCGACCGACTGCGCCCGTACATCGGACTCATCCGCCGAGACCTGCGCAACCGACCGCTGGTGGTCGAGCCCGGCGGCGTCCTGCTGGTGGAGACGCCCTCGCGCGCCTCGGCCGGCGCGCACTACACGCCCCGCTCGCTGGCCGAGGAAGTCGTCCGCTACGCGCTGGAACCCCTCGTCTACTCGCCCGGACCACACCAGACCGCCGACCAGGACGCCTGGCGGCCCATCGACTCCGACCAGATCCTCGACCTGCGCATCGCCGACATCGCCTGCGGCTCCGGCGCCTTCCTCGTCGCAGCCGCCCGCTACCTCGCCGACCGGCTCGTCGAAGCATGGCAGCGCCAAGGCGAAGCACGTGGAAGGACACCGCACGACCTGCACGTCCACGCCATAAGGACCGTCGTCGCCACCTGCCTGTACGGCGCCGACATCAACGGCATGGCCGTGGAGATGTGCAAGCTGTCGCTGTGGCTGGTGTCGCTGGACCCGAAGCTCCCGTTCTCGTTTGTCGACGACAAGGTGCTCCACGGCAACGCCCTGCTCGGCCTGACCAACGCCGACCAGCTACGTCGCCTCCACATCGACCCCGCCGCGGCCGGCAACCAGCTCAGCATCTTCGCCTTGGACGTGGACGACATCCTGGACCAAGCCAGCCGTCTGCGTCGCCAGCTCGCCACCGAGGTCGACGACAACGACCCACAGCGCTCGGCCGCCACCAAGCGGCGGCAGTGGCGCCGGTACCAGGAGCTGACCGCGCAGCTCACCGACGTCGCGGACGGTGTGATCGCGGCGGGGCTGCGGTGGGGCGGAAAGCCCGGGAAGGAGTTGAAGGCGGCTTACGAGAATCTCCGCATCGCGGTCGAGAGCGCTTACCCGGTCGACGGCGGAGAGGCTGACCAGGACCGGGCGATGCTCGATGGCATCAAGCAGGCTGGCCTCACGCCGATCGTGACGACGGACTACGAACGCTGGAAGCCGCTGCACTGGATTCTCGCCGTGCCAGATGTGATGGAGAGGGGCGGGTTCGATGCGGTGATCGGAAACCCACCATTCTTGGGCGGGAAGAAGCTCACCGGATCAGTGGGAACGAACGCCCGCGATTGGTTCGTCAACACGCTAGCAGGAGGCAGGAAGGGGAGCGCGGACCTGGTGGCGTACTTCTTCCTGCGCGCGCATGAGCTTCTATCACGGCGGGGAGGGCTCGGGCTGATCGCAACGAACACGGTCGCTCAGGGAGACACCCGACAGGTCGGCCTCGACCAGCTGGTCTCGCAGAACTTCACCATCACCCGCGCCATCCAGAGCCGGTCATGGCCTGCGGCTAGCGCTAATCTGGAGTATTCGGCGGTGTGGGGCAGTCGGGCCGACATTAACTCGGCGGTGCCCCGGATCGTCGCGGAGGTTGAGGGGGACCTCGAGGTCAAGCGGGTCTCTACACTGCTGGAACCGGGCGGCCAGGTAGACGGTCATCCGGTCCAGTTGGTGGAGAATAAGGGAGTTGCGTACATCGGCTGCTACGTGCTGGGCATGGGATTCGTCCTGGAGCCCGACGAAGCCGCAGCGTGGATCGAGGTCGATCCACGGAACAAGGACGTTCTATTCCCCTACCTCAATGGTGAGGATCTCAATTCCCGCCCGGATAGCTCGCCGTCACGATGGGTTATCGACTTCTTCGACCGCACCGAAGAGAAGGCGAAGGAATACCCACTTCCCTATGAGCGTGTACTCCAGTCTGTTAAGGCTGATCGCCAGAAGGTCAACCGGAAGGTACTGCGAGACCGGTGGTGGCAGTACGCAGACAAGCGCCCTGCGATGCGCAAGGCGATCGCAGACCTGGACGAATTGCTCGTGATCGCTCTGGTAAGCAAGACAGTGATGCCGGTGCGTGTCTCAGCGAAACAAGTCTGTAGTCACATGTTGGGAGTGTTCGCTACGGAATCCTATGCAGCTCAGGCGGTGTTGTCGTCTTCGCTGCATCAAACTTGGGCCATCAAGTACGGGTCGGGCATGCGAAATGACCCTCGGTACACGCCGTCTGATGTGTTCGATACCTTCCCTCAGCCAAGAGCCACAGATGAGCTCGCCGATGCCGGCCGCACCCTCCACGCCGAGCGCCGCGAAATCATGCTCCGCCGCAACCTGGGCCTCACCAAGCTCTACAATCTGGTCAACGACCCCGCCATCTCCGACGCCGCAGACCCCGATGTAGCCCGCCTTCGCCAGATCCACGTCGAGCTCGACCAAGCAGTCATGGCGGCCTACGGCTGGGATGACGTCCGGCTGGAGCACGGATTCCACACATACCGCCAAATGGAACGCTGGACGGTGAGCCCTGCCGCTCGGGTAGAGATCCTCGACCGCCTCCTCGAAGAGAATCATCGTCGTGCCGCCTCGCAGGGCGTTGTCAGCCCCACCGGCAACAATGAGGGCACCGAGGATGAGGAGGATGACGAGTGACGACCCCGGGGCACAACAGTGCCCAACCCTCAGCCGGTGCCCCGCAGGCCCCGGCCTACCGTCTCGCCCTCGAACCCGACGACCGTTCCTGGACGGCCCGCGAGAATCTGGTCGACATCCTGGAGCGTGAGCTCCTCGGCCCGGCGAACGGCCCGGACGAGGTCCTTGACGGTGTCCCCGACTCGGCGTACCTGATCGGCCGGATCGCGCCCGTGCGCCTCACCGCCGGCCAGGACGACCCAGGCGAGGCTGGATCGGACGACGCTGCGACCGACGTGGGTGACGCTGTGGACGCCGCCGAGAGCCGGGGTGTGCCGCTCACTGCCGTCGACGACAGCAGCGCGAGTTCGGACGAGGACGAGGTGGAGGACCAGCCGCAGAAGCGTGGGTTGATGATCCCGGCGTCGATGGGGCTGCGCTTCCAGATCCCTGACGATCTCGACGAGTTCACGGTGACCGCCTCGTGGGGCACGTACGAGCCGGTGAAGGAGAAGCGTGGCGAGGGCACCGAAGACGGCGAGGGCGCGGCACCGGCTCCGGCGCTCCGTCGTTTCCAGCGCACCCCGCACGCCATAGCGAAGGCGATCAAGGTTGCCGACCTGAAGCCGTCCCGTACGAGCGAGATCGTGCTCAAGGACAAGGTCCTGCTTCGGGTGGATCGATACGACGACTCCGAGCGTGACTGCCGGCTGATCGAGGTGGCATTGTGCAACGACCGGGAGACGCCTCGCAAGATCCCGGTCGAGGCGTGGCTGTACCAGACCAAGCTGTCGGTGTCGGCTGGTGGAGCTGAGGCGTTCCTGCCGGTCAATGACGTACTCCTGGACACGCGCGAGGAGCCGGACGACGAAGTGCGGCGCCTGCGGCTTCAGTACCGCAACCGTCTGGAGTTCGCCCATGGCCGGACCTGCTCGGTGGACTGGAAGGTAGCCGAGGGGGCGCGCAGGGCCAGCGAGGTGTGGACGACGTGGCTGCCGGTGAGTGAGACGCCGCAGACGGCCGCCGAGGAGATCGGCGCGGCTCTGCTGGACATGCGCAAGCTCCAGGAGGTGTCGATCGACGAGCTGCGTACGGGTCTTGAGCCGATCGTCGCGGGTTACACGGACTGGCTGGACGGCGAGGAGCAGCGGGCCAAGGCTCTTCCGGAGCATCTGCGGTCCGAGGGCCTGGACGCGGTCACCGAGGCGCGCCGGGTGCAACGCCAGCTTGAGGAGGGTCTGAAGCACCTCCTCGGGGACAAGGAGGCGTTGCGCTGCTTCCGGTTCATGAACCGGGTGATGGCCGATCAGCGCGTCCAATCCCAGGTCGCGGAAAGGCGGGCGAGTCGGCCGGAGGAGAGCATCGACGAGGCTCGCGAGGCTATCCTCGCGGAGAAGGGGGCCTTGGCGCATTCGTGGCGTACCTTCCAGCTCGCCTTCGTGCTCATGCAGTTGCCGTTGCTGTCCGACCCGGCGGCCGAGAAGCGGTCGGGGGATCTGGCCAAGGCGCAGCTGCTGTTCTTCCCGACTGGTGGTGGCAAGACGGAGGCGTATCTGGGTCTGGCCGCCTACACGTTCGCGATCCGGCGCCGCCAGGGCCTCGTGGATGCATTCGACGGTCCGCTGGACGGACGGTCCGGGGTCGCCGTCCTCATGCGGTACACGCTGCGCCTGCTCACCGCCCAGCAGTTCCAGCGCGCCACCGCCCTGGTGTGCGCGGCGGAGCTGGCGCGGCGCGATGATGTGGCGACGTGGGGTGAGGAGCCGTTCCGGATCGGGCTGTGGGTCGGCACCGATGTGAGCCCGAAACGGTACGACGAGGCCGCCGAGCAGTTGCAAAAGGCCCATGGGGGTCGTGGATATCGCCTGACGGTGCTGCAGATCCAGCGCTGCCCGTGGTGCGGGACGCGGGTCGAGGCGCGCGATGTGCGCACGGAGCCCGCGCTGCGCCGGGTGTACGTGTACTGCGGGGACGAGCTGGCCAACTGCCCGTTCGCCGACGGCGGTGAAGTCCCGGACGGGCTGCCGGTGCTCACGGTCGACGAGGAGATCTACCGGCTCGCGCCGGCATTCGTCATCGCCACGGTGGACAAGTTCGCCCGCCTGGCGCGGGAGGGCGAGGCCGCCTCGCTGTTCGGGCATGTCTCGCGACGCTGTGAACGGCACGGATTCGTGCATCCCGACTATCAGCAGTGCGACATCAAGGACGGCAGCAAGCACCCCAAGAAGGACGGCTGGCCGGCGGCCGCCCTTCACCCGGCCACGCGGCTACGCCCCCCGGACCTGGTCATCCAGGACGAGTTGCACCTGATCACCGGGGCACTCGGCACGACGGTGGGCCTATTCGAGGTGGCGATCGACGCGATGACCGACTGGCGGACCAAGGAGGGACGCCCGGTGCGTCCGCTCCTCGTCGCCTCCACGGCCACCGCCCGTAACGCTTCCGAGCAGGTGCGCGCGCTGTACGGACGCGACGTCACCATCTTCCCGCCACAGGTCCTGGACGCCGGGAACACCTACTTCTCCAAGGAGATCCCGGTCTCCGAGAAGCACCCGGGGCGCCGGTACGTCGGGATCAGCACCACCGGGGTGCGCTTGACCACAGCGGAGATCCGGGTCGCCGAGGTTCTCCTAGCCGCCGGGCAGCTGCTCCTCGACCGCTCCAGCCGCGCGGCCGATCCGTACATGACCCTGGTCGGCTACTTCAGCGCCACCCGTGAACTCGCCGGCATGGCCCGATACATGAGCGACGACATTCAAACCGCGCTCGCCAAGGGCCGCCCCTGGTCGAAGCTCCCCCGCCGCACCGGAACCGACTACGGTTCGCTGCACGTCGCCGAGCTGACCTCGCGCGTGGCCAGCGCGGACATCACCGCGACCCTGGACCAGATGGCGACGGCATTCGACCCGGGCTTCGACTCCACCGCGGGCAAGCGCAACCGGCGCGCGCTCAGGGAGGCGAAGAAGCCGGAGCCCACGCGCGAGGTCAATCCGTACGACGTGGTTCTGGCCACCTCCATGCTCCAGGTGGGTGTGGACGTGACTCGCCTTGGGCTGATGCTCGTGGTCGGGCAGCCGAAGAACACCGCGGAGTACATCCAGGCGTCCTCCCGTGTCGGCCGTACGGCGGACCGGCCGGGGCTGGTGGTCGCACTCGGGAACTGGGCGCGGCCGAGGGACCTCGCCCATTTCGAACAGTTCCGCCACTACCACGAGACGTTCTACGCCCAGGTGGAGGCGCTGTCGGTGACCCCGTTCTCGGTGACCTCTCTGGAGCGCGGCCTGGACGGCGTGCTAGTGAGCGCCGCCCGGGTCCTGCAGGCAGCGAAGGCTGGCCAGGGGCTGTCCCCGGAGGACGGGGCAGCCCGTATCGAGGCCGAGCAGCACTTCGCGGGCGAACTCGTAGACGCCCTCGTCCGTCGCGTCGCGCGGGCCGGCGACGAGGACGCCGCCACCCGTGCCCGCCTGCGCCTGGAAAACCGGCTCGACCAATGGGGCAAGCGCCGCAAGAGCCTCATGGAGGACCGCAAGTCGCTGGTGTACGAGAGGGTTTTGGACGACGGTCGGCACGACGCGCTGATGATGAGCGCGGAGAACGCCAAGGCGGGCATCGACACCCGTGACGCCGCGCCGTTCATCGTGGCGAACTCGATGCGCGAGGTGCAGCCGGAGATCAACCTCCTGGTGAGCCCGATCAAGGAGCGGCTGGTGTACCGGGCACCTGACCATGCCCCTCAGTGGAAGATGCCGGAGGACAACTCGTGAGTGACGAGACGCGCTTCGTCTACGACGTCGCCCACGCCGTCGACCCGCTGGGCGACTTGGAACAGGAGGCGGAGAAGGCGACCAAGCACAACCGTGCCAAGGTCGGCTCCGCCCGGCCCTCCTCCCTGCTCTACACCTACGGCCCCGGCGCGATCATGGACTTGCCGCAGTTCACGATCATGCCCACCGGCCTGGACGACTGGGACCGCATCTGGCGGCGCCGCGACTCCGCACCCCCGCAGATCCACGCCCCCCGCCTGCGTGACGTAGTCCGCATGATGCTGCGTTCCCCCGACGTGCAGCTACGGCCGTATCCCTGGCAGCCGAAGAAGCACAGCCGGTCCGCCGAAGGCAACGACCTCGGAGTCCCCTCCCGGGTCTTCCCGCAATGGCTGCGCTGCACGGGCTGCGACATGCTCGGACTACTCACCCAGTTCGACTACCGCAACACGCACCCCTTCCGCACCGACCTGGCCGTCTTCGAGCACGCCAAGTGCACGGGCCGCGCGGGCGCCGGCACCCGCAAGCCGATGCGCCGCACCGCCATCCCAGCCCGGTATCTGCTGGCCTGCGTCGACGGACACCTGGACGAGTTCCCGTACGACCTGTGGGTGCACCGCGGACAGCCGTGCACCCAGGCGGAGCTACCCGTCCTGAAGATGGTCGACCGGACCGCCGGCAAGGGCGCCTCGGCCGTCATCCACTGCGCGTCCTGCGACATGCGGCGGCCCATGAACGAGGCCCAGGGCGAGGCCGGCAGGGCGAAACTCCCGCAGTGCCGCGGACGCCACCCCCACTTGGACGCCTTCGAGCCCAAGGGCTGCCGCAACGAGACCCGGCTGATGCTCGTCGGCGCCTCCAACCTGTGGTTCCCGGCCACCCAGTCCATCATCGTGATGCCGGAATCCCAGGAGGAGAAAGCCAGCGACCTCGCCGACCGGGTCCGCACCGCGCTGGGCGACAAACTCGCCAAGTACCGCGACAACCTCGACCTGATCAGAGACCTTCTCGGCATGGACGGCGGCGTCGACGTCACCAGCCTGTCCGACCACGACCTGGAGCAGGTCCTGCAGGCTGCCTCCGCCCCCACCGACACCCCGGAGGAACAGGAGGAGAAGCTCCGCGACTGGGACCCGGTCGACCTCCTCGTCCCCGAATGGCGCTACCTGCTGCGTGACATCGTCGGCACCCGCGTCGCGGACCCCAAGAGCGGGCTCACCCTAGCCACCCGCAACCGGGGCGACACCCTGCAGCCTGAGATCACCCGTGTGCTCGCGGTCGAACGCCTCCGCAAGGTGAATGCCTTGGTCGGCTTCACCCGCATCGACGACATGGACCGCGTCGGCGACCTCCCGCGCCGCTTGGCCCCACTGACGCGTACGTCCCGGCCGACATGGACCGTGGCCACCGAAGACCGCGGCGAAGGCATCTTCCTCCAGCTCGACGAAAACGCCGTCGCGGCCTGGGAGAAGCGCGTCCTGGACACCGACCTGTGGAAGCTCCACCGCGAGGCACACCGCAGAAACTTCGAGCGCCGCTTCTCCGACACCGCTGGCCAGATCGACCCCGACAGCCGTCTGAAGCCCCCGCGCTACTGGCTCGTCCACACCCTTGCTCACATCCTCATCCGCGAGCTTGCCCTGACCTGCGGCTACTCGGCCGCCAGCCTTAGCGAACGCCTCTACGCATGGCCCGCCAACGAAGGCCGCGACCCCGCGGCCGGCCTTCTCATCTGCACCACCGCATCCGACAGCGACGGCACCCTCGGCGGCCTCGTACAGCTCAGCGAGCCAACGCGCCTCCAGCGGGTCGTCAGCAGCGCGCTGCGCAAGGCCACACGCTGCTCCTCCGACCCCATCTGCTCCAAGCGCACCCCACAGGATCCCGAGGACTTCCTCCACGGCGCCGCGTGCCACTGCTGCGTCATGGCCTCGGAAACCTCCTGCGAGCGCGCCAACCGCTTCCTCGACCGCCGCTTCCTGCTCGACCTGCCCGGCAGCGACCTCGGCTTCTTCCAGGCTCATGAGTGACGCGGACGCGCCGCGCCAGCTCGGGCGGCTCCTGACCGGAACCGAGGCCAAGGACATAGCCGACCGCCTGGCCGACGGCGACACCTTGACCACCGCACTCAAGGTCGTCGCGGTCGGCCAGCGAGCAGAGATCCGGCGGCTACTAGAGGCGGTGGCCCGAGACGCCCGAGCGACGTATCAGCAGGTTCTAGTCCTGCGGGCAATCGAGGGGGCACGGGCACTTCCGACCACACTGTCACCGCTGTGGACCATGCCCGGACATCTCGCCCAGAGCGGGCCGCTCACCACCTCAGTCACCCGCCTCGTGGACAGCGCCCGCCACGCAATCACCTGCTCCACCTTCAACTTCCAGCGCAGCTCGGCACTCTGGGTGTCACTGCGGACGGCCGCACAGCGCGACGGCGTCGCCGTTCGCGTCTACATGGACACCCGGGCCGCCGACGGCAGCGGACAACACTGGGCCCCTTCGACCACAGAGGTAGCCGCCCACCTGGCTCCGGCCGAGGTATGGCGGACCAAGGAATTCGACGGCGGATACGTCCGCAATCACGCCAAGTTCCTCGCCATCGACCACCACCTCCTCCTGGTCACCAGCGCGAACTTCTCCTGGAGCGCAGAGAACAACAACGTCGAATTCGGCGTCCTCATCGACAACCCGAACCTCACCGAAGCCGTCGAGCGCGAGCTACGGGAGGCAGAGGGGGCCCTATACGAACAGATCTCCTGACAGGCCGGCGCCGGGCACCAGCCAGCCCCGACCGTCACATCCGCGCCAACCCGTGGTTCCCGATAGCCTCCGCCCGTCCGGCCTTGTGCTGCAGGTGGGCGAACGGGAACGGCGCAGGACAGCGGGCGGTTTCCCGACGCCCTTCATGGTCGTTGTCCATGGGGACGGACCCCCTGCGGTCCTGCTGACCGCACCGCAGCAAGGAGTGTGCCGTGGGCCGGGAGAAGGCGCGCAAGCCGCGCAAGCCTCACAAGGAGACGCCGCGCATCGTCGACATGGCGGCCGTCTCCACGAAGACGAAGACGAACGTGGTGCTCAGCTACATCATGTCGGCGGAGGACCAGACCTGGCGGATGGTCCAGGCGGCGACCCAGCGTCGCTACGGGGAGTTCACAGTCGCCGAGCGCGACTTGCTCGACCTCCCCCCGCAGGCCCGCACCGAAGCACTGAACGAATTGAAGTCTTACGCGGCTGCGCAGATTCCCGCGCAGGCGCCCATGGGGGCACAGGAGGCAGCTGCTCGGACCGCAGCGAACTGCCGTCAGGCTTTGGCCCGGCTGCTTCCGCTCGTCGAGGAGACCGAGTAGTCCCCCGGCAGCGGCCGGAGGGGCCGTTCACCTCGTTCGGGACGGCCCTTCGCCGCGTTCGGCTTGCCTCTGAGTCGGCGATGGCAGTGACGTAGCTGGTGTCGGCCCGCCGCTATCGGTATCGTCGGCCAGGTTGCAACTGGGTAATGGTGGTGTTACTCAAGGTGACGCTCCCTGGATGCCCCGCCTGGTTGGTCGGTTCCTGATTAAGATCAGGACGTGGGTGCGCTTCGGGATTATCTACAGGGTCTGGCCAGGATTCACGCGACGGGCGAGGCGGTTGAGGAGACCTCTTACTACGGGCAGATGGAGAGGTTGCTCAACGCTATCGGTGGTCGATTGTCACCGAAGATCGTCTGTGTCTTGACGACTCGCAATCGCGGCGCAGGGGTCCCGGATGGCGGCCTGTTCATCGGCAGTCGTGCTGTCGAGCAGGCTGGACGCGAAGTCATGGTCGCACGGGTTCCCGAGCGGGGCGTGATGGAGGTCAAGGGGCCCGGCAAGGATGTACGTCGAATCGCACGTAGCCAGCAGGTGCGCAGGTACCTCACGCGGTATGGGAAGGTCCTGGTCACGACCTACCGTGAGTTCTTGGTGGTGGGGCTTGGCGAGGATGGCCAGCCTGTCGTGGGCGAGGCGTTCTCCCTCGCGCACGACGAGGAGGGCTTCTGGGCACTGGTTCACGCAGCCAGGCAGGTGGCTCCGGAACTAGAAACCGATCTTGAAGACTACCTGAGGCGGGCGCTCCTGGGCGATGCACCCCTGTCGCAACCAGCCGACTTGGCCTGGTTTCTGGCAGCCTACGCACGCGAGGGGCGAAAGCGGCTGGACTCGGCTGACGCCAGGCATATGAATGCCTTGGCTACGCTACGCGAGGCAATGGAAGATGGCCTCGGCCTGCGTTTCGAGGGCGAAGAGGGCGAGAGGTTCTTTCGTTCTGCGCTTGTCCAGACGCTCTTCTATGGGGTTTTCGCTGCATGGGTTGTGTGGAGCGAGTCGCAGCTGCCTGGCAGTCAGCAGCGGTTCAGCTGGAAGTCTGCGCAGTGGACCCTCAAGGTGCCAATGGTCCGTGTGCTCTTTCAGCAGTTGGCGACGCCGGCGACCTTGCCGGTGGGCCTTGACGAGGTGCTCGACTGGACTGAGGACACCCTCGCTCGCGTCGACCGCACACTTTTCTTCAACAGCTTCGAGTCGGGCAACGCCGTTCAGTACTTCTACGAGCCCTTCCTTGAAGCCTATGACCCGGACCTGCGCCGTCAGCTCGGTGTCTGGTACACCCCGCCCGAAGTTGTGCGGTACATGGTCATGCGCGTCCACCAATCCCTCCAGCAGGACCTCGGCCTCGAACTCGGCTTGGCCGATGAGAACGTTCACGTGCTCGACCCCTGTACGGGTACGGGGTCATTCCTCGTCGAGACCATCGAGACCATCGCCCGGGTACTGGAAGATCGGCATGGCGATGCCCTGGTAGCTCAGGACGCCAAAGCAGCCGCTCTGAGTCGGGTGTACGGGTTCGAGCTGCTGCCAGCGCCGTTTGTCATCGCCCACCTCAATGTTGCTCTGACCCTCGATCGGCTCGGTGCACCGCTGTCTTCCGACGAGCGGGCGAAGATCTATCTGACCAACGCTCTAACGGGATGGGTGGAGACTGACGAGCATCCCAGGCTTCCCTTCCCGGAGTTCGAGGAGGAGCGGGACGCGGCAATAGATGTGAAGCGTTCCCAACCCGTTCTCGTCGTCCTCGGAAATCCGCCCTACAACGGTTTTGCAGGCGTCAGCGGACGAGAGGAGGGTGGTCTGGTCGAGCCATACAAGCAGGGCCTATCCGAAAAGTGGGACATCACTAAGAACAAGCTCGACGATCTCTACATTCGCTTCTTTCGTGTTGCCGAACGGCGTATCGCGGAGCAGACCGGAAAGGGCATCGTATGCTTCATCTCTAACTTCTCGTGGCTCGGCGATCCTTCAGCGGTCGTCATGCGGCAGGAACTCGTCTCCAAGTTCGACCGTCTCTACGTGGACAACCTCAACGGAGACAGCAGGGAAACCGGGAAGAAGACGCCCGATGGGCAAAAGGACCCGAGTATCTTCTCTACCAAGCTGAATCCCGCTGGCATCCAAGTTGGGACAGCAGTCACCCTCTTGGTGCGCCAGGATGCACATGATGCTAGCGCCTTCGAGGGTAGCTATCGCGACTTCTGGGGGGCGGACAAGCGAAGGGAACTCCTGGAGTCGCTGAGTGAGTCAACTAATGCTCCCCACTACGCTCCATTGCTGCCGACCAAGGAGAACTGGTACCGCCTCCGCCGGTGGTCACCGCGGCAGGGTTATGAACAGTGGCCTGCTATCCCTGATCTTGCTCTGGCTGATCCGCTCCTCGGTCTCAATGAGAATCGAGGAGATGCGCTGATCTCCACGGACCGGGAGCAGTTGCTGGACCGCGTGTGTCATTTTCTTGACTCAGATACAGGGTTCACAGATCTCGATGATCGGGTCGCGGGGCTTACCCAGACCTGGGCTCGCTACGACCCGCAGAGGGTTAGGGCGAAGTTGCTGGCTGAGTCCCCTTATGATCAATCCAAAGCAGTCCGCTTCTGCGTTAAGCCCTTTGACGTGCGTTGGGCATATGTCGACACCACGGGAAAACTATGGAATGAATCCCGTGATGAGTTGGTCAAGGCCGCCACCATCGGCAGCGACTTCCTGCTGTTGCGACGCCGGGCTCCACGCGCACTCGATGGGGCGGCATTCCTACTCTCGCGCTGCCTCATCGATCAGCACGTGATGCACAAGGACGCCTATGTGGTGCCCTTCTATCTCGCGACCGACGAAACAGAGTCCAGCGACAACCTCTCGCTGTTCGACCTCCACGAGGAGTCGCCCAGCGCGTCGGGCTGGCGGCCGAACCTGTCCCCGCTTGCATTGGACTACCTATCCGGCCTTGGTATCACCGACGCCCAGACCTCACAACTGAGCGCCCAGCTCCTCTGGCAGCACGTCCTTGCTGTTGGATATTCGCCGCTGTACCTCGAAGAAAACGGTGATGCGATCCGCAACGACTGGCCCCGCGTGCCGCTACCGTCCACATACGAACAGCTGGCAACCTCGGCTCAGCTTGGGCAACAGATCGCTGACCTACTGGACATCGACGCCACCAACACGTTGACGACACGTGCCTGGCGGACGATCGCCCAAGTGACACGTGATGACGGCGAGCGCCTGTCACCCGAAGCCGGTGACCTTGCCATCTCCGTTGGCTGGGCAATAGAGCAGAGACGAAAGCAGAAGAGCGGAGCTACCTCCCGTATTGTCATGCCTGGACGCGGTCGTATTACGCAGCGCGAAAGGACCGACAACGAGCGGCACGCATTCACCAACGAAGAGCTGGAGCTCTTGGGTGCCGAAGTTGTCGACGTCTATCTGAACGACAAAGTGTACTGGCGCGGTGTTCCGGAGGCGGTTTGGGACTTTAAGATCGGCGGTTTTCAGGTACTACGCAAGTGGCTTTCCTATCGAGACAAGAACATCCTCGGCCGCGACTTGACCATAGCCGAGGTGCGGCAGTTCACCAGCATCTGCCTCCGGCTCACCGAACTGGTTCTCCTCGGTCCGCAGCTCGACGAAAACTACAAAGCGGCGGCAGGCTCGTGATCTTGGCGACGAAGGTGCGGCCGCGCCCGGACATCATCTGCAGGTTGTGATCTATGAAGGCTCTGCGCGGCTCGATGCGCTGCCAACTAACGAGCTCGTGCACGTAGGCAGTGAGACGTCGAGGACCTCGACGTGGCTCGTTGTTCACGTCTGCCGTGTCGGGATCAGGTCTGCGGTCCGCTGATGGGAGAGCAGGCCGACGACGGCTTGGACGATGTCGCTCATGCGCTCGCCGCGGCCGAGATGGCGGGCCAGAGCCCGCCAGTTCTTGGGATGGGCGATGCCGTGCTCGACCCGGGTGCGTCGCGAGGAGTGCGCTTTTTGCGCTGTTGGTCGCGCATCTCTTCGTACCAGTCAGGGGCGTTCCTCTTGAACTTGCGGTGCGGTGGTGTCACCACGCGCCCGCCGCCCCCAGGCCCTGGTAGCCGGCATCGGCGTGGATCTCCACTGCGGGCCCGACCCACTCCCGGTCCGCCAGGACCTCGCCCCCACCGACTGGAAGACCGCCCGCGTCGAACTCCCCGACTGCCTCACCCTGCCACCGTCGCCCCACGAGCCGTCCGCGGCCTGAAATTCTCGGCGGCACTCCCCATCCGCATCGCCACCACCACCCTCACCGAACGCCTCGCCGACTTCGACAGCGCCCTCGCTGTGACCCGTGAACCCGTACGGGTAAAATGGGGAGCCTGAACCAGGTTAAGCCAGTGGCCCCCACGTGCCCCTACTGGTGCCGTCCGCCGCTCCACCACCGGCGCCGCTGAGCGGATGGCGGTTGCGGCGGGTTCACTGGCGTCGCCGACTGTGCGGCCGCGTCGCCCAGCACTGCGGTGCGGATCGCCGTCCAGTCTGCGGCCCGCCACCAGTTGAACAGCTCCACTGTGCTGATGACCGTCACCGGTAGTGAGTCGAGCGAGGCGACGAACTCGGGCCGCGCGTACACCGCCGCCGTCCGCTCCGACGGATGCAGCTTGTGCTGGTGGTTGACGATCAGTACGCCGTCGGAGACCGTTTCGTCGGGCCGCAGCTGCGGCCAGGTCTCCAGATGCCGCTGGAGATGCCCAACTAGATGCTCCTGTGCGGGACCGGAGGCGCCCTTGACCTCGACCAGGCGCGATGCCATACCGTCTGCGCCAACGAGCAGGTCGGCTGACTTCGTCCCGCCGAGTTCCTCGTCCAGGTCCACGGTGTGCATTCCCGCCACGGTCAGCACCCGCGCGACCGCATGGACCAGCTCGGTGCCGCTGCCGTACAGCAGCCCATACCGCACCGGCTCCGCCGTCTCCTTGGCCCGTCGTAGTTCATCCTCCAAACGCTGCTTCTCGGCCGCGTACCGCGCCTCCAGGTCCTCCAGCGCGTCGCGAGCGCTCTGCTCACCGACGGTCTGCAGATCGGGGTCGATGAAGAACGGCGACCGAGCCCGGCGCAGTGCTGCGGGCACGTACTCCGGCAGCGCCCGGTGCACCAGCCAGCCCAGGACGCTCTCCCAGCGGGTGGCATCGGGGATGAGATACCACCGCTGGTCTCCCTCCGGCGACGTCCAGGCCGCGACCACCGGCTCCCCGAGCGAGTCGACGAGGATGGGATGCAGCTCGCCCGCAGCGGGGTGGTCCACCCTGCCGGAACCGTCGCCGTTGTACGACTGAGAGCCATACAACTTCAGGCTCCACCACGGCGCGCCTTCGGGGCGGGTCAGCAGCCGGATCGCCAGATCACGGTCAGCACCCTCCAGGCCCGGCGCGATCTCGGGCCGCATCCCCTTAGGCAGTCGCCGACCACCGGCGCTGGTGGACTGGTCACCGAGGCGTACGGAGGCGTCCACTGACGACAGCGGGTTACGCGGGCGGTCGCCGTCCGCGTGGCCGACGACGGCGAAGACCAGAGCGACCTCGCCGCGCTGCCGTGCACCGCCGAGGAAGCGCTGGAACTCCTCATGGCCCTGCCCGGAGAAGAAGCCCGGCTCCACGGCCGCCGGACAGTCGCTGCTCTCCATGCCCCACCATCGCGGCACGAGGCCGTGCCGCTCCCAGGGCACGTCGCCGGGGACACGCAGCGGCTCTGGCGGGCCCATCCGGTTCAGAGCTCGCTCCCTGCGGAACAGCAGCCCCTGCTCTTCTTCGGAGCCGGGCTCAGGCTGGCCAATGTGCACCGGCACCAGGCCGGTGGTTGAGCTGCTCATCGCCGCAGGCTAGCACCCCTGTTAACACCCCGTCGGCGTACGGTCGACTCACCAGGCAGCCCGCCTGAGATCAGCTGATGAGTAGCCGAACAGTCACCAATAAGAGCTCACCGCTCGGCCCTCAATCGGCTACGCGGGGCCCGGCGGATCATGAACACACTTTTCAGACGTTTGGGGTCGACGACACGGTCGGCGGGGCTGGCTGTCCGTAGCTGGTGGCTTCCTACGCCAGGACGGGGCTGCGAGTAGCCGATCACCGCTGTTCCTTGCTGCATGGGTATGGCTGTGCTCGTACTGCCCGGCGTTGCTCGTGAACTCCTTGCTGTGCAGGCTCTGCTGGTGATGCGCACAGTCCACACCTGTCCAACCGTTACGGGGCGTGCGGTCGGCCGAGGTGATGAACAGACGCGGAACTGCTCGCCGGGCGGGGTGGGGTCAGCCACTTGTTGCGGAGTTGATGGCGCCGCGGATGGCCATGTCCACTGTGCGCTCTCGCGTCAGATCGGCGAAGTGCCCCGCGCTGTCTGGGTACTCACGCAGGACGGCGGCGAGGATCTGAGCGGCCTGCCCGCGCAGTTGGCGCAGCCAGTCCCGGATGGCGTCGTGCTGGTCCCACTCGTTGGACGCCGCGTCCCAGGTGCACATACCGCGGGCCGCTTCCTCCAGCAGTTCCCACTGCTTTTCCCGGGCGGCGCGGACGGCGACGCCGCGAAGCCACGCGATGGCCCTCTTGGACTCGTTCCAGTGAGGCTGGCCGTTGCCGTCGCCCTGGACGTGCCCGGTCATCGCGTGCACGAGTGTGAGGGCCTGCTCGGGGTTGGCGAGGAGGAGCGGAGCGGCGGCCTTCATCTCCAGGTTCGGCAGGACGTCCAGGTAGAGCTCGTAGTCGTCGCTGTGGTCGGCGGCCAGTGCGAGCAGCCGGCCGGCGGCATTGGTGTCCCCCTCTTGGGCGGCCGTCATGAGTTGCTGGGCACGTGCGATCGGCAAGTCGATGTGAGGCGAGGTCTCCCGCCCGACGAGGTCGAGGAACTCGGCGATGGTCTGCGGACGCTGGAGCGGGTCCCGGTACGTGCACTGCCTCACGACGCTGCGCCAGGGGCCCGGTGCCGGCAGAAGGGGCACGTTCGCCTCGGGCTCGATGCCCGTCAGCAGCCAGCCGATGACCTTTGCCAGGCTGAAGATGTCGCTGGAGGGTGTCGCGTTGTGGGGGGCGACGGACAGTTCGGGGGCCCCGAACTCAGCGGTGCCGATCTTGGTTCCGGTGCGCTTGGGGTTGGTCGTCTGGCCGCGGGGGCGGCGCACGATGCCCCAGTCACCGAGTACCCAACGGTCGTCGAGGCGCAGGATGTTGGCGGGCTTGATGTCCCGGTGCAGGTAGCCCAGGCGGTGGGCATCGGCCAGGGCGGCCGCGACCGCGTCCACCAGGGCCCGCAGTTCCTGGCTGTCGTGCTGCAGCTGGGGCTGGAGGTGTTCGGCGGTGTCCTGGGCCAGCGGCATGACGAACCACTCTGCCCGCGGGCTCGAATCGAGGACCGGCATGACGTGGCGGTTGCCGCCGAGAACCTGGGCGACCTCGATTTCGCGCAGCATCCGTGCGGTCAGCTGCTCGCGCAGCGACCTCGGCTTCTTGAACGCGACGACGGTGCCCGTCGGCTTGTGCACGGCCTCGTGGACGATCCCCATACCGCCCTCGCCGCCCGGCATCGGGAACTTCTCCAGGGCGTAGTCGTCGCGATTGCCGCGAGCCTGCTGGCGCACCGCGGCATATGGATCAGCGGCGGGAGCTGGCGCCGGTTCCTCCTCGACCGCTTGGGAGACGGCAGGGGCGTGGCCGGTGATCTTCACCAGCACGGGGTGGACGACGCCAACATCGTTCGTCGGCAACGAACCCAGCAGGTAGGCCGGTCCGCCCTCCGGTGCCTGGGCGAGTCCGAGGACTTCGCCGAGCTGCACCGTGGCCACCGGGTCGCTCTTGTGGGCCGCCGCGTCGACGGTGTGCAGTTCCACGCCGATGCCGGATCCGGCCCGCCCGGCCACCAGGACCGTGTCACTCCCCGTGCCGGCCATGTGGCCCGGGTAGGACACCGGCGTCGGCGTCCAGTCTTCCCGCCCGCCGACGCTCGTGCCGACGGCGAGGTCGACGACGGCGCTGTGCCCGCTGGCGGCGAGGAAGAAGCGCCGCTCGTCAAGCCAGTAGGCCGACCGCACGGCCGCGTCGAAGGCGATGGAGAACCGCTGCTGTTCGCCGACCTCATCGCTCAGACGCGTGAGTGCAAGGGTCGAGCCGGTGCCGGCGCCGAAGGTCGCCCCAGATCCGGACAGAACCCACACGCTCGCGTCAGGGCCGAGAAGCAGGCTCGCATGCTGCTCGAACCCCCCGCCCACCGGCCGCAGTTCGCCGTCGCGCCACATCACTACCGCATGCCCGCACGGGACGCACACGGCTCCGTCCGGCAGCACGACAGCGGCGCCATACACGCCAGGCAGTGGCAGCCGCCACCGCACCCCGCCACGCTGCAGATCGACCTCGGCCAGCCCGGCCTCGGTGGTGATCAGCGCCCGCTCGGCCGACTCCCAGGCAAGCCCGCTCGGTGGCAGCGGCCAGTCCTCTCCGGCCAGGAGTACGGAGGCCACGATGCCCGGCTCCGTCCGGGCCGGCACGGTGACCGGTCCGGATGGCCGCGTCGGCAGGGACAGGGCGGGGGCTGGCTCCTCCGGCTCCTGCAGCAGGAGTTCGTGCAGCGGGGTGTATGGCGGTCGCGGCGTGCGGAACGCCGACCGGATTAGCGTTGCGAGCGGGACGAGGGCGCACACGGCGGCCTCCAGATGGTTCCGGTCGAATAGCACACCCCGCTTTCCCAGGACTGCGCGCAGGCCATCGTCCACCGCACCGGCCGGAGTCCTCGCACACACTAGGACCCATCGCACACCAGGAGGCAGGTCCCGCTGGTCAAGGGCCCGCACCGCGGCCCTGGCCGACTCGGCCACATCGGTGCCTGACGCAGCCGTCACGGTGATCAGGTAGTCGCGTCCGGCGAGTTCGAAGAACACGGCCGGATCATCAGGCGAGTGGTAGTCCACCGTCGCCTCGGCGTCGGTTCGCCGGATCAGGGCCGCCACCACGTTGACAAGGAGCCGGTGCCTGTCCGGCTCCGACACCTCGTCACTGTGACACTGACCGTACTCGGCCAGCAGCTCCCGTACGTCGTCCATCGACCCGCCCCGTGCATCGTGCCTGCCGGGCACCACGCCCGGAGGAGTGATTGTCACCCACACGCGGACACGACGCGCGGTGATCAAAGAGATCCGCCTACGCCCAGAGTTCAGCCGCCGCCGACAGCCCACCTCAGATTCGTCAAGGATCGAACTCACGACGCCGAGCGTCTCGACCAGGCCGCCGCCGAAGCAGCATCGACGTCAGCACGAGAATGGCTAATTCGCAGATCACCGAGCGGGCCGCCGTGCTAAGGGAGAACTTGCGGGCCGCTGACGCAGAAGGCCCCTGGCACGAGGAGTTACTGCGCCCTGGCGTTTTCTCTGCCTGCGACCTTCCGAATCCTCATCACGAACCTTCACCAGGCACCGACTCAGCCTTACGTGCCCATCAGCTGCTTTCTCTCCGCCAGGGGACAAGGTCAGACTGTCGTCCCAGTAGGTATCCCAGGGTGAGGGCGATCTCGGTCGGGCCGTCAGTGAAGATCCAACCTCGCAGCGCCGTGCCCTGTGTCGCGAGCATCTCCGTCACCTTGAGATTCCAATGGTGGTGGACATATCGAACCAGTGCCTCGTAGACGTCCCGTCGATCGGGGACGTTGCCCGACCGGGTGGCGAAGATCAGAGCGCCGACGCAGTGTTCTCGGTCTGCCGGGGATCCGGTGAGAAGGTATTCGTCATGCTGGCCCGCGCGTGCGGCAGCAAGTGCCTTCTCCCGGGTGCCGGCGAGGTGTCCGGCCATCGGCAGGATGAGCGCAATCCGTCGCGCTGCGTCTCCGTCGGGGCGGTCGAAGGACAGCCACTCTGGGCCGTCGGTCTCTGGGTCTCGTGCCAGCACGTCGCGCAGTGTCTGCAAGTCTTTGGTATCGGGCTGACGGGTCAGATCGCTGTGTAGGCGGAGAGCCTCGAAGATGCCGACGCCGTCCTCGTGGGACTGCCTCATCAGCCGGAGCGAGGTGTGGCGCTGGTCCCGGAGGAGCTCGCCCAGTCGGTACGCATCGTGATGGCGCGCGGTGACATAGAGGGAGACGTTCTCGTAGGGCTGCTCCGCCTCGAGGATCCGGGCCTGGAGGACGCGGTGTGCAAAGCGAACACGGTCGTGTGCGTCGCCGGGATCCTGTTCTTGGCTTCCGAGCAGTTCGGAGACGTTGACGGTAAAGCAGCTGGGGTGCCGCTGCAGGGCGTCGGCGCGCAGTGCGCGCAGCCGTGTGACATCCCACCCTCGTTCGCTCACGATGACGACGATGCCGACGCCTTCTTTGCCGTGAAGCAGTGTGGCGGACACGGCGAAAACCAGTACGGCGGCAACGGCGACGACCGCGAGCCACCACAGGTGTCCTCCCACCTCTGGCACTGCTTGCGCAAGGTTGGGCAGCAGTCCCACGGCGAGGCCGGCCGCTGCGGATGCGGTGATGGTCAACAGCCCCTGTGCGGATGTCAGGAACCGCAGCAACCAAGTCACTCTCTGCGACGCCACACGTTCCCCAATTCCCTGTATGCGTTAGACGAACGAGGGCCCGTGCACCCCTTTCGCCCGGCCGGAAAGCTCGGTGACACGTCCGCGCTGCCGCGTTCTTGACAGTCGCATCCACGCACGCTGACGCCGTGTCACCTGCCGTCAGACTGGTGGTGGATTGTAAGTGGGTGGAGGTGCCCCTGGTCAGCAGAGCGTGCTTCGAACGTGTCGTCATTGCAGCGGACCAGCAAAAGCAGCGGCTGGCTGTATCCGCGGGAGGCGTTGCAGATGGATTGCTCGTCCTGGCTGCTTGGGCCGCAGCGTGCGGGGTGGGTGTGCCAGTCTCCGACGTAGCCGAGCCAGGGGTGGTCCAAGTCCGCGAGCGCCCGGTCGAGCGCGTCCTGCGCTCGGTGATCCGCTCGCGTCCAGGACGACGTCGTCGCATCCGGGTCTGGCACCTCGATGGCGTAGCGGGCCACGATGGCGTCGTCCTCCCACCAGCCGAGCAATAGACCTCCCGTCTCGGTGTGTCCAGCGGCAGAGGCGGCTGCTCGAATGACGTCCAGAGCGCTGGCAAAGAGGATGGCTTCCAGGTGCCGCTGTTTCACTTCACCACCTGATCTTGCGGCATGGACCCCGGGAGCACCAGCCCGATGTGTGTGTACTGCTGCTCTGGTTGAGGACGGCTCACAAACGCGACGGACGTTGGGAGCTTGCGGTGTCCTGCCAACTCGTCGAGCACCACGCAGCAAGCCAGTTCGGCAGCGGCGACGACCGCTGTTGGTGGGGTACGCGAAATAGGGCTCCCGCAGCCGTTCTCTCGCAGTTCGTTTTGATCATCGAGAGCAGGCAACGGGGGGAGAAAGATCTCTACACCCCGGGCTGGAAGTCGGTCGACGCGTACGACATCTCCGTCGCGTTGCGCACAGACTGTCACAACCGCCTTGTCCGCTTCGGCGTTGGTGGTATTCGCAGCGAAGGCGAGCATGCTCGTGGCGCGTGCACTTCCTGTCGCGTCCACAACGATTCGGTGGTGCTGGACCAGCAGTTTGGCGTAATCGGCCGAGGTCATTGCCGTTGTCAGGGCCCGCACTGCGTCGATCGCCGGGTCGATGGCCGTGAGGCAGTTCCGGACCGCGTCTGTTTTCCAGGCGCCGACCTGTTCGAGGCCGGCGAGGTGTCGTACGACGTTTCCGGGGCGTAGTCGTTCGTGATCAATAAGGGTGAGACGCCGGGCCCCCGCGCGGAAGAGCAGAGCGGCCGTGAACGATCCGATGGCGCCGCATCCGACGATGGCGATGGGTACGTCTGCGAGCTGTGGCGCCATCGTGCCGGCCCGCATCTGGCGTGTGGAACTGCTGGTGTCCGCGCTCTCGCAGGCTCGCACCTTGATCTCATCGGCCGCGTACTTCACCGTCAGGGCCAAGACCGACTGCTGGTCACCGCGTTGGTAGCGGAGCAGCACCAGGTTCACCACGCCAGCTGCAATGAGTTGCTCTGCCGAAGCCGCCTGCTCCCCGAGTACGTCGTGAATATCGGCCCAGGACCGGACAGGTCTGTGGAGCTGTCCCAGATCCTCCACCCACGCGAGCTGCCTGTCGGCCCGGCTGAATCCAGGGCGCCCTGCCCGTTTCTTCAAACGGTGCGGGGTATTCCAGACCTCCACAGTGCCGCTCGTGGAGCCGCGGCGGGTGCGCACAGCGTGGCCCTTGAGGCGAGCCAGGTTCTCGGCGTCGTAGAGCACGAACATCGTCGGGTCTGCTTCGAGGTACCGCTCAAGATCACAAACGTTGTCTCCCGGCCATCCAGCCGCTGTCTGCTCGAGCCAGCCAGCGATTCGGGACAGCAACTCGTCGGGATCAGTCCACGGTGCTATGTCGGCCGGCCATGCGTCGTCCCACAAGCACAAGTTGCCGGAGACTCCAGGACGAGCTGCACGGTCGACGTGAAAGGTGACCTCCAGCTGTGCTCCCGGGTCAAGAAGTCGGACCTGCGGTGGATAAAAGGGGAAGCGTTCGTCCACTTCGATCTCCACGCGCGCTCGGGCTTCGGCGCCACCAGCACCGCGCCAGGGAACAGGTCCTCGCAGGCGTACACCGTCGTCGGTGAAGTCACGTGCTACCAAGCCCTCGCGGAGCAGGTCAGCGTCCCAACCATCGGCCCCGCTCACGCGTAGCGGTCCTGCCCCGCCGGGACTGCCAGCGCACCCTTGATGACACTCCTGTTCTTGGTCGTTCCGTCCGCGTTGCAATAGTCGGGCAGGGGAAAGACATCCTCCGGTACCTCAGTGTTCTGAGTCCTACCCAGCAGCTGACGCCACTTCACAGCTGCCACACACCGATCTTCTTCGCCAAGTGCCGCCTCGGCGAGATCTGCGGCCTTCGTCATCTGGTCTGCCGCTGCCTGAATCTGCTCTGCCGTGGCCTTCGTCTTGATCGTCTTATCGGGCAATGTGGGATCGACCGGTCCTTCATCCACGTGATCCGGCAGCATCTCGGCGATCCGTCGCAGGATGCGAGTGAGGTATGCGGCGACCGTCTTCTCGTCCGGCTGCAACTCCTGAAAGGCGTGGTAGGTCAGGACCTCGAAGTAGTAGCCACCCGGTTGGTCATTGACCCACGTACGGCGCACCTGTCGAACGAGTTTGACGATACGGACATAGACGCCGCTGTCATCGTCGTCGTCATACAGGAGGAATGACTTGTTCGCCGCAGTTGTCAGCTCCGTCATTTTGGTCGGGTTGGTCTCCACCCACCGCGCCCGGCCGTCTTCCTCGATCCGCTGAGGAATTTCCCAGTGATCTCCACACGGTCGTGCGATCACCACGTCTACCGACAGGTCGTAGTCGGGGAAGTCGACCTTGACCGAGCGATGCTGACGCTCCACGTCTCCCGGGAACGCCACGCCAAGAATATCGGCAACGTGATCAAGAATTGCCCCTGGCCTGAGAGACCCGTCGGCTTTGGTCAGCCGTGCGAAGACATCGACATCCTTCACCCGCTTGATAGAAACGTGCCGCTTGTACGACCCGATGAGCAACGGATCGACACCAAGCCCACGAAGGCGTTCGTCACCCTCCAGCACTTTCGATACCTGCGCGTGTGCGACTTGCGCGTGAGCAGCGTCCTCATCTGGCTCGACAGCGCTCAGGGCCTCTCCGAATTGGGTGGGAAGCGCGGCCATCCCTGGTCCTCTCTCCCAGTGGTGCGCCACTTCCGGAGGAGGGCTCAGCCGCGAAGCCACACACGCCCGCTGCGCCCCAGCTCGGCTCCGTGCCGAACACGCACCACATCGCTCCCAAGAGGCTACGACTCACCACTGACAATCCCGGCCCATGTCGACCCACCGCCCCTTGGCGCCCAGGGCCGCATGCAAGCCGCGCGGAGATCCACCGCATCGAGCAGCCCACCGGGCACATCCCCTTCGAGCGAACATGACATGAGGACGTCTGATCAAGATCAGGACCGCCCGTAGGCCATCACGACTGGTCAGAAGCCCACAGGGCAATTGTGGAGGGCGTCACCCGTACGCGTCGGGGGAGGAGATCCTCGGCATCAACATCGAGGAGCTGGAGCTGGCCGGCCGCCGAGTACTGGTGAAGGCGAAGGGTGCCCGGCCGCGTACGCGCCACCGCGGCGGCCCGCGCAAGGACATCGTGCTGGAGCCCGTCTTCTCGGAGGCCAGCACGGCCCGTTTGGGGCCATTCCCTCGCCGTCCCGGCCTAGGCGGAGCGCGTGCGGAGCGCGCGGCGGCCCGACCTGGAGAGCAGGCCGGCCTGCTGATGGCGCTGTTCTACTGTGCGGAGGTCGCAGGGCCGCACACGCACCACGAGGTTCCCCGGCTGGAGCCAGCCAGGAAGGAAGCTGCGCGACTCATTGTTGAGCTTCACGACGCCGCGCAACGCCCCCGCGGCAGCCGCCCGAACTGACCGTCATCCGGCCTCTGCCCAACCGTCGAACGAAAGGATCGGGCCCCCGTCCAGGTATCGCTGCACGGCAACCCGGGTGGTGTGCGTGAAGGGCTGCGGAAGGTCGTTCGGAGGCACCCAGGCGATGGTGTCGTGCTTGTGCGGTTCCGCATTGTGGGGAGTTCCGCTCCACCGGTCAGTATGGAAGATCAGGGCCATGAACATCCCCGGGACCTCCACTCCCCAGCAGCCATGGACCACGTGGACGAGGCGCAGGTCCGCCTCGGCGACCACGACGCCCGTCTCCTCCTTCAGTTCTCGTACCCCAGTCGCAGTGATCGGTTCCCGGGGCTCGCCCTTGCCGCTTGGGACATCCCACTCGCCGGGTGCGAAATCCAGGTGACTGCTCCGGCGCAAGATGAGGAGTCTGCCGTTGTCGGGATTCGTGACGAGTACGGCGGCGATGAGCCGCGTCGTCATCGGTTCGCTCTTCCACCGGGCCGCCGGCTGATCGGACTCAGTCAATCGCCTTCCTCCAAACGATCTTGATGGCATGGGAGCGACGCACCCAGCGCGGGGCGGGCCAGTCTGCCGCAGAAGCCAGGCGGTCCGCCTCGTCTTTTCGCGGCACGAATCCCGCTGGCCGCGCGACACGACCAGCCCTCGCCCTGTGGTCGAGCCTCTCAACGAACTGGCCTGGCGGCTTCAGCACTTGGGAGACCTCAGACGTTGGGACACTGGTCAGGCACGCCTACACCTCACCCTGGCCACGGCCTAATTCATGCTGGGTCCGCCGGGCTGGAGATCCGGTCGCCGCTAGGCCGCCCTCCGACCCGGTGCATGCCACACCGCGGCCAGAAGGAACTCACGCCATGGCCGACGTCGTGAGGCGCAGCGTGCGCAACATCCTCCGCGACGACGAAGAACTTGTCCTGATCAAGCGCATCAAGCCGGGCCGGGATCCCTACTGGGTGACGGTCGGCGGCGGCGTAGAAGCCGACGACCAGACCATCGAAGCGGCCCTCCACCGCGAGGTGTTCGAAGAACTCGGCGGCACAGTGGACCTCGCTGTACTCGCCTACCTGATCACCGACAACCTCAACGGCGGCATCGGCATCCAGCACATCCTGGCCGCCCGCCTGGTAGCTATGGACCTGACCACGCAGACCGGCGCGGAATTCACTAAACCGGAACGAGGCGACTACGAGGTCGTCCGAGTCCCGTTCACCCGCGACGCCCCCTGCGAACTGAATCTGGTCTGGCGCATCGCACGTAGATCCGACTCATCCTGGCCAGCCTCATTGGAGCCCAGAGTCCGCCCCCATCGCACCGGACTACCAGGCGGGCGAGCAATATAGCGGCGGAGTCCCGGTTACCGAAACCGGGACTCCGCCGTACCATTAGTAGTCCACCGCCACGTCCATAACCGCCACTGTGAAAGGCCAGTAGACAACGTCCATTCACAACCGAATAGCTGGCGTTGCCGTCTTACCGGCCATGAAGCCGTTACGCCGCGGCGTAGCTGAGCCGGAACAGTTCGAGGGCGCGCTCCAGGTCACGCTCGGTGCGCAGCTGCACTTCCAGGTCGCCCGTGCCGTGGTGGCCGAGCCCCTTCACGTCCCGCGTGAACCCGGGCACGAGGTCCACCCCCTGGGGGTCCGCCTTCAGGTAGACCAGCACCTTGGTCTGCTGGGGCGGTATGACGCAGGCGTAGTTCCGCAGCCGCTGATAGGCCACATACTGCTTGCGCTGGACACGGGTGACGTCCTCCCCAAGGCCGAGGAGAACCTCGTCGACAGCCTCGGCCAGCTCCGTCATGGCACCTGTACTCTTCGGGGTTGCCGGGAGCACGCCCGTGCGCCGACGAGCCCGTCGGCTCGCACCTGGCTGCCCAGTGACCGAAGCCACGGTCTCAAGCCCAATGAGGTCGTTGCCGAAGTACCGGTAGCGGACCAGGTCGATGCTGCGCCGGTGCTCACGTACGGCGTGGGCGTCGTAGCGGGTGAAGTCCCCGGCGATGCAGATCAGCCTAGGCGCGCTCCACAGGACCTGGGCCGCGGCTGGTACCCCAAGCCGGTCGCGGACCAGGCTGGCGAAGGCGCCTCTGTGCGCAGTGAGCCAGGCCATGTAGTACAGGCCCTGATTGATCACGCCGGCGTCCGTGCCGCGCTTGTACTCGACGATCACCGGTGCCCCGTTCTCGTCCATCCCCAGCGAGTCGATCCGTCCACCGTCGACGCAATCGATGACGTACTCGCTCGCGAGGAACGTGACGCCCAGCATCGTCTCCATGTGCGCCTCGACGAGGCTCTGCACGTCCGCCTCAACCCCAGCAAGACGCGGCATGACCTCGGCCACGCCGCATTCCGTCGTATGGAACAGCTTCAGGCTCGCCACCTTCCCCTCCTCGGCTAGGGATCGACAACGTCGAGCAGGTGCAGATTTGTTTCCACGGGGGGCTTCGGCTGCGTGCAGAAGGTGGGAGCCTTCCCTTGCCAGCGCACAGCCTCGCCTCCTGCGTCGCTGTCATACACGGTCTACCTGACCGCATCTGCTGGCTCATGTCGATCTGCTCCTCCGATTGATCGAGTGGCCGCAGTTCGCCCCGCCGACTTGCCTTCGCGTGCTCATACGGCCGAGGGCATTGCGCGAGGCGCGGCGCCAGCGGCGGGCCGCGGAACGCTTCCAGGTTTCCGTGAGCACGGCCAAGCGGTGGGCTGACCGCTACCGCCGGCTCGGCGAGGCAGGCATGACCGACCGGTCCTCCCGGCCACACACGACCCCACGACGTACCCCGACCCGCACCGAGCGCCGGACCATAAAGGTCCCCGTCCTTCGCCGCTGAGGACCGGCCCGCATCTACCTGCTGCGACCCGTTCCCTCGACGGTGCACCATGTGCTGACCCGATACCGCCTGGCCCGCCTCACCCACCTGGACCGGACAACCAGCCATGTCATACGCCGTTACGAGCGCGACCGCCCCGGTGAACTGGTCCACGTCGACATCAAGAAGCTCGGCAACATCCCCGACGGCGGCGGCCACAAGGTCCTCGGCCGACAAGCAAGCCGCAAGACCCGCGCCAACGCCGGCTACAGCTACCTGCACACCGCCGTCGACGACCACCCGCGCCTGGCCTAGCGAGATCCACTCGGACGAGAAGAAGGAGACCGCCACCGGCTTCTGGACCCGAGCCCAGGCGTTCTTCACCCGCGGGATCACCGTTGGACGGGTCCTGACCGACAACGGCGCCTGCTACCGCTCCCGCGACTGGCGAGACCTATTGACGGCGGCCGGGATCAGCCACAAGCGAGCCCGGCCCTACCGGCCCAGACCAACGGCAAGGTCGAACGCTTCAACCGCACCCTGCTCGACGAGTGGGCCTACGCCCGCCCCTACCGCTCCGAACAGGAACGACGCGACGCCTTCCCCGACTGGCTGCACACCTACAATCACCACCGCGGACACACCGCGCTCAAGGGCCAACCACCCGCTAGCCGCGTCCCCAACCTCACAGGGCAATACAACTAGGCCCGGGAGGAAAGCCCGTAAGCGCCTGGCCGGCGACCCAGGACTACAGCTGGTCCCATTCCGGCTACGACTGCTCCATCGATGCACCGGTCACGTCGCCCTGTTGAGCTACTGGCTCATGGACGGCGCCAGCCTGCGCCAGCATCCGAGCAGACCGTTCTGGTACGACACCAACGGCACCCATCAGGTCCAGCACCGGACCCACAGCCGGCCCACCGGCAAGGTCAGTAACCTGCTCGTGGCTGAGGATTGGCTCTTCGAACGCCTCTCCGCTCTCGGAACGGGCCTCGTTCAGGGGATCCTCGGAGAAGGCCAGCCCGTGACCACCGAACCGCGCACCTGGCAGGAGTTCAGCCAGGCGGCTGGCGCGCGGACCAACACCCGCACCATGATCACGCCGAGAATCAGCACGGTCAGAAACAACTACCACTGACGTGGCACTGGCGGCACTGCGTCCCCACACTCTGCATAGAACCGAAAGAGTGGCTCCGGGCAGCGGGAGTGCTCAGGGACTTTTCTGGGACTTCCGGCTGCATCAACGGGTATGAGCGTGAAACAGCCGAAAGTTCATTCACCAGGTCAGGAGCGCGTAACCACCCATCAGAGCAGCTCACTGGGCTGCCTGGTCTCTTCCGGGACATCTGCCCGGTAGGGCTCAATGTGTCTGCGCTTAGCCTCGCCCGCCCTCGGTGCCCCATCGGCCTCCGCATGTGCCTTCCCACCACTCCACCTCAGGGCTCAGTTCGTCGCGACCTGGGCCTGCCGACCTTGGAGCATCCAGGCGATGACGTCGAACACACGCAGGACGCCGATGTCCTCACCGATACCCGCCTTGCCGCGGAGATGGATCAACTGATCATGGAAGGCACCGTTGTCCACCCGCAGGGCCGCAGACAGCGCGGCCCAGAAGGAGTGGTCCACCTTCGGTCGCTCGAATAGCTGCTTGATGCGGATGTCGTAGATGGGGATGAGGTGCGGCCGCTTGCGGGCCAGCAATTTACCTGCCACAACCGGGCCGCTGCCGTCGGGTTTCCCTGGGTAGTGCTTGGTGCCAGCTAGGCGTTCCCACAACTCCCACGCAGGTCCACCCTCCTCCATGAGCGCATCGCTTCCAGGATTCTCCAGGCGCGCGTCACGAGGGATTAGCGACAGCAGGCGCGCCCAGTGCCCGTCGGGGTCGGTCAGCAAGTTGATCGCCCCATGCGGCTCCAGGGAGACGTTGAGCATGGTGATGGCTAACAGGTCGTTGCTGTCGAAGCGGTCTGCGACATGCTCGGCGTCGCCGCCCCCGCCCAGGCGCTCGAAGTGCGCGCCGGAATAGAACAGGTCACCGCTTGACCGTCGTCGGGTGAAGTACTCGACCAGCAGACTCACAGCATTCTCGTCGTCCCAGTAGATCTCCGGGATCTGCAATCCGATCACTAGAGGCCCCCAACTCCCTCGCGCACAGTGACACGTCGGCGGACTGTACAGCAGTGAGATCAGACGGTGGCTCGGGCGGAATGCGCCCCCGACGCGCGTGCCTGCGCTACACCGTTTTGAGGTGTGGGATGGCTTCTTGCACCGATCCCACCCACGCGGCGGCCGCGATAGCCAGCCGCGAATAGGCTCGCATGCGGCTGGCCCTTGCCGACCAAGTGCAGTGCGAGCAGCCGGGTTTGGATACCTATGACGGCATCCTCGGCGTCATCGACGGCGGGCTTTCCTTCGATGAGAGAGTCGCCTGATGGCCAGCAAGCAGACCACGAAGGGCCGGGACCCTGCGGCTCACTCACTTCGGCACCTCCGGCAGCGCCGGCACCGTCGAGATGGACTGGATGGTGGACTCCCACTCCCCAGTCCGCGTGTTCTTGAACCGAAGATGCAGCACCTCGAACTCGTCCGGCACCCAGTCGAACTCGCCGACCTCGTCCTGGTCGAAGATCTGGTGCTCCGCGAACAGCTTGGCGAGCTCGATGTCCGTGGACGCCTGCATGATGAACTTGCCAACCTTAACGACGTGCATCACCGGACGACCCTGCGCCTCCGCCACCCGGACGCTCTCCCAAAACGGCTCGTACCTCCTGGCGGACTTGGTCATCCCAACCCACTCGTCGCGCCTGATCTCGCTCACTTTGGCCCCTCCAGCTTGCTCGTCATCACCGGCGTCCAGCTCTGCACATACTCCACCTTCGGCGGCTTTACGACCGCCAGGCGGTTGGCCCCCTGCACGGGCTCCGCTTCCGCCTCCACGCGCAGCGCCGCGTGACCGTGCGGAGCCACCGGCTCGGCTCGGCCGTGCCCACTCAGTGTCCAACCCATGCTTGCCAAGCTCGTCAACAAGGCCGACGTCTCACAGCCAGCCGGGCCCGAACTTATTGGTTCAGCCAATGTTGAAGCGGAGCCTCAGCTGGGTGCTAACCAGTTCGTAGCCTGCGAGGTCCGGGGCGCCGAATGGGTTGGGCAGGACGGTGATGGCGCGGCGGTCGCGGTCGAAGACATGGGAGACGTACACGATGAAGTACGTCTCGCCCGGGGCCAGCCGGGAAGCGCGTCGTACCTCCGACTCGCCCAGGATGATCTCTCCGCTGTCGCCCGTGGACGCCTTGACCTCGTAGAGGTAGGTCGCGTCGCCGTCGTGGATGAGGAAGTCGTAGCCGAGCCGGTCGTCCCCCGGCTGTGCTCCGGCGAGTCCGTGCACGCGCAGGCTGGACTTCCATGAGTCCTGTGGTTCGACGCCGAACTGCTTGTGCAGCCAGGCGGCCACCGCCGCCTCTCCCGCTACGCCCACCGGCACGGTGCGGTCTTGGTCGTTGCCCGCGGCCTGGTAGGAACCGCCCTGCGATCCCGTTCCGGGCTGTGACGGGGTGCGCGGCCGGGGAATGCGGGGCGCGAGCGTGGTCACGGCCGTGGCCGAAGTGGCGCGTTGTTCCGGTGTCAGGTCCGCGGCCACCTCACGGGCCAGTGCGGCCAGGTCGTCGGGGCCCGCCGGGACGAGCCTGCCGTTCAGAGCCACTTGGGGGCCGGGCACGGGTGCTCCGGACTGGCCTGTGCCCGCGGCCGTGCCGCTGTTCCCGGCAGGCGCCGACGAGCTCGTCGGGGACAGCCCGAGTTGGGCGCGCCGGTCCGACAGGGGCATGTCCGTCGGCCAGTGGCCGTGGTGGCTGAGCCAGGTGATCAACGCCTTCGTGGATAGGACCTCGAAGTCCAGCAGCCCTTCGTCGTCCAGCGCTCGTAGCACCTCTTGCGGGGGCGGCGGCACCACGGTGTGGCTCGTCGGGTGCAGACGCTGCCATTCCTGGATCAGCTGCCGTAGACGCGGCAGGTGCTGGTGGACAGCGGTGGTGGATGCTTCGCGGACCTCGGTGAGCGGCGGCAGCGCGCGGGACGTCGGCGGTTGTGCGGGGAGCGATCGGGTCAGCCAGGCGTCCGCGTGAGCTTGGAGGAGCTGGTCGGTGAGGTCCCAGAGTGTCGTGTGCCAGGTCGGGTCCGGCGCGAGTGTGGGCAGGCCCCGCAGGCGCACGTAGGCGGCCAGGGACCGGCCGGAGCGGTGGACGTCGGCGTGGGCGTCCCTGATTCGCTCGGCGAGTGCGGGACGGTTTCGCTGGAGCCAGGTCGCGAACTGCCGTTCGTGCCGGTCGGTGTTGTCGATCTGCGGCAGACTCAGTGCGCGCCAGGCGCGGTTGGCTTCGGCCAGGGTTACGGACAGGGCCCTCAGCTGCCGTTCCGGATCGTCGTCGTCGAGGAGCCGCATGAGGCGTTCCGCGTCGGGTGCGCCGGTGCGGGCGGTGAGCCAGGCCAGGAGGGCTGCACGGTCGGGGAATTCCTCGACGCGCTGTTGGAGCTCCTCCGCGAGGTCGAGGTAGAGGCAGGCGAGGAGCGGCACGAGCCGCGCGCTGCCGGAGCGCTGCGAGGCGCGCTCGGCGAGGATTACGCGCAGCTGGTGCTGCCGTAGCTCCAGGACGTCCGCGAGATCCTCCTCGGAAACGTCGTCCGTCTTCAGGTCCCGCTCCTCCAGCCGGGTCAGTGCCTTCCACAGGATGTCCGCGAGGTAGGGCGCGCGGATGAGAGCGGCCAGGGCGGGTGCGGCGGTACGGAGCACCCGCCAGCCGGTGCGCGCCCCGTTGTGCATGACGACGACACAGGGCCGGTCGGGGTGTGGGTGGAGCAGGGCGCGGTCCGTGCCGTTCTCGGTGAGACGGTGTCCGGCGATCCAGACGACGGCCTCGTCGGCCACGGTCACCTCGCAGCGGCGCAGCAGGGTGGTCGCCTCGGCCACGGTCACGGGCTCCGTCCGGGACGCGCGCTCCTCGTCGAACTCCACCAGGGCCGCGACCAGGGTGAGCAGCCAGGGGCCCGCGTACTGGGTCAGCGGCAGGCGCATCGCCTCACGGACGGGCAGCCCGTCGGCCTGGATGTCGTGTGTGGCGTCGCCGCACCGTTGGACGTCGAACGTCGTCCCCTGGTCGAGGAAGGCGTGGACCCGGGCGCCCAGCGCCCTGTCCCTGATCGGGATCACAGGTACCGGGACGCGGTCCAGGAGGGCCCGGTTCTGGGCGCCGTCCGGGTCCGGGACGAAGACCGGCTCGTCCGTCTCCGCCGCGTCCAGGGGTTCGAGTGCACCGGCCCGGTGGACCAGCAGCCGGTGCGGTGGCGTGGCAGGCCCGCCGTCGGTGGTGCGTGTGCCGCCGTTCGCGGGCAGCAGCTGGGCCCACGCCTTCTCGTACTCCTGCCCGATCTCGTGCGCGTGCCTGCCTTCGCGCAGGTGCGGGCCGGCCTGCACCAGGTTGGGCAGATGGCTGAGCCGGTCGAGCGCGGTGCCGGGGTCGTCCCAGGAGCGGATGCCGAGCAGGCCGAGGCGTGCCACGAGCTTGGCGGACCGCCTGCTGCGCAAGGTCGCGGGCACCACGCTGAGGAAAGGGGGCGGGGACTGTGTGCCCTGCCACCACCAGGCCCGGCCCGCCGTGGCGAACACGATCCCCTCAGCGGGAGCGCCTGGGACGGTGGTCTGCGGGATCCACGGCGCTTGGGCGAGGAAGGCGGCCAGCGGAGTGGGCCAGGGGGTGCCCGCGGAGTCGGTGTGGCGTACGAAATGCATCTCCAGCGCGGAGTCGAGCCAGGAGAAGGCGAGGCCGTGCACGATGAGTTCCGCGTAGAGCCTGCGGTCCTCCTCGCCGAAGGCGGCGTAGTCGTCCTGTCCGGGCAGCACGTCCGCGGAATGGGCGCGTGAGTGGTAGGCCACCTTGAGGTAACCGACCCGCCGCCGGTTCGGCCAGCGCTCGGCGGTCGTCCGCCACTGCGGCAGCAGATCCCGCCGGTTCGGAACCCAGAACCGGGCGGGCCAGTTGAGGTCCTGGCCTCGCACTTCGGTGCGAAAGACCTCGTGCCGGGGACGCAGGCCGTGAGCGACGTCGTGCCGTTCGAGGAAGCGCCGCATGGCTTCGACGGGGAGCGTGTCCCCGCACAGCTCCTCGGGGCGCGGGAGGAGCCGCTGCTCCGTCTGGGTGAGTACGGACGACAGTCCCCGGGCGCGCTCCAGGAACCGGGTCAGAGTGTCATCGATGGAAGAGTGCTCACCGGGCCATCCCGGCCCGAACATGGCGCGGCTCGCCTCCTGCCAGCCGCCGCGGGTCGGTACGCGGAGATCCTTCAGCTGCGGAGCCCTGCGCCCCTCGGTCTCCAGCGCGTGGGATACCGCGCAGGCGTAGCGAAGGCAGGCCAGGCGCACGCCGTCCTCGACTCCGCCCTCTCCGTCCGCCCTCAGTGCCGCGGCCACGACCTCGAGCACCCGGTCGGCTCCGTACTCGTGGACGAGGCTGGCGGTCCTGAGCCAGGTGCGGCCCTGCGCTCTGCGCTTGCGGCCCTTGCCGGTCCAGGCGATGCCCTCGTGCACGAAGTGCAGACGGCCGGACAGCCCGTCGGGCAGGGCCGGAAGGGGGCCGCCCCGCGGGGACTCGCGGTCGAAGAAGACGCCTTCCCTGCCAGCCGGTGCCGGCAACGCCGACTCGGATGTGAGGATGATCCGCTTGCCGGTCAGGTCCGAGCCGTCGGGGAACTCCTGCGAGAGGTCGTAGTAGAAGTCCGCCCACCATCCAGGGTCGAAGGGGGCGCGGGCGGCGGCCTCAGCGAGCCGCTCCGCCCAGGAGGCGAGGCGCTCCGGCGGCGGTTCGAGGCGCGTGCCCACACTTCTCGCGAGAGACACCAGCCGCCGCAGCCGTACGGAATGCAGCTGCGGGTCGAGGAGTTCGGTGACCCCACTGGCGGCGACCGCGTGCGGGGTGAAAGCCGTGGCGTGTTCTTTGCGTTCCCACAGCACTGCCCGGTGCAGGGAGGTGCGCGTGCCGGACGCCGTGGCGATCACAGGGATGAGCGGCACCTCGGCGATCCCGTGACCGAGCCGCTGGAAGGAGGAGGCGAGCCGGGTCAGTGCTGTGGGCGACCGCCAGCACATCAGGTCGACCAGCGCTCCGGCGGGAACGGGGGCCCGTCCCTCGGCCGTGGCGAGCACCGCGCGGGCACACGTCTCGGCCACGGTGTCGAGGAGCAGGCCGTTCCACGGCACCGCCTCGTTGAACGAGCGCCGGTTCATCTCGGCGAAGAACGGGGCGTGGACGAAGCCGCGCACGGGCGCCGGAATCTGCTCGCCCATCGGCAGGAAGGCGTAGAGCCGCCCCTCCCGCAGGGGATCGGTGACCGGTACGGCGACGCGTACCTCGGCCTTCTTCTCCCAGGCCATCCAGTCGCGTCGCATCCCGCTCTTCTCGATCGACGCGGTGAGTGCCTCCCGGGCGCGGTCCGGGTTGGCCTTCCCGCAGACGACGATCAGTCGCATCCGCCGGCGCAAGGTGACCTGCTGCACCTTCAGGCCGCGGGCCTGGTGCAGCACCTCCACCTGGCGGTCATACGTCTTGCCCCGAGTTTTCCCTGCGACCCGCCGCTCCAGCCGGACACGTTCCAGACGGTCAAGAAACAGCTCGAACGGGGCGCTGTCGTCCATGAGTTCCCGCACCTGCGCCCCGGCGGCCGAGCGTGCGTCGGCCGACTTCAGCGGCAGACGGACGACGGTGACGAAGCCGCGGCGCACGAAGTTGTGGACACTCTTCGGTGCCTCCTCCAGGAAGACCGGCACCTTCAGCGTGAGCAGGTTCTCCTTCAAGTAGTCGGCGAAACCGACGCGTTCGGGTGCCACCTCCCGGGCGAGCGCGTCGTAGTCATCGAGCCGGGCGAACCGGAACGTGAACCCGTCGGGGACCCGGGATCCCTCCCTGGCCACGCTGTAGATCTCGGGCGCGTCGCACAGGTGCAGCACGCTCTTGAAGCCCACGCCCTTGTGGCCGATCCCGGCGTCGGCACGCTTGCTGGACAGGGCGATGCTGCACAGGTCCTTGAAGTTCTTGCCGCCGAACGGCTTGCCGCCATTGGCCACATAGAGGGTGCCGTGCTCACCCTCGTCCTCGTCCAGCCGGATCTCGATACGTCCGTCGGCGGCGCCGGCCAGGTGCGCGTCGTGCGCGTTCTGCAACAACTCGATGAGCACCCGACCCTCGTACTCGGGCGCGATGATCGTCTCGGCCACCGCCTTGGCCTCGCGTGCCGCGTCCCGGCCGTCGTCCCAGTCCCGCAGACAGCCCCGCACCTCGACCAGTGCCTTGTCGTGAACGCGCTTGCGCACCGCGGCCCTACGGCGCTCCCGCACCCGCTCCGCCGACACTCGCCGACCCCCCGCTGCCATACCGCTGCTCCCCACCCCGTGCGCCTCCCGCCCCGCTCTGCCGGTGATCCTACTGAGCGGGAAGGAGCCTTCGAGCGCGGTCGATGTGCACCGGCATCGGACCCTTGATCAGACTGCTTCAGTCAAGGCTGCGTGCGCGGCGGCGAAGATCTCCCCGGAGCGCGGGGAGCTTTGAGGGCCCGGGATAGGACCAGCGCACCGAACAGGGTGCAGAGGCGGACGATGCCGTCCTGGTCGTCTCTAGCTAGGAATTCGGCGAAGTCGGCCACCCCGTCGACGTAGACGCGACGGGCCTCGCGCCACCGACCTCGCGCGCGATGTCGGTGGCGAGCGCAGCGACCGGACAGCCGTCCGCCGGGTCGTCGCGGTGCTCGACGGAGAGGTAGCCCATTCCCTCGCCGTCCCGGCCCTGGGGAGCTTGCGACTGGCAGACCTCAGGCGCCTTGCACCACGACCTCGTACTCACGGCGGACAGCGCGCCAGGGCATGTAGCCGTCAGCTACCCTCGGACGCGCCCAGGGCTGCTGAGCGGCTTGCTCCCTAAGGCCCAACGTCTAGTCAGCCGCGGGTGGGAGACACGCGACCTTCATGGCGACTGCAGGTGGCAATGGTGGCCGCGTCCCCCCTTCTATAGGTCAGAAGCTCGCCGCACGGCACGGCAATCGGATCACCGCGTTCACGAAGCGACAGCGCCATGGTGTGCAGCAGCCGTGCCCTTGGGAGTTCGCCTCGCTGGCCGGACTCGTCCCAGAAGAGCGCGCAGCGATCGCCTGGATCGTCGCCGAGGCGGTGATGCGACAGCGCTGCCGCAAGTTGCCGCATGTCTTCGCTCTCTGGCGAGCAGTGGCGCTTGGTGAAGCAGCACTCGACCCGCGCCAGCAGCGCTTGATCAAGGAGTTCGCCAGTCCCGTCTTCAAGCCTCAGACGAAGCCAAACGCAAAGCCGCACCACGGCGTCCCCGGCCATGTCGGTGAGTGGCTGTGGTACCTACTTGCTCTCGAGACGCCTGACCTGCCGGGTCGAACCACTGAGTACTTGGCTGAGCCGAAAGTGAACGTCAACGACGGCGGCGGCGACGGGCTGATCATCCGGCGTACCCGAAGCGGCTCGGGACCGGAACTGGTATTCCGGCTCTGGGAAATGAAGAAGTACACCGGCAAGGACGACTCGATCACGGCCACCGTGACCGGCGCCTGGCAGCAGCTCAGCGAGAATGGCGCCGCGTACGTGCTGTCCCAGACGGCCTGGGCAGACCGCGAGTTCGCGGGTGATCTCGGTGCGTTCGTCAGTCAGATGGTCGAGATGTGGATCGACGGCCACCCCAGTAGCGGCGCAGGAGTCAGCGTGGCCACCAACACCTCTGCAGCACCCACCGAGGCGTTCACCACCTCGCACACTCACATCCCGCACCTGACACATCCCGGTGCGCTGGAAGGGCTCGTCATCGCCATCGACAACTTCGCGGAATTCGCCGAGCACGTACAGGAGCTGGTGTGGAGCGCACTGTAGATCCACAGATCCTGGCTCAAGCACTGGGTGTCCATGAGACCGGCATCCTGCCCTCCCCCGAACAACTCGCCGCTCTGATCGCCGACATCGAAGTCGCAGCGATCCGTGCCGATTCGGAGGTGCCGGATCAGCTTCTCGGCACCGCCTGGTACCTGCACGGGGTGGCCGCCGCGGCAGAGGGCACTGAGCTGTATGACCCGGTACGGCGTAGACACGCGTTTGCCGTCAGCGCCCACATCCTCGAGCTGGCTCTGGGCGATCCCCGGCACCAGATCCGCGCCGCCGAATTCTCTGTCGACGCGGAAGCAGAACGTCCATCATCCGCGCAGCCCCCGGAAGTGATCCGAGCCCGGCGCCTGGCCATGGCCTTCGGCGCACAGATCGGCTACCGGCGTTGCGAGCAGGACCCCAACGCCACCGCGGTCTTCCGCCAGATCGACCAGACAGACTCCCTTCTGATCACTGAGGCGGCCCTGTCGAGCCACCTCGACACACTCGCCGTCGAAGCCGCAGTGGCGTTCCTGGGGATGCAGCGTCGCCGTCTCGCCCAACTGCTGCGCCGCTGGCGTTCTCAGTTCAGAGATCTCGCCCAGCTCGCCGACGCTCCCAACTTGCACGGCACCGTCTATGGACCCGCCGAAGCGGTCGTCGACGCCTGTGCGTACCTGACGCGATATCTCACCCGGGCCGACGCGCCGGCATTGGAGCAGGCTCGGACCCGGCTGCGCGACGTCGTCACCGGGGAAGCGGGCATGGCCGACCGCTCGGCACGCTGGGTGGCAGCACACCTGCTGGAGTTCTTGGGAGATCTGGCCGCCGACAGCCTGCAGGGGCTATTGCCCGACGGATCTCCGCCAGCCCTCGCGCGGACCTTCGCTCTGTCGGATCCACCGGTGATGACGCTGTGGCCGCCGCAACGTTCCCTGCTCAAGAAGGCCAACCCGCTGGATGAGAACACCCGCCGCCTGCTGATCAGTGTGCCCACCAGCGCCGGCAAGACCCTGATGGCGCAGCTCATCATTTGCGCCCACCTCGCCGACCACGCGGAACGCGTGCTGTACGTCTCACCGTTGCGAAGTCTGGGCCGTGAGATGCGTCAGGCACTACGCTCGCGCCTGCGCGTCCTGGGCCGGACTCTCGCTGCGGACCAGCCGGACTTTCCGGCCTCCGGAGCCCCCCTCACCAGCGCCGATAGCGACGTGGAGATCTCCACTCCTGAGCGACTGATGCACGCCTTGCGCCAAGATGCCCATGCCGCATTGGACGGTGTTGGACTGATCGTGATCGACGAGGCTCATCACATTCAGCAAGGAGAACGTGGATTCCTCCTCGAAGGGCTCCTCGCCTTCTGTCAGGCGCATCCCCGCCCGCCACGCCTGGTGTTGCTGTCCGCGGCCGTCGGAAACCACGGTGAACTCGCGGCCTGGCTCGATGATGAACAGCCCCCAGAGAAAGTGGTGTTCACCGACGCATGGCGCGGACCGCGACGCCTACACGGACTGCTTACCCCTGAACTCTTTCGCGACCAGCAGGTGCGCAGGACACTTCCGCCGCACCCGAACCGCACGCGAACCACTGAGCTCCGAGTGCCGATGGGCCTACGAATCAGTGTCCGTCCCACCACGACCGGCCAGACGTACTCGATGACCACCCGGCCGGAAGAGCCTCTGGGCACACGCATCTACCTGGAAAAGACGCCCGGCGACACCAGTGCCAAAGCACCCGCATCTGTTCCTAACCGCACCTTGTTCGCCTTCGGAGCCGCCCACCTGGCACGAGCTGGCAGCGTCCTGGTGGTCTGCGACTCACGGAACTCGGCCAAGACGATGGCCCGCGCCGTCGCTGAGTTTCTGCCCGAACACGCTCCCGCCGCACAACTGGCCGAATTCCTCGCCGATACCCTGGGAGCCGAGCACCCCCTGATTGATTGTGCGCGCCACGGCGTCGCCTACCATCACGCCAGGCTCCCGGCCGAAGTCTTGCGCGCCGTCGAAGATGCGCTTCGTGACGACAAACTGAACGTGATCTGCTGCACCAGCACCCTCACCGACGGCGTCAATCTGCCCGTGCGCTCTGTTGTCATCCACAGCGACGTCGACGACGGCAGACCCCACCGCTGGTCGGGACGACCTCAGATGCCACCTGCCCAACTCCTTAACGCCGTCGGGCGAGCTGGCCGCGCCGGCCGCGAAAGTGAAGGCTGGATCCTACTCACCCGTCACAGCAATCCGCGTACGGCGGACTATAGCCTGCTTCAGCCTGGAGCCGACCGGCTTCACGTACTTTCCGCGCTCGGATCCGAAGACGCTCTGGCTTCCCTCGCCGAGGCGGAGGAGCTCATCGCCCAGAGCGCCAACGCTGTCCTACGTCTCGCGGCCAGCCAGGCGGCGGACTTCGCCTCATACGTCTGGTTCACGCTCGACGCGCTCTCACGCATCCCCACGCTCACCGAGCAGCCGCCCCTCGCCGCTGTCCAACGACTTCTGGCCATGCGCCAATTGCCGGACGAGCTCGCCCAGCGCTGGATGCGTCTCGCGGTCAAGGTCGCTGATGAATACGCAGCTACCGATGAAGGTGCACGCCGCCGTTGGACCACCCCTGGGACCAGTATCAGGTCCGCCCGCACCCTGGACGCCGTTGCAGAAGTCCTGACCGTACTCCTTCTGCGGGATCCGGCAGCTCCCACACCGGTTCCTCCCGGCTTCTGGGGAGAGGCCCTCGCCGATGCTCTGGCCTCCGAGTGGCCGCTTCAACAAGCCCTGGACTTCTTTGATCAGCACAACGTCTACAGCCTTCTGCTCAGTCTCCCCGAGGCCAAGGATGCCTGGACCTTCACCGAAAAGCCGAGGGGGAGGAGCAACAAGATCACTGTCGACATCGCGGCAGCGGTGGCGGCGTGGATCGGCGGCCGCTCCATCCCCGACCTCTCCACCGACTGGCTGCCATCGCTTCCGCCCGAGTGGGCCCTGGAACAGACCGTCAGCAATATCAGCAGCACCTTCGAGCACTACCTGTCCTGGACCCTCGGCGCACTGATCAACCTTGTCAACGCCCGCCTTGAAAACGCTCATGCCACATTCCGGCTCCCGTCCACGGCCGGATGGCACCTGCGCCACGGAGTGGACACCCCCCACGCCCTCAATCTCCTGAACGCCGGTATCACGTCTCGCCGACTGGCCCACAGCATTGGCCGTTCGGCCAAGACCCAACACATTCGCCCCGAAGACCTTCGCCAGTGGCTAACCGATCTCCATATCAACCGGTGGAAGAGCGACTTCAACGCCAACGCCTATGAGACCGGTGAACTCCTCGAGTACACCCGATTCCGTAAGCGAAGCCTGATCAACGACTTGTTGGACACCGAGCGTTGCTCTTTGCAGGTAATTCCTTTCGCCGCTGCTCCCGAGGCACCTCTAGCGGTGCGGATTCGAAATGACGCCACGGACACGCCCGATCCACTGACCGTCTCCGACGGAACCAGGGACCTGGCGCGGGTACCCGCCGACGCTCACATCGACGTGCTCACCGTCCTTGACAGCGGAATCGACATAGAGGTCACCCTCTGCCGCGACCGGCTCACCTTCCGCCTGCCGCGCTCTACCTGATCGGTTCCTCATGCTGATGGTCAGCCCGGACGGCTGCCTCGGAGGCAGTGAGTCCGCTACTGCGGCCTTGCGGGGCAGCCTCAGTACCTACCCGCCGAGCAGCAAGGTCACGGATCGTCAGGAAGCGCGCTTCAGAAGGTGAGCGGCTGGGGTAGAGAGCCCATTGGGGAGGACCGGCATGCCGGAGACCGCGGCGTCATCACAGGTGTGGGTGTGTCGCCTCACGATCTCTCGACCCAAGGCCGCCTCGCGGTGGGGAGCTCTTCGCCGGGAGGGGCCGGGCCGACCTCCATGACAACGCGCCGCACCGGACTGAGCCCGAAACGGGACCACCGGCCACTAGGCGGGATCTCCCGGGACGGACTCAGCTCCGTGTGCGCTGGCATCAGTGTGTCGTGCTTGGGATGCCGAGGACGTCGTAGAGGTGCTCGCCGTGGGCCCATCGTTTCAATTCCGGGCGGCTCATGAGGATGAGCTGGTGATGCTGGGCGAAGTCGATCGCCGGCTGCGTGAAGCCGTTGAGC